>DATHQH010000019.1:0-33350 GCA_035482895.1 Alloacidobacterium sp. | reverse complement strand
TATAACGGACAGCAGGTATTTGGCGGCAGCTTTCAGATTTTCACCGGAGACGGTACCAAGGGTGGTGGTTTTGCTGACACGGTTACGCTGGGATCACTTTCTAGCGCTGCGGTAGGTGACAGCACGGGTTCTGCCGGCCTGACGTATACCTCAGGTGCAGGCACTGCAACCTCGACTCTCACCTATACTCCGGTTGCTGCTGACAGCGTCAAGCTGAGCACCGATAGTCTTACCTCGGCAGCCAATGCGCAAACAGCTCTCAACGACGTTTACACTGCTGTGCAGGATGTGGCAGCGGAGCGCGGCTATACCGGCGCACAAATCAACACACTCAATGCAGTCAGCAATGTAGAAAGCACGGAGCAGGAGAACGTGGTTTCCGCGCAGAACTCCATCCAGGCCACCGACTACGCTTCGGCAACCTCGAACCTCTCGAAGTACGAAATTCTGAGCCAGACGGGCATCAGCGCCCTGGCCCAGGCCAACAGCACCGAACAGCTGGTCACCAAGCTGCTCCAGTAATTTAACGGCAGTTGCAAAAAGCAGGGAGCCACCATGGCTCCCTGCTTTCTTTTCTGTGAATCATCTAAGCCGGCTTCCCGTGGAGGGTAGACGGATTGCATGAAGTACCGGGAAGAAAGCGCACTGAAGTCTGCGCGGAAAGTGACGATAGCAGAGACATGGGAACAGTTGGACTTTCATTTGGATCGCCCACGAGTGGCGCGGGTTTTGATGTAACCTCAACCGTCAACCAGATTGTGACCAACATGCAGGCGGTGGAGACGCCGTGGAAGAATCAGCTTTCCTCGCTGCAGTCGCAGGATACCGCGCTGACCAGTATTGGGACAGACCTGAGTTCGCTCTCGACGGCCATGCAGTCTCTGACCGATTTTCAGGGCGTACTTTCGGAGAAGCAGGGTTCGAGCTCGGACACGAGTGTTCTCTCACTTTCCTCGGCTTCGAGTTCAGCCGTTGCGGGCAGCCACACAATTGTCGTTGGCTCGCTGGCGGCAACCTCTTCTTTTGTAAGCAACACAATCGCCAGTGCGAGCGATACATTGAGCGGAACGTTGTCACTCTCGGTTGGGAGCGCCGCGCAGCAGACGATCACCATTGATTCTTCTGACAACACGCTGACTTCCTTAGCCAATGCGATCAATTCAGGTAGTTATGGCGTGACAGCAAATGTCATCACAGATTCCTCCGGTTCCAGGCTTTCGCTGGTAAGCAAGACGAGCGGTGCAGGCGGCGATATTGTTGCCAGCAGCACCCTGCTGGATGGCTCCACGTCTGTGAGTTTCTCGCAAGTGCAGGCTGGCGCAGATGCGCAGATGACAGTCGATGGAGTCTCCGTCAGCAGTGCATCGAATACGGTGACCAATGCGATTCAAGGAGTCACTTTTCAGTTGCTGAGTCAAGCTCCAAGTGAGAGCGTACAGGTGGAGATTACTAACGACAACTCCGATGTCGAATCGGCGGTGAATACCTTTGTGACCGCCTATAACAAGGTCCTGGGAGATCTGAACACGCAGGAAGGCAATGATTCCAGCGGGAACCCAGAGCCTTTATTCGGCAATCCAACGATTGCAACGTTGCAGCAAACACTGCAATCGGCGCTCACCTTCCTGCAACCTGCAAACGCCACCGCCACGAATTCTTCCATCGCATCAAGCGATACGTTAACAGGCGGCATTTCGATTCAGGTGGGAAGCGGCACGGCACAAACCATCGCAGTCCCGACTACAGGCGACACCACGATCTCGGGGCTGGCCGCGGCTATCAATGCTGCCAATCTCGGTGTCACCGCCAACGTAATTACCTCGGGGAACAGTGCGACTCTGAGCCTGACGAGTTCGACAAGCGGATCCTCGGGAATGATCACAGTGGATAGCAGCGGTTTGACGGACACCACGACGAATACGGCAGTGACATTCGGCTTGGGGCAATCGAACGCCGTCACATCTGCTACGCAGCTTGGCATCACGGTCAATGATGATGGCACACTTTCGCTCGACACTGACACTTTGGAAAGCATCTTGAACAGCAATTATCAGGATGTGGTCAATTTCCTTCAGCCCAGCGGAAGTTATACATCCTTTGGTGGAAATTTTTCTACATTGCTGAACAATCTGGGGAATAGCGCTCCGGATGGAGCGATCTATCTTGCACTGCAGGAGAACTCCACGGTTGAATCGCAGCTGAATACAAATGTCAGCAATGAAGAGACGATCATCAGCGCGCAGAAGACACAGTTGACCACGGAATTGAACGAAGCAAATTATACCTTGACCGAGATTCCGCAGGAATTGCAACAGATCAACGAAATGTACAGCGCCATTACCGGCTACAACGAGAATCAGAACGGATAGGGCATGCAGAATTCGAATTACCAGCAGCAATCCGTTGCCGGAATGAACGGTGTCGAGCTGATTATTGCTCTTTACGATGGTATGGTGCGTTTTTTGCATCGCGCAATCGAAGCCACGGAGGCAGGCAACGTGCACGAACGCCGTATCGCAGTCAAGCGGATCCTCGACATCCTGATGCACCTGCAATCCCGGTTGCGGATGGATGTCGGTGGTCCGGCGAAAACGCTGTCGGAGTTTTATGCGGCTGTCTTTGCTTTATGTCTTGATGGGTCGCGACTTTCTTCAACAGAACGCTTCCACGAGGCGATACAGTGCATCCTCAGAGTGCGCGAGGCGTGGCAGCAGGTCGCCCAGGATCCTGAGGTGCGCAAACAATTTACAACTTCGGCCAGGATGCATCCGGTCACTTCAAACACAGTTCACCAGGATGCAGAGCACAGCCAAGCTTCTGGCTGGACGGCCTAACCTGTGACTGCCAGCTCCTCTTCCAGCAGCTGCTTCTGGAATAAATTCGCGTAGTGGCCATTGTTTGCCAGTAACTCGTCGTGCGTTCCCAGCTCAACGATGCGCCCTTGAGAAAGCACTGCGATCTGATCTGCGTTTCGCACGGTAGAGATGCGGTGCGAAATGAGAATGGTCGTTCGTCCCTGCATGATAAGGCGCAACTCTTCCAGAATGCGCTCTTCCGTGTAGGTATCCACGCTTGCTAATGAATCATCGAGAATCAATATGCTTGGGTTGCGGAGAATGGCGCGCGCAAGCGCCGACCTTTGCTTCTGTCCGCCTGACAAGGTCAGCCCCCGCTCGCCTACCAGGGTTTCAAAACCGCGGGGGAATTCTTCGAACTCTTTGCGGATGTGCGCCGCTTCGGCAGCGCGCATGACTTCATCCGCAGTCGCGTGAGCAACACCGAAAGCGATATTTTCCCGGAGAGTTTCGCTGAAGAGAAATGTCTCTTGCGGAACAAATCCGATATTCGCTCGAAGCACAGCCAGAGGATATTGCCGAATGGGACGTCCATCCACCAGGATGCTGCCCGGCGCACCGTCATAAACACGCGCAATCAAATTCACCAGTGTTGATTTGCCCGCTCCCGTCGCCCCAACCAGCGCGAGACTGCTGCCAGCCGGAACCTTTAACGACAAATGGTGCAATACTTCAGCTGCGTGTCCGCCGCCTTGGTCATAAGAGAAACTTAGGTTACGGAACTCGATTTCTCCGCGAAGCTTCAAATCGGCAGGAATGGACGTATCGGCATTACTATCGTCAATCGAAGGCTCGGCTTTTAGCAGCTCATCGATGCGGGCCACGGACGCAGTCCCGCGCTGAAAGAGATTGACGACCCAGCCAAGGGCAATAATCGGCCACGTTAGCATCACCATATAGGTATTGAAGGCAACGAAATCGCCTACGCTGATGCGATGCGAAAGTACTTCATGGCCGCCGACGAGAAGCGAAATTGCCATAGCCAGCCCGAGAACAAATTCAAGGGTAGGCCATAACATGCCCATGAGCTGCACCAGGCGCAGACCGCGGCGGATGTATTCGCGGTTCGATTTCTCGAAAGCGGCAATCTGCGCCTCTTCCTGCGCAAAGGCGCGCACCAGCCGCGCTCCGGAAAAATTCTCCTGCGCCTGTGCGGAGATATCCGAAAACATGGCCTGAATGCGTTCGAAACGTTCGTGTATTTTACGTCCCAGCGCCTGAACCAGAATGCTGGCAAGGGGGAGGGGCATCAAGGCCACTAGTGTGAGAAACGGGCTGATTTTCAGGAGGAAAAACAGGGCGCCCAGCGAAAACAAGATCGTATTGGCGCTATACATAATCGCCGGCCCGAGCAGCATGCGAACGGCATTTAGATCGTTCGTCATACGGGCCATGATGTCGCCTGTGCGATGCTGCTGATAGTAGGCTGCGGACTGCTTTTCCAGCTGAAGGAAAAGATCGTTCCTCAGATCGAATTCAATTTCGCGTGAGATGCCGATGATGATCCAGCGCGTCAGAAAGAGAAAGATGCCCTTCGCGACAGCGACTGCGACGAGCAGGCCAGCATAGAGCCATATTTTTTTCTGCGTGACGCCAACGTTCAAGTCATCGATGGCGATGCGAATCACCTGGGGAAAGAAAATCCAGATCGCATTGCTTAGAACAACAGACACCCCTCCCCAGAAGAAGCTACGCCTATAGCGACGCATATACGGAAAGAGGGGTTGCAGTGATTTGAGCATCGGTCCTTATGGTAGTGCTGGATATCTGATTCTTTGCGCGAGCAAAAGTCGCATCAAGTGGGGGTGCGAAGCAGCAGGTAAGTGCCCGCAAGTCCGAAAAGCACATCGGGCGACCACGCAGCGAGAAACGCAGGCAGGAGGTTTACATCTCCCATAGCTTCGAACATCCCATCCACAAAGAGATACGCAATGGCCATTCCGATGGCGACTGCGATTCCAGCGAGTGAGCCGCGTTTGCCCATGGAAAGTGCGAAGGGAACTGCCAGAATTGCCATGACGAGCGTGATGAGCGGATAGGCAATTTTGCGGTTCAGCTGCACGCGCAGACGCATGGTGTCGAATCCACTTTGTCGCATATCGCGAATGTAGCGTTGAAGCTCGTTAAAGCTCATCTCCTGCGAGGGGCGGGTTTCTTTCTTGAAGTATTGTGGAACCTCCACAATCTCAGGAAAAGTGCTCACTTCAAACGTCTGATAGTTTGTGATCTCGTCTCCGTTAAAGCTGCGCTGCCAGCCATGTTCGAAGATCCACCGGTGAATTTGCGGGTCCCAATGCGCGCCGGCGGCAAAGATACGCCTCGACAGAGAAAATGTGGATGGATCAAACTCGAAGACAGTGATATTGGCGAAACGATCGTTGTCGGGATCGAAAAATTCGTAATAGAAGATGCGTTCCGGCTTGCCCTGCTGCTGCATCCCGAACATCCATTTTCGGTCGGGCCGCAGATAGGTCTGTGCCGGCTTGCCTTTAATGACATTGTGCAAGGCTTCCTGCTTCCTGTTTGCAATCGGCAAGTAGACTTCGTCGAAGAGAAACAGCGAAATAGACAAAATGGAAGCGATGACCAGCACCGGCACCACAATTCGGTACAAGCTGATCCCCGTTGCTTTCATCGCTGTCAGCTCATTGGAGCGATTCAAGCCCCCGAACACAACCAGGACAGCGATCAGCACGCTGAGAGGCGTAATGATGTAGATCAGGCTGGGCGTGAGATTAATCAGATATGCACCAACTGTAATGAGAGGGGTTTGATTGCGAATGATATCGCCCAGCAGCTCAAAGAAGGTGAACACCAGCATCAGTGTGACGAATGCGACCAGCACCATCGTGAAGGTTGAGATAAATTGACGAAGGACATAATCATCCAGGATGAGCGGGAATCGCCCGCGCACATGGCGTTTGGAAACAGGCCGTTCGACTGTTGAGCCGGCATCAGGCAGGTTTGATGTCTTTTTCAGATTCAGCCATGACCCGATGGATGTGACAGCTGCAAGGGCTGACCCGCCCGTGGACATTTGCCGGAGAAAAAAGATGCCGCAGGCAGCGAAGACAATATTCGCCATCCACACGCCGGCAAAAACAGGCAGCTTATTTTGCCGGGCCAGCGCCACGCCGGTGTTTGAAAGAAAGTAATAGATGAATACCAGCAAAATTGTGAGCACAAAGCCTGCGCTTTTGCCGCCGCGTTTGGAAGATATTCCCAGCGGCACGCCAACAAGCATGAGCACCAGGCATGCCGAGGGGTAGGCATAGCGGCGGTGCAATTCAATGAGATACCATCGGCCGTTTGGCTGATGTGCACGCTCCAGCAAGTCGCGATTAGACATAGCAAGGACCGGCGCATCGCTATGGCCCAGGTGCGGGTCTGGGGGAGCCATCGTTTCAAGAGGCAGGTCCGTCTGCGCAAACGTCGATACGTTATATTCATCTGGCTTGTCGGGAGTCGTCTGATGTTGCGTGCCATTCCGTAGCCGCATGACGAGTGTTTGATTATCAGTGCTGGCGACAGTGGCATCTTCCGCAGTGGTGATTTTTGGTGAGACAGGATCGCTCAAATCAGCCAGAAATACCTGACGCCATCTCGCGGCTCCTGTCCCTGCGCGTACGTCAGCGACATAAAGAACAACATCTTTCAGGTCTTCATAAAAAACGCGGGGTTGAATTTCGTAGGTGGCCTGAGTGTTTTTAAGCTCATCTTCAATTTTGAGCAGCTGCGCTGAGGCCTTCGGCGCGAAATACAACGTATTCCATAATCCGACGCCCCAGGCTGCAGCTGCAACAATGGCGACAATGCCGACAAATCTCCACACCCCGACGCCCGCTGCGCGCATTGCCGTAATTTCGCTATCCGCAGCAAGACGGCTTAAGCCCAACAGAATGCCTACGAGAACCGCCATGGGGATTGTGACGGTAAACATATTGGGCAGAAGTAAGAGAAAGATTTCAACGACTGCGGTCGACGAAGTGCTGTTGCGCACCGCAAGCTCAAGTAGTGGACCGAGCTCTTTCATGAACAGAACGAACGTGAAGAGCACTCCACCTAGGAGTGCGTGCGTGAAAACTTCTCTCAGGATGTAACGGGTAAGAATGCGCACAAATTGCTTCCGCTATCAGTCTACAGGGTTTAGCGGCGGTGCTGCAGTCCTAGCGCGAATGACGATAAACGAGGTCGAGCAATTCGTCGTACATTGCCTCGGCGCTTTCCGGACCTTTTTTGATTGCATCGGTTGCGCAGTGTTTCAGGTGATTACGCATCAAATGGCGGCTGGTTCCTCGTAAAGCTTCTTGTACTGAGGAAATCTGCAGCAGAATGTCGGCACAGTACCGCTCCTGCTCCACCATTTTTTCCAGGCCTCTGATCTGGCCGGCAATGCGTGAGAGCCTCCGCAATGTTGCCGACTTGATCTCCGGATCGACCCCAGTGGCTCTACGCTCATCCCCGCAGGCGCAATTTGCGGCGGCTGCTTTGACGGTTGATTTTGGGTTGGGACTCATGCCTTAAAACTCCGCAATCTGAGACTATTGCTCAATACACTTACTGAACTCAATGCCATCGCAGCGCTTGCAATCACCGGGTTGAGGAGAATGCCAAGCACGGGATATAGCACACCTGCCGCAATCGGAATGCCCAGCACGTTGTATGCGAGCGCCCAGCCGAGATTCTGCCGCATTACACGCACTGTCTGCCGTGACAGCTGGATTGCATCCACAATCTGCTGCGGCTCGCCTCGTAGCAGAATGGCATCACCGGCTTCGCGCGCAAGATCCGTACCTGTTCCTATGGCGAGACCGGCATCAGCTTGTGCCAGCGCCGCGGCATCGTTGATGCCGTCGCCCACCATGGCGACTTTATGAGAGCCAGCTTGCAGCTCGCGAATCGCAGCAAGCTTAGCGTCGGGAAGCAATTCCGCCCTGACCTGCTCTATGCCCGCCTCGCGCGCGATTTGGGTAGCTGCCTGCTTGCTGTCACCGGTCAACATAACTGTATTCAGCCCAAGTGTGTGCAGAGTCTGGATTGCCTCTTTTGCGCCAGGCCGCAGCACATCCTGGGCCTCTAGCCGGCCGTGGTAAATGCCGTTGACGGCAATGTGAAGAAGAGTGGCGGACGAAGTTGCCGCGGGTATCGCGGCGATATTTACACTCAGGTCATGCATGAGCGAAGCGTTCCCCGCTGCAACGTTATATCCATTAACGGTTCCGGTCACGCCTTTGCCGGGAACAACGCGTAGATCGATAACAGGCGAAAACTGCATTCCTGCATCCTGTGCTTTCTTCGTTACAGCATGCGCTAGCGGATGTTCCGACTGCTGCTCCAGAGACGCAGCGATTGTGAGCAGGTCTCGCTCGCTCCATCCATTGGCCGGATGAACCACTGTGATCTCAGGCTTGCCGATGGTGAGAGTTCCGGTCTTATCCAAAACCACGGTGTCTATCTGTGCCAGACGCTCTACGCTCTCACCGCCTTTGAACAGAATCCCCTTTTGCGCGCCTCGCCCAATGGCAACGGTCAGCGCTGCGGGAACTGCAAGACCCATGGCACACGGGCATGCGATTACCAGCACTGTGACAGCAACGGCAAATGCACGGCTGAAGCCGGCGGAGGGGTCCAGCCATGCCCATACTATGAATGTCAGTACAGCCAATACGAGCACCACAGGCACAAAAATCCCGCTTACACGGTCGGCCAACTGCTGCATCGGCGCTTTTGAAGATTGTGCCTGCTCCATCAGGCGCAGCATCTGGCCGAGCACGCTATCCATGCCAATGGATGTTGCACGATAAGTGAGCGCGCCGTCGTAGTTCACTGAGCCGCCGATGAGCCTGTCACCCACTGCCCGTGCCACTGGCGTTGATTCACCTGTGATCAGCGATTCATCCACACTGCTTGCGCCTGCTATTACGATCCCATCGACTGGAACGCGCTCTCCAGGCCGCACCATGAGAACATCGCCGGACTGCACTGACGCAAGCGGCACTTCCATTTCCTGGCCATTCTGCAGGATACGCGCAGTGCTCGGCTGCATCTTTGTAAAAGCTTCCAGTGCATCCAGCGTTCTGTGCCTTGCGCGCGCTTCGAGCCATTTCCCTAACAATAAAAATCCAAGGATCAATAACACGGACTCGTAGTACACATCGGGTTGCAGTCCATGTCTTATGAAAAGCTGCGGGGCGATGGTCGCGACTGCAGAATAAGAGAACGCAGCAAGCGTGCCCAGCGAAACCAGCGTATTCATATTACTGGAACCATGGAGAGCAGCCTTCCATGCGCCGCGATAGATCGCTCCTCCAGCCCAAAACATGCCGATAAGCGTCATCGCCAGCAGCAGGTACAAAAGCACTATGTGAGGGATTTGATAAAGCCATGGCAAAGCTTTCATGAAAGCTCGATCGAGCATATTGCCGTGGGTATGCATCAACGGCATGGAAAGAAGCATCGCTATAGCGCCGCCGATCATGGTCGCAAACGCGCGAAATTTCAATGTGCTTTCATCGCCGGCTTCATCGTTTTCATGCCTGTGCCCCGTGTGTTCGTCAGGGACGGAGGCGTCGTATCCCGCCTCACGCACTGCTCCGATAAGTTGTTCCGGGTGTGCAATGGCAGGGTCGTAAGTAACGTGCGCCCGGTGATTCATCAGGTTCACCTGAGCGTTGCTGACGCCCGCGGTATCGCGCAGAGCACGCTCCACGTGCACCTGACAGGCGGCACAGCTCATGCCGCTGATAGGCATGACCACGGTTTTTGATGTATCAGTATCAGCCATTACTGCTCTATACGCGCGGAGAAGCCGGTTTTTCCAATCGATGCCAGCAGGGCAGACTCGGCAGATGCTCTGTCTTTTACCCGCACACGCGCCGCGCCTAGACGCACTTCCTCCACTTCCGTGCCATCTACAATCTGCAGCGCCCGGGTTACCCGACGCACGCACGCGCCGCAATGCATTCCATCGATCCGCAGTATGATTTCGTCCATGGGTATACCCCCTATCCCTATTATAGACCTAGACAGCGGATAGCATGCTTTTCTTTATTCGCTCTCAGGCAGAAACCGGTAGCCTACGCCGCGTACGGTCTTGAGGTGGATGGGGTTAGTAGGCTCATCCTCGATATAGCGGCGCAGCCGCACAACGAAGTTATCGATCGCGCGCGTATCGGTGTCTTCACGCACGCGCCAGACCTGCTCCAGCAACTCCTTACGCGAAATGATGCGACCCTGATTTTGTACGAGATAACGCAGAAAATCTGCTTCCATCAGTGTGAGCTGAATATGCTTATCGGGCGCTGTCAATTCGAGCGCGTCAAAATCAATGCAGCGACCCGCGAAACAGAATTTTGCAAGCTCATCCTGAGCTTCCCCTGTTTCGGTAGGAGAAGGAGCCGAGTGCCAAGCCATACGTCGCAATAAGCCATTAAGCCGCGCTAGCAGGATAGAAAGATCAAATGGCTTGGGTAGATAGTCATCAGCGCCGGCGGCAAAGCCATCAAGCACGTCTTCCGGACGCCCACGGGCGGTGAGCATCAAAATTGGGACGTAGTTTTGCTGGTCTCGCAGCTCACGCGCGACAGCGAAACCATCCTTGCCCGGAAGCATGACATCGAGCAGAACCGCGTCGAAATTTGCGCCCTCTACCAGCGCGGCCAGAGCGGCCTCGCCGTCACTCGCGATCTCAACCTCAAAGCCCTCTGCCTGAAGGTTGAACAGAAGACCCTGCGCAAGGTGCGTTTCATCTTCCACTACGAGAATGCGGGTTGTGCGCTCTTTCATCATGTCTCAGTTCGTCTGCAGATGTGCGGCTCGCGCAAGCAGACGGGGCAACTGCAGCCGAATGGTTGTGCCATGACCTTCTCCTGCGCTTTGCGCCGTTGCTTCGCCGCCGTGCTGGCGCGCGATGGTGCGCACAAGAAAGAGGCCGAGACCGGTACCTTTGGTTTTAAGAACGTTGCGGTGCGGTACCCGGTAGAAACGCTTGAAAATACGCTTGAGATGGGCTGGGGGAATGCCGATGCCCTCGTCGGAGACGGTGAGCACGATCCAGGCATCCTTCTCGACGGCGAGTCGAACCGTAGCATGGAGACCGTCCGGAGAATATTTCACGGCGTTGCCAAGGATATTCAGCACCACTGTCTGCAATTCGTCAGGATTCCCCCGCACAAATAGCGGGCTATGTGTCTTGTCGCTTTCGAAAACAATTGACTCCTGAGCAAGATGATGCCTCAAAACTGTCGTGTTGATGCATTCCTGCACAAGAACATCCATGTCGACTTCCGTGTGGATCTGAGAGTGTGTCCGCTGGCCGATCTCGCCTGCTTTCAGCACTTGTTCGACGGTTGCCAACAGGCGATCGCTGTCTGCCAGCATGATTCCGTAAAACTGCTGTCTCTGCTCTTCGCTCAAGGCACGGCGTTGCAGGGTTTCCAAATAGAGACGGATTGAGGTGATCGGAGTCTTCAACTCATGGGTCACGGCATTCAGAAAGCTGTCGTGCCGTTCGTTGCGGCGCACCTCGCGTACCAAAAAGATCGTATTCAGTACGACTCCTGCAATGAGAAGGACAAAGAAAGGGAGGCCGATAACCATCGGCAACACGCGGCGCCAGTTCAAAATGATCCAGCCCACATTCAGCGTAATGGCTACACCAACCATGCACACGCCTAGCGTGATGAAGAGGATCATGGCCGGTCTGCGTCTGGTGATGCGCATATAGCAAATGGAAACGCCCGCTCAGGATATCGTGAGCGGGCGAACTTTCGGGGTTCCGTTTCTATTTTATGCTGCGCCGGCAGGTCGGGGATTTTTCGGATCGTAGTGCGCGATCTTGACGTCATGTGCGAGGCCGAGCTTCTTCAGAAGCCAGATGCCGTAGTAATTTGGATCGAACTCATACCACTTCAAACCATGTCGTGCGGAGACTGGGTGGGCGTGGTGGTTGTTGTGCCAGCCTTCGCCGCCCGTCAGCAGGGCCACCCACCAGTTGTTGCGCGACTCATCCCGGGTCGGGAAGCGGCGTGAACCCCACATGTGCGTGGCGGAGTTGACCAGCCATGTGGCGTGCAGTCCCACAGTCACACGGAAAAAGATGCCCCACAGAACCCAGGTCCAGCCACCGATAGCAAGCAGCCCCAGACCGACGAGCGTGAGCGGAACCCAATGGTATTTGCTTAGCCAGACATGAAAACGGTCCTTCGTAAGGTCGGGTGCATAGCGTCCCAGCATCACAGTCTGCGCGTGCAGCGATTCGCCGCTCAAAATCCATCCCACGTGTGCCCACCAGCCACCCTCAGTAGGTGTATGTGGGTCGCCAGTTTTGTCGGAGAGTTGGTGATGGACACGATGCGTGGCTACCCAGAAGATCGGTCCGCCTTCAAGCGCAAGCGTGCCACATATCGCCAGAAAATATTCGACCCACTTGGGGGTCTTGAAGCCGCGATGCGTCAGCAGCCGGTGGTAGCCCATGCCGATTCCCATATTGATGGCGAACATGTACAGCACCGCTGCGGCCAGTACCGCTTTCCAGGAGAAGAAGAAGAGTGCCGCAATGGCTCCGATGTGGAACGCAACCATAAAAGCGGCAGTGATCCAGCTCAGCTTGCCGCTCTGAGCGGCACGACCCAAAGTTGGCGCATTTGGCTTGGGCGCATAGCGCTGGGTTGGTTCCTGCGGTTCAGCGATGAGCGGTTCTTCCAGAAGTTCGACAGGCATTCGGCTAGGACATCCTTAATAGGGGAAATAGGCTCTAGGTTCCACCGTATCAGGGCACGGAGAGCCTACTTGTAAGACTTTTGTAATGTCCCTCTTACAGTTTTGGGCTGTCTCATCTAGAAATGACTGTAACTACTGGCGAACATATCATGCCGCCTGTGCTGGGAGTGGAGGAAGCAGGTCTCTATCCTGCTCAAACTCTGGCCAGGATGACCATCGTATGCAGGCGGGGTAAGCAATATAGAGGATTACACCATTGGGTCAGGGTAGCCGAAGGATCTCTGGGGATTCTTCAGTCGTGGGCTGCATTGCTTGAACTGGCTGGATAAAGCAGCGAATACAGTCTCTGCCTGCCAGTTTTGCATTGCCGAGCGCGCGTTCCGCCTCGCGGAGCACGATTAAGGGCGAGCGGCCGCGGCTAGTCGCGATGCCGATACTGGCAGAGACGTTCAACATGTCACGGTGGATGTGATAAGGCTTATCCAGCACCGATCGCTGCAAACGCTCAGCCATAGCGGCAGCCTGCTCGGCGACGCAACCGGGCAGGCCGATCAGGAATTCATCTTCGCCGCACCGGCCCAGGATGTCATAACTGCGCAGGTAGCGTTTCAGTCGCTGGGCAAACTCCCGAAGCACGACGTCTCCCGTTCCATAGCCGCATTCAATGTTGATTTCAGAGAACTTATCCAGATCGATCAGCATGAGTGTTAAGGGGGAACGCAAACGTTGCGAGCGATCGGTCTCTTGAAAGAGCAATCGCATCATGGATTCGCGGTTGAGCAGGCCGGTCAGATTGTCATGCGAGGCGAGGAAGCGCACTGCATCCATCTGTTCCTGAAGTTCTCGGTAGAGATGCTGTACTCGTTCCGCTGTCCGGAGGCGCACAAGGAGATCCAGTTCGTTGACCGGCTTCAGTAGAAAGTCGTCTACTCCTGCGCTGGTGGCCAATTCAATTTTTTCAACGTCGGGCGAACCGCTCATGAGCATCAGCCAGAGAGAGCGCTGGCGCGACCGTCGGCGAGTTTCCGCGATGATTTCGAAGCCTTTCATAGAGGGCAGTTCATAGTCCAGAATGGACATCGCCGGAGGTTCGTCGCCGTTTAGCCGCTTGAAAGCCGCCGCGCCATCAGTCTGAAGTTCGACCTTGTAATTCCAGGATTCAAGAAGGGGAATCAACACACCGGTCGATGCGGGATCAGCGTCGGCGAGCAGGATGGTAGAGGTTTTTTCAGGCAGAACAGACATTTCGGGCACGTCTCCCTAAGTTGGCTTATCGGGAGATTTCAGAATTTTCTTAGCGCGAAGAAACCTAAGGATTTAGGAAAAAAATTCACGAAATCGTGAAAAAATTTGTTGACTTTTTACCAAAAAAGGCAAAAAGTGCATATATAAGAACATCTGGGCGACCTTTAATAGGCATCTACATAGATAAAGCAAGTTGTCATAGCTTATCCCGGGGCCCCAGAAAATACTCGCCATCTAGCTTGAGTCGATGCCAAGTCCCTATTGGGATGATGCTCCTGGTTAACCTTCTAACTAACGCTGGAGTGAGTCATGATTTCCGCCATTACTACCACACACGCGATCCCTCAGAAGCTTCTTCCTGCCCGTATTCATACGGTTCGCGCTCAGATTACCATTTGCCAGCATTGCTTCCAGATTCTGGGTGCGGCCCAGACTCCGGCAGAGCGGCGAGTTCTTGAGGCGGAACATATTTGTAAAGAAAAGTTGAGCGATCAGCAGCCCGCTGCAGCCCTCCCTTTCAGTTAAAATGACGAGCTTGTCTGATGCGAAAAACGCGCCTTTTGGCGCGTTTTTCATTGTATGTTGCGGAAATAAGACGTGTTTGTAGCCGAGAACCAGATGAGGGCAAGTTGAAGAAGCTTTGTGAAGAGGCCCGCAGGCTGCAGGAAGCTCCTAAACAAGCCGTTGCGGCAGGTTAGTGAAAGCGTGGGCGCCTGCCTTCCCGCCGCGGCACTTCGTATAGTCTGGATGTCCCTTGCGCGCCTCAGTTCAGAAATCGATGTGCATGCGCACAGAGGACACCCAGACAGGGCCGCGGTCGCGGTTGTAGCCGGGATTATTGATGTGCGTAAGGCCGAGGGCAAAGTAAAGCCCTCGCCAGACGTGCCAGTTGTAATAGCTTTCCACGATGTTTTCGCGTCCGTAGTTGAGTTTTCCATCGCCTAATAGGAATCCAAGCCCACCGTATTTCAGGTAATTTTGATGGTCCTGCTTAATTGCGTTCGAAACAAAGGCGACACCGATCTTGTCGACGGGACGATGCCAGCGGACCCCTTGTAGATCGCCGCCGAACAAAACAGTTTGGTCGACTTCCGTGTAGGCAAACGATTCATGCTGTCCCTCGTTCCAGCCAAAACGGCTGAAGATGCGGAAGTCCTGGGTGATCTCCTGCTCATTGTTCCAGCCGAAGCCATATTTCACAGCGCCAAAATGCGCGTGATGGGTGATCTCCGGTGTGGGGTCGGTGCCGTTGAGGTACGCTGCTACCGCTTCGCGGTAGGTGCCCATGTTTGCGTGATTAACGAAGCTCAGGATACGAATAACGCCCTTTCGTCCTTGAATGAGAGATTTACGAAGCTCGAACTCCATGTTCTGGCCGCTGGCGCGGGAGAATGCCCAGTCAAGATCGATGCCATTGGCCACGGTTGGCATGGCTGCGAGACCATAACGCGCGCTCCAGTTACGGTCATCGTATTCGGCAATGGCTGCAACAGTATAGCCGCGAGTGTCAGCGGCATAGTCCCATGCGCCGTTGTTGTCGATGGTCCAGTTGGTAAATTGCAAATGGCTGTCGCTGCCGACTGAGTTAATGTCGAAGACGTCGGGCAGGCTCATTTTGCCAATCCGAAACTCGAAGCGGCGGACCGGAACCTGCGTAGCGAGTGAATTTGGGCCGCGGTCGGACTCTGTGTTTTCATCGGTAAGTCCGATGGTCTGGTGAATTAGTCCGCGTGCCAGGTAGGGTTTTGAGCCAAGGTTGGGATTGCGAACGACATCGAGATTCGTGAAGCCGGCGAGGCCGAGAGCCTGGCTCAGCCCACGGCCGCCTGCGCTTTCAAAATTGACGATGAAATCAGTGTTGAAGCGTGTGTTGCGGTGCGGTTGATAGCCAAGGTAAAGGGTCCCGACGAGCGAGGTTTTGTACTCTCCAGCGCCGCCAAAGCTGTTTGGTCCTTGATAAGGCGAGTGAAAGGATGGGTGCGCCTGGAAAATGATGTTGGCCTGGCCGGAGATCCAATAGGGCGCGGTGTCGCTATGCGGAAACATCGTGAGAATTGGGGCGTCGGGTGCCTGGCGCTCAACCGGTGGTATGCCGGTGCTGCTGGAATGGCTTCTCTGCGCATCCTCCATGAAATCCAGATGCGATATTTCAGTGATCGGAGGCTGTGCCACAGGAGCGGACGGCAGTGAGGATGCCGCAGACTGGGCATGAGCGGACGAAAAGCACAGTGTCAGGCTAAAAACTGTTAGCAGCTTGCGCAAAAAAACAGCCTCCGAGCTGTGTGTGACTTGTGACTAAGGATCGACAGCAGGCGCTTTTGATGATCAGATTTGATCCTGACCTGAGAACATTGCAATGGTGTTACAGTACGTGACCAAATCCTGCCAAATCGACCACATGATAGAGAAACAGCAACGACATAGAGGTTCGACTACTTCCGTTCTGATGCGAATTCAGGCGCATTGAAGATGCACCCCTGGTTTGTGGCTCCCTTGCAGATCGGCCATGCGCAAGTCGCGATCAATCCAGACACACGCGAGGGGCTGGGATGGATTTCCGGTCTGAATCCAGACGCAGGAGAGACGATTACGCCTCCGTGCAAATGGAGCAATAATGATTCTGGTCATGGCTTCCTCCTTCCGAACACACGTACGACATCGTTGACCGGACGCGGAGTTCGCAGTCCGGAAGACGTGTTCAGGCTTGGGCTTAGGAGGGGTGAGTACCGCTTGTCCTGCGGCGGGCATTCCTCACTCACTCGTGCTTGTTGTGCACTGTGAGGAGCGTGCCTAGAGCCTATATGCTGGATCTTGGCTGTTCGTCACAGCGCAGGCAAACGCTCCGGCGTCGCGGAGGTTCCGGCGAAGTTTCGATTGTCATAGTTTCTCTGGATGCTTCCGATTATGTTGAAAGCATCGCCTCAATTCTTATAGCATACCCCCCTAGGATATAGGCAAGTAAAAAATGAGCCATATTGAAAAAGAAAAACAAAAACTGGTTGCGCGCATCCGGCGGATTCGCGGGCAGGTGGATTCGATTGAACGGTCGTTATCGACCGGCGACGATTGTGCTGACGTGCTGATGCTGTTGGCGAATGTACGCGGTGGCATCAACAGCCTGATGGCCGAGGTGCTCGAAGACCATATCCGGCTTCACATGCTTACGGAGCAAAGTCCGCATCCGCCGACCGAGCTGGCCGAGGATTTGATTGACTTGGTCCGCGCTTATCTGAAATAGGACTCTATGAACCGTTATTATTCTGACGTTTCGTAGCGAGACAGAATCTCAGCGCTGTGAATTGAGCCTGCATCGTTGAGATTTGCTTGTTTTCGAAGCAGATCTTTGTTTCTGCTCAGAATGACAGGGCAGGTTGGCAGTCAATGGCGGAGATTTTCGATAACGTGAGCGAGGGACGCTGTGAGCCTGTGCTGTTGTGCGCCGTTCAGCTTTCTCCCTTGCGAGGTGAGATAGAAGACGTCGATGGCGACTTCGCCTTCAGTGTCAATAAGTGCGACTTCGATATTACATTCGCCCTCCGCAAAGGTTCGGGCGAGTTCACGCAGCAGACCTGGTGTATCCTGCGCGACTACCTGCAATAACGTGCTGTGAGCGGAAGATTCATTGTCAAAGGCCAGGCGCGTCTCGACGTTCACCTTTGCGTTAGTGCGTCGGTTGCCGTGGCTGCGTGCGCGGAGAAGTGTCTCTACAGATACGCGTTTTGAGACCACGTCACGAATGCTTTTCAAGAAGCGGTCGGCCTCTGTCGGATTCAGTTCAAGAGTCTGAAATGGATCGGTGAACTGAAAGGTGTCGAGGATGACTCCCGCGGCGTTTGAAAAAGCGTCTGCTTTGACAATGTTCATACCCCAGGCTGAGAGCACTCCAGCCATATCGGCGAAGAGCATGGGACGATCGACCGTGATCAACGTGATTTCATTGAGTTGGCGCATTGTGCGGAAGGCAAGCTGAGCCGGTTCCGTTGCAAGATCGAGCGCCATGCGGAAATGGCTGCGAATCTGTTCTGGCAGGCGCGTCTGCAGGTAGCGCTGCGGGATTCCTTCAAGAAATGACTTGAGCTCTTCGCTGCGTTCAGGAGTTAGAGCGACAATGCGATTCAGCAACCCGGTGTCAGTTTCGACGTGGTAGCGCTCTTCATCAACGCTGCGATCGAGGAAGTTGGATGTCGCGATGTAGAGCTGCCAGAGATTTTCCGCTTTCCACGGTGTGAGCGCGTCAGGAGCAACGGCTTTGATATCCGCGAAAGTCAGTAGGCAAAGCATTTTCAATTGCGCATGGCTGGCTGCTTTTTCCGCGAAGTCCCGGATGCTTTGCGGATCGAAAATATCGCGGCGCAGCGTAGCCGACATCTCAAGATGATTGCGGATGAGGCGACGTACTGTCTCGCGCTCCTCCGGGTCGAATTCAAGCCGCGCGAAGAGACTCTCTGCCAGCTCGACGCTTTGCGCACAGTGGTCACCCGTGCGGCGCGCTTTGCCTGTATCGTGCATGAGGAGCGCGAGCAGGAAGAGGTCGAGGCGATCAACTTCAGGCAGCAGTGTAGCAAAGCGTTTTTCCCAGTCGTGAGCGGGCTGGCGCAGCCCGTGCACGTTGTCGATGACGAGAAAGGTATGCTCATCGACGGTGTAGCGGTGGTAAGAGTCACGGATGACGAGCGCGTCGATACCGTGGAACTCGGGAATGATCAACTCGAGGACGCCGAGAGCATGCATCGTGCGCAGCGCATGCGCGGCATGGGGTCCGAGCAGGATCTCTCGTAAGCAGTTCCATAGGAATGGCCCTTCAGGCATTTGCACGGCGAGCACCGGTAATGCTTCAGCAATGCGGTCTTCCGCGTTCTGGCTCAGTTTGTAACCGTGCACGGCAACGAGGCCGAAGATACGCAGAACGCTGTCGGCATCGGCGACAGTGGCCGCATCATCAAGATCGAGGCGCCCTTGTTCGAGGGAAAAATCTGTGCCCGCGACCGGAGTGCGGCGGCGGCGGAACTGCTTGTAAAAAGAGCGGCGCGGCGGCGGCACATCGTCCATGAGCAACGACGTGCGGCGGAAGATTGTGCGAGCGTGGCGATAGTAGGTGCGCATCCAGTAAGCCGGATCAGCGCTGCCGCGAGTTTCTAGGCCAATGCTTTGTTCCGCTGCTTCGTCCTGCGCGTGCCAGTCGAGCGTGTTGTCGTCGCGGCCGCAGCGGTAATGGAGAAAACAACGCACGGCAGCGAGGAAATCGAATGCCGATTCGAGATCGTTATGGACGGCAAAAAAGGAGTTGGAGGTTGGCTTGGGCCAGGTCTTTTGCGCCTGCAGGGAAAAAAGCAGGCTGAGCCACTGCGAGAGATGGTAGTCGCGCAAGCCCCCAGGACATTCTTTGATATTCGGTTCCAGATGGAAGATGGTGTTGCCGTATTTGGAGTGGCGCGCGCGCGCCATTTCCGCGAGATTCTGCACAAGGGTGTTCCATTCGCGCAAGACGAGAGTCGGCAGCAGATCATTTTCGAGTTTTTTGAAAAGTGCGTAGTCACCGCCGAGATAGCGACGATCCAGCAGGGAAATCATGAACTCTAAATTATCTGGATCGACATGGTCGCATTCCTTATAGGTGCGCGTTGCCGGACTGGCGCGCAAGCCGATGTCCCACATGGCTTGTGTGCAGGTACGGATGACATCGTGGCAGTCGCGCTCTGCGCCATCATTGGCGCAGAGAAAGAGAACGTCGATGTCGGAATATGGAAAAAGCTCTTTTCGACCGAATCCGCCCGTTGCAACGACGGCAATATTGGCCAGGTCGGCCTGGTTTTCAACGAGATCAGTCCAGAGCTGACGAACCACTTTGTCAACGAGTGTGGAGCGGCGACGGATGGAGGCGGAGCCGTCGCCGGAGCGTTCGAATGTCAGACGCAGGTCGGCTGTTTCTTTTTGGTAGTTGTCCCGCATTCGCGGGAGAGATAGCGACTCAGGCGTCATGCGGATTCATGTGTTTCAGCGTGCGATGATCGGGATTGGTTTCCTTTACGGAGAGGGAAGTAGTCCCTCTCCGGCTGAAGCCATGCCCCCTCAAAACTGTGTATGCGGAGGTGCTTCTGTCGCGCCCCCAGAGTTGTTTAGAGTGCCGAAGGCCCGCGCTCGTCATTGCGAATGCGGATGGCTTCGTCAATTTTCGAGATGAAGATCTTACCGTCGCCGATCTTGCCGCTACGAGCGGAGGAAAGAATCGCCTGTACGGCTTTCTCAACCAACTCGTCTGGCACGACCATCTCGAGCTTGATCTTCGGCAGCAAATCGACTGTATATTCACGGCCACGATAGAACTCGGTATGTCCCTTCTGGCGGCCATGTCCGCGAGCTTCCAGAATCGTCATGCCCTCAATGCCAACTTCCAGCAGGGCGTCCTTTACCGCATCCAGCTTCGACGGTTGAATCACCGCTTCAATCTTCTGCATAGTGTCGTCTCAAGTGTCTCAGAGTAACAGGTTACGTCATACTAAGAAGCGAAATCATAGCCTTCTTCGCCATGCTGCGTCAGGTCAAGGCCTTCCGTTTCTTGATCGCGGGAAACACGCAGCCCGACGGTGAGATCGACCAGTTTCAATAAAATCAGTGTGCCTACGATCGAGATGATCCAGGCGAGACCGATGCCGACAAGCTGATTCAGAACCTGATGCCAATTGCCGTCCACCGCGCCGGAGGGAAGTGTATTGCCTTGCGCATCTTTGAAAATAGGATTGATGGCGCTCGAGGCGAAAAGCCCGGTAAGCACCGCTCCCAATGTGCCGCCGGCTCCGTGCACGCCGAATGCGTCAAGCGAATCGTCATAACCGAACCAGTTCTTGACCTTGATGACCATGAAGTAGCAGAAGGCCCCGGCAAGCAGGCCAATGACGATGGCGGACATGGGTTGCACAAAACCTGCGGCCGGAGTAATGGCGACGAGTCCTGCAACCGCTCCGGAAATCCCGCCGAGAGCGCTTGGCTTGCCGCTGCGAATCCACTCGGCCAGCATCCAGCTGAGAGCTGCTCCGGCTGCGCCAAAGTGTGTATTAACAAAGGCACTGGTGGCGAGCGGGCCTGAACCCAGTGCGCTGCCCGCATTGAATCCGAACCAGCCGACCCATAATAGACAAGCACCAATGAAACTCAGAACAACTGAGTGCGGCGGCATAGCCTCTTTGGGATACCCGACGCGCTTGCCGAGATAAAGAGCGCAGACCAGGGCGGAAACGCCGGATGTAACGTGGACGACAGTACCGCCGGCGAAGTCGAGTGTTGGGAAGCGACCACCGAGCGAGGCATTGAGGAATCCACCCTTACCCCACACCATATGCGCCATGGGCGAGTACACGAAAATAGACCAGAGAATCAAAAAGAGGGCCATGGCACTGAACTTCATGCGCTCGGCAAAGGCTCCAGTGATGAGTGCTGGCGTGATGATGGCGAACATCAACTGGTAGATCATGAAGGTTTGCAGCGGCAGCGTTGCTGAGTAATCAGTGTCCGGCACCAGGCCTACGCCACGCAGGAAGATGTGATGCAATCCGCCGATGAAGCTTGTGCCCGAGTCGAAGGCCAGACTGTAGGAGACAAGCGCCCAGAGCACGGTGATGATCGCCATCATGGCAAAGCTCTGCATCATGGTTGCGAGCACGTTTTTCTTGCGGACGAGGCCGCCATAAAAGAGTGCAAGGCCGGGGCCGGTCATCATGAGGACAAGTGCGGCGCTGACAAGCATCCATGCGTTGTCGGCAGAAGACTGCGCGTTCGCGACTTGAGTCTGGAGTTTGGCAAGCTGGTCAGCAGTAGACCCCGCACTGGCGGCTGGTGTTTGCGCAAAAGCAGGGAACAGGCTGCCAGTACAAAGGACCAACGCCAAAAACAGCTTCACGATACGAGGATGCATAACACTCCGTCTGGCTTATTTGAAATAGAGCTATACCGACCGTTTCTGCGCCGGCAAAAAACTAAATGAATGCAAACGATAAGTTGCAACAGGCATGTGTGGATACAACATGTATGCCTGTGAGAAATTCCTGAATGTGTTGCAGTTACTTTTACATATTTCTTAAAAATCGCAAATAGCATTTTTAAGGTGCGAGCAGATTGGCCGTCCCACAATGTCGCTATGCGAAACAGTGCAAGGTGTATCAGAACCTGAAAGCGAGAAAGTAACAAAAGTAGCTGTAATCCATTTAAATCCAAGGCGAAGCGGGGTTATAGTAGAGGCATGAGTGAATTGGCCCGCGACCGGTACCTGTTTGGATCGTTAGAGAGCAGTGCGAAGAACCGCGAAAAGCTGCAGGAGGCCAGTTATGGCTACGACCAGCCGGATGGCGTCTTTCTTACCTCGCTCGATGCGGCTATCAACTGGATTCGCAAAAACTCTGTGTGGCCAATGACGTTCGGGCTCGCTTGCTGTGCAATCGAGATGATGTCCATGGGCGCGTCGCGGTTTGACGTAGCTCGCTTTGGCGCAGAGGTATTTCGGCCTTCTCCGCGCCAGTCGGATCTGATGGTGATCGCAGGGCGCGTTTCACAGAAGATGGCCCCGGTCATCCGCCGTCTCTATGATCAGATGCCGGAGCCCAAATGGGTCATTTCTATGGGCGCGTGCGCGACTTCCGGCGGGGTTTTCAACAACTACGCGCTCGTTCAGGGAGTGAATCAGGTGATTCCCGTTGATGTCTATGTTCCGGGATGTCCTCCGCGTCCTGAGCAGTTGCTATATGCCATAACCCTTCTGCAGGAAAAGATCCAGAAGGAACGAGGCAGTCTAAAACGAGTTTTGAACTTGCAATAACTGAAAAGATTCAATAGTTTAGATATGCACGAAAGTCTGAGGGTAAATTGTTCTCGCACAATTCGGGGACGTTTACTCATCAAGGCATGCCCCAGACAACGACTAGCGATAGTAACTCTCAAGATGCTGGGTAATAAGCAATAGTTTCAGGCAACTCATTGAAGAATTTATGCTCTAAGGTAATAAACGTGTGGTAGTTTTTTATACCGTCGCAGTTTTCTACTAAAGAAGTTTTGTACCTGGGCTTGATGTCAGGGCCTAAATTTTTGGTTCAGTGAGACTTTTCAAAGTATGGTTTCGGAGGATAGACGCATGCAATCTCGTCCGTTAAGTTCCGTGAGCCGAATTCTGCTAGTTGGTTGTGCCGTAGGACTTGGAGCTTCGAGTCTTTTCGGGCAGAGTTCGACTCCAGCGCCGGCTGCTCCGGCTGAGCAACCAGTTTCTCGAGTTGACGTATTTACCGGCTACTCCTATCTGGCTATGCATGGAACGGTAGACACGCCGCAGGCTGATGGGTCGGTCTTCACCGATCGATATTCGGCGATCGACTATGGTGCCATTGCAAGCGGTGCCTATTACTTCAACCGCTTCTTCGGCGGCCAGATAGAGGCCGGTTTTCACCCGAGTGGAAATAATGATGCGGCCTACACCATTCAGGGTGGTCCGATTCTTCGCTATCAGACGGCCGAGGGAATCACTCCTTTTGTGCATGCCCTGGCCGGAGCTGTAAACCTCGGCGGCCCGAATAGTGAGCCGTTTGCGGCGCATGCTGCAACCTGGGGACCGGCTCTCACAGCCGGCGGTGGCTTGGACTATAACCTTCCGTTCTTCAATCATCATGTGGCTCTCCGCCTCTTCCAGGCCGATTACGAGTATTTCCACGCCAACTTCGGGCCTGCTGTTGCATTTGGCGGTCGCGCCAATGTGAACAGTGCTCGCCTGAGCACCGGCATTGTCTGGAAGTTCGGAAATATTGTTCCGCCGCCTCCCGTTCAGTACCTCTGCTCGGCGACTCCGCAGACAGTTTTTCCGGGTGATCCTATTACGATCACCGGCACTGCGAGCAACCTGAATCCCAAGAGAACTGCGACATACAGCTGGTCTGGTCAGGGTGTGACAGTCAAGGGCGATACGGCTACCGCAAGTGTAGATACCACCGGTCTGCAACCCGGCAACTATACCGTCACTGGTCATGTGAGCCAAGGCCAGAGAGTCGGTCAGTTTGCAGATTGCACGGCCAACTTCACCGTGAAACAGTTTGAGCCGCCAACGGTTAGCTGCTCGGTCAATCCGTCGAGCGTGAACCCGGGTGACAGCTCCACGATTACAGCAACAGGTGTCAGCCCGCAGAACCGTCCTCTGACGTACAGCTACACGGCGTCGGCTGGTTCCATCAGCGGTACTGGCAACACTGCGACCCTCTCCACGGCTGGTGCGCCGGCAGGCACGATCACAGTGACAGCCAATGTCTCTGATGATAAGGGCCAGACTGCCTCGGGCACCTGCTCGGTGACCGTCAACGCTCCTGCTCCTCCTGCTGCGAAGACGCAGACGCTTTGCTCGATCAGCTTTGATCGCGACAAGCGTCGTCCGGCTCGCGTAGACAACGAAGCCAAGGCCTGCCTCGATGACGTCGCGCTCAACGCGCAGCGCTCCTCGGATGCATCCCTGGTTGTGGTTGGCAATGCGACGGAAGCCGAACAAGCTGCGCCGAAGGGCAAGCGTCGTGCGGCTCGCGTTGAAAACCTGGCAGCGCAACGTGCAGTGAACACGAAGGACTACCTGGTGAAGGAGAAGGGCATTGATGCCAGCCGTATCCAGGTACGCACAGGCACTGCGGGTGCGAAGGAAGTGGAAAACTACCTCGTCCCGGCCGGTGCGAACTTCGACACAGACGTGCCCGGCACGACTGCAGTCGATGAGTCCACAGTGACGCCACAAACTCGCAAACCATTGGGCCAGCGTAGATCGCGTCGTGCGAGTCACTAGTCCGATGAAAGCGTAGTAGTTTCACTTGGGCCAGCCAGATTTTTCTGGCTGGCCCTTTACTTTTTATGTAAGTTTTTCATCGAATATGAAGCGAATGCTGGTCACGGGACTGGATAAACGAATAGATTGTTATCAGGACATTATGAAGCGTAAGCTATTGCACTTTTTTCTACTTGGTGTAAGCACTCTTGGAATCTCAGTATTGCCTGCCTGCGGTGGGGTTATCAGTTGGATCCCGGTCGGTCCAAATGGCGGCGATGCCCGCAGCTTCGCCGTTGAGGCTGATAATCCGCAGCATCTCTATCTAGGCACAACGACGAGCTGGATTTATCAGTCCATGGACGGTGGCAGCACCTGGAAGAGGCTCGCAAAGCTGGGTAAGTCCGATAATCTGGTTGTCGACAGCTTGGTCGCCGATCCTTCGGATCCGAAGACGCTTTTTGCGGGAGTCTGGCAGGTAGACAGCCCTTCGGGGGGCGTTTATATCAGCCATGACGGCGGGGCAACATGGTCGGCCAGCACAGATATTGATGGCCAATCGGTGCGCGCGTTGGCACAGTCCCATTCCGACCCGAAAATCCTGATTGCCGGCACTTTGAAGGGCGTTTATCGCAGCGAAGACAAAGGCGGGCATTGGAAAGAGATCAGTCCGCCAGATAGCGGCGAAATTCATGAGGTAGAGTCGGTTGCCATCGATCCCAATGACCCGAAGCTGATCTACGTGGGAACCTGGCATCTGCCTTGGAAAACGAGCGATGGCGGTGCGAACTGGCACAGTATCAAGCAGGGCTTGATCGACGACTCCGACGTCTTCTCGATCATTATTGATCCCACGCGGCCGACAGTGATATACACCAGCGCTTGCTCAGGGATTTACCGCAGTGAAAATGCAGGTGAGATCTATCGCAAGGTGCAGGGCATTCCCTCGACCGCCCGGCGTACACGCGTGCTGATGCAGGATCCGGCCAACCGCAAGATTGTGTATGCGGGCACGACGGAAGGTCTGTACAGGACAATGGATGACGGCGTGAATTGGTCGCGTATCACTGGGCCCGATGTCATCATCAATGATATCTATATAAACCCGAGGAATCCGCAGCAGGTGCTGCTTGCGACCGATCGCAGTGGAGTGTTGTCAAGCAATGATTTCGGCGCGACATTTACCGCCTCGAATGAAGGGTTCTCGCAGCGGCAGGTCGCTGCGGTTCTTGCAGATGCGAAGCATGAAGGCACGATCTATGCGGGCGTTTTGAATGACAAGGGTTACGGCGGCGTCTTTGTCACGGAAGATGGCGGTACAACGTGGCAGCAGCGCAGCAAGGGCTTGGCTGGCAGAGATGTCTTTACTCTTGCTCAGACGGATGACGGTACCGTGTTGGCCGGAACAGGGCACGGCATCTTCCGTTGGAGCGGTTCCGAGTGGATACAAGATGGCGACATCCTCACTTATGCCGAGAAGATTACATACAAAATTAGAAGAGGCAAGAAAACGAAGCAATCGACACAGGTTGCAGAGCCGGGCGCACCGATTGATTCGCGGGTAAATGACATCAATACAGCCAGCCAGGTCTGGTATGCAGCCACTGCGGATGGCGTGTATCGCAGTGAGAACCAGGGCGTGGCATGGACCGGGCCGGTGTTAAAGGGTGATGACTATCGCTTTGTTACGGCAAAGGATAACGAGGTGCTGGCAGCAAACCGCCGTCAGATGATGATCTCGACAGATGGCGGTACGAATTGGCATGAGATCGCGCTGCCGTCGAAGCTCTCCTATGTGCAGGCCGTAACGACAGCACCCAAGGGCAGCATCTGGGTTGGCGGCCGCGAGGGCTTATTCTACAGCCAAGATCAGGGGCAGAGCTGGCAGCAGCTGTCCACGCTTCCGTTGGCCGATATCAACGGCCTCAGCTTCAATCGAGAACTGGGGCGAATTATTGTCACTTCCGCGCGCTCCACCATAATCTTCGCAATCGATGAGAACAGCATGACGTGGAAATGGTGGGACGCGGGCTGGACGGTTCGCTCCGTTCGCTCCCTGGGTGGCCGTCTTGTCGCTGCATCACTGTACGATGGTGTTGTGGTGCAACCGAAATCGGAAGAGACTGCCGCAACGTCGGCGAGCAGCAGTGGCGGAACGCAGCCATAGCGTTCCCGCTGCAGGGTTTCATCTACGTCCTTTTCGGCGCGCAGATCTGGAGAAGTTGTATCAGATCGACCAGGTCTGCTTCTCGCCCGGCATCGCTTACTCCAAAGCTGAGCTGCGCTACTATCTGCAACATCCCAAATCTTTCACGGTGATTGCAGAGAACGCGGCCGATCAGGAGACTGGCGACCCAAACATTGTCGGCTTTTGCACCACGCAAAGACACCTGCATGAAGGCAGCCACTTCGGGCATCTCATTACAATTGATGTGCTGCCGGAGGCGCGCAGGCAAGGGACTGGCCGTCTGCTGTTAATGGCTGTCGAAGAGCATCTTCGAGCGAGTGCTGTGCAGTGGATTCGCCTGGAAGTTGCCGTGGATAACGCACAGGCACAGTGTTTTTATTTGAGCATGGGTTACGAAACGATCGGCAGGATACCTAATTATTATCTTGGGCGGCTCGATGCGCTGGTCATGCAGAAACACTTCACTGGAGATGTGTAGCGGCTGCGACGGCCGCTGTGAGAGATGCTTTCTTGTCGTCGGTGAGCCGGCCCGAAGCCTTCCAAAGAACTTGTCCGGTCTTGTCGACGAGCGCAACTACGACTTCTTTCTCATTCGGAATATTCATGGAGCGACGGAAATCGGTCTTGTTGATATAGAGCGGTATGATCCAATGCCAGGTTTCCGGATCGGTTTCGACGCTGCGCAGAGAAGAGTTGTCCCACCAGCGATAGATTAGGTTTTCCGGACTCGACACCGGCATCTTGTAATAACGGAACTGAAAGTTCATATGCTGCAGAGCCTGGGCCAGCGGCATCCAGGTCTCGATATCTTTTGCCTGTTCCGGTTCAAATGAAATCAAAAGCAGGTTGGCTTTCCCCTCGAAATCGGCGGGAAAATTCACCTTCGCCTTATCCAGGCTGTAGGTATTTGTGTCCGGAAACACCGATGCTTTGGACGCGTCACTCTGCTGCGACGCATGCAAAAAAGGCAGAAAGACAAAGCAGAGAGCCAGGATAGACAGCAATCGAATGCGATGAGGCAATCAGGAAACCCTAACCATAACGGAGTCTAAAGCTTTCTTCTTGACGCATAGTATCAGTGCAGTGACCTTTGCGTGTATGGAAAGTTTAGCGCACGAACCATAGTGCAAGGCTGTGATATGTGAAAACAGGCCATGAACAAAGCGATTGCATTATCATAAAGGGTGATGACAGCGACGACGGCATTCCTGGGACAGCGGCGGCCATTCGCCACCGATGACGCGAGACTTCAACTCATTGCGGAGAAAATGCTTTCCGGAGAACGGTTGAGCTTTGACGATGGTGTCGCTTTATATCGCTCGCCGGATATTTTGGCCGTAGGCTGGCTGGCGAATTCCGTGCGCGAAAAACTGCATGGAAATATTGCCTACTTCAACGTCAATCGTCATATCAATCCAACCAACGTCTGTGTTGCTGCATGCCGCCTGTGCGCGTTTGGGCGCAAGAAGGATGCAGAAGGCTCTTACACCATGGCGTTGGAGCAGGCCTGGCAGACGGCTGCCTCGGGATATAGCGACGCTGTAACCGAGTTCCACATTGTTGGTGGACTGCATCCGGATCTGCCGCTTGAATATTTTCTTGACCTGGTGAGCGGGCTAAAAGAACGCTTCCCGCAGGTCCATATCAAAGCCTTCACCATGGTTGAAGTTGCGTTCTTTGCCCGGCGCGCAAAGCTTTCTATTCGTGAGACATTAGAGCGACTGCGAGACGCCGGTGTGGATTCACTGCCCGGCGGCGGCGCGGAAATTTTTGCCGATCGCGTGCGGCACATCATCTGCGATCACAAAATTGATGGCGACGAATGGCTGGATACGGCGCGCATGGCGCATCAGCTTGGGTTGAAATCCAACGCGACCATGCTCTACGGACATATTGAGAATGAAGAAGACCGCGTCGATCATCTGCTGCGTCTGCGTGCCGTGCAGGATGATACGCATGGCTTCCAGACATTCATTCCGCTTGCGTTTCACCCGGATAATACGCCGCTTGAACACTTGCCCCGGACTACCGGATTAACCGATATCAAACAGATTGCTGTAAGCCGGTTGCTGCTTGATAATTTTCCGCATATTAAAGCCTATTGGCAGATGATGACGCCGAAGATTGCGCAGATTGCATTGCGTTTTGGCGCGGATGACATTGACGGAACGGTGATCGAGGAAAAGATTTATCACGATGCGGGAGCGACGACTCCACAAGGCATGCGTCGCGAAGAGTTGATGCGCCTGATCCGCGAGGCCGGGCGAGAGCCGTTCGAACGAGACACGATGTATCGCACGGTAACGCGCACAGAAGATACGTTTACAGTTGCCGTCTAATTAACGGAAAATCTCTGACGGTTGCTTCTGCAGGGGAGTTGCAAGTGGATCGACTTCAGTACGCAATTGAATCGACTGAGGCGTCTTCGAGGGTGCCTCCTTTTCCTTTTTGGTGAGCTTTACGCGGGTAGCCTTCTGCTTGCGTACTTCTCGCACGGCAACCAGAACCAATCCGGAAAACGTAGCTGCCAACAGCGCGAGCGCAGGCCAGCCGTGCAGCTCGGGTACTTCGTTGTACAGAAGTGCGAGCCCTACGAAGACGAAAAAGATATGCGCGCAGAAGACGTGTAATGATGCCTTGCCTAGTGTGAGAAAAGGCTCGACAGATACGGCACGCCATACGTACTTGCGCAGCCAGTAAAACACAATCGTGAAGGTGACCAGATTGATGACGCGCAGTGGGCCAATTTGCCATTTGTCGAGCTTCATCCCCAGGGCCTGCTGCGTCAGGTGTGGACCGAGCCATTCGTGGCGCACCCCAATAAAGAAAAGGCACACGAGCGCGCAGACGGCGACGGCATAGCCGGGAATCCGCTTCAGAGGCACGTCGTCTATCGCTGATTTTGCACCGAGCCATAGTCCAACGATCCAGATCGCCTGCCAAGCGAAGAGATTGAAAGCGCCGGTCTCCTGCAAAGGGATCGGCAGGTGGGTTGCGTGGACGATGATATTGTGTACCAGATCGCGCAGGCCGAATTGCGCAAAGAGCCAGAAGACTCCACTCGTAGCGAGAATCCTGCCCCAGCCCCTGCGCGCCGCACCGGAAAGAATCAACGGTGTGAAGAAAAGAAAGATGACATACATCGGCAGAATGTCCAAAAGCGGTGGGCAATAGAGCAACAGGACTGAGCCGATGATGGCTACAAACGGATGCGCGATGTAGAAATTGAGCAGATTGTAGATGGCTGCGCGATGCGTTGTGACCGCATAGGCGGCAGCAACTGTGAAAGCCAGCGCCAGCATCAGCAAATGGTAGGCATAGATTTTGAGTGAACGCCGCCAGAGCTTCGTTCGCAGCGCCGATTTATCTTCGAGCGCCTCCCGCATATAGACGCGGCTTACGAGCAGCGCCGAGAGGAATACGAAACCCTCCGCCGACGACACGAAGCCGATCGGCTGGTTCACAAAGTCACTAAAACGTGTCGGAAGATGTGTCAGGGTCATCCAGACGAGGAACAAACCACGCAATGCGTCGAGTTCGGGCCGTCTCTGCGGTTTAGGAAGATGGATATGTAGCACCGCGGCTCCGTTATAAAAGGGTAACCACTAGTTAGAACCCTAAGTCTCTGAATGGGTTGCGCCCTCACCGAAACATCGGGAGTTAGGCCTTACTAGGAACGTAGAAAAGACGGAATGAATCCTTTTTCGTCACCAAACATCTTGATATCAAGATAAATGAAAATGACACCTGCAAAATCGACGACAGACACCAGCGGGGTCCACCTCTGGCTGGTATTGTGGAAGGCTTTCCGTTCAGTGGAGGCGCATGCTCACGGGCATATTGCAGGGTTGGGGATGTGCCTGAGTGATTTTGGGGTGCTGGAGGCGCTCTTGCACAAAGGACCGCTGACAGTAAAAGAGTTAGGCGCAAAGGTGATGCTGACCAGCGGGTCGATGACGGCGGCACTGGATCGCCTGGGACGTCGCGGACTGGTCGAGCGCAAAGAAGATGATGTGGACCGCAGAGTGCGTGTGGTCCGGTTAACAGAGGCCGGTACCGAGTTGATTCGTAAGGCGTTTGAAGATCACAAGCAGGCGATGGAAGAAGCGATTGCAGATGAAGGCGAAGCAGATCGTGAGGCGTTGATCGGTTCGCTTCGTCGATTGGGACTTGGCGCTGCGCGTCGATTGCCGGAGGAAGGCGCAAACAAAAGTGTGGCTGCGAAGAGCGGCAGAAAGCGTAGTACGGAGGAACAAGAAAATGTCTGAAGTGAAAAAAGTGCTTGGGGTGTATGGGCCAGGGTCGAACCACTGGGTGGGTGATGGATTTCCTGTGCGGAACATGTTTCCGTCGAATGGAATCAACGAGCAGATCAATCCATTCCTGATGCTGGATTACGCAGGACCATCCTATTTCGAACCTGCGAAGAAGTCGCACGGAGTCGGTGAGCATCCGCATCGAGGATTTGAAACGGTGACTATTGCCTATCAGGGAGCGGTGGAGCATCGCGACTCCGCGGGAAATGCCGGGGTGATCTATCCGGGCGATGTGCAGTGGATGACCGCAGCTTCGGGTGTCGTGCATGAGGAAATGCATGAGAAGGAGTTCGCCAAAAATGGCGGCACATTCGAGATGATTCAGCTCTGGGTGAATCTGCCTAAAGCGGAGAAGATGTCAAAGCCGCGCTATCAGGGAATCACGAAAGAACAGATTCCGTCGGTTGACTTAGGCAATGGTTCGAATGCGCGGGTGATCGCCGGTGAACTTCATGGCGTTCAGGGGCCGGCGAAGGCCGTTACCCCGGTGAACCTGTTCGATGTGCGGTTGAAGGCTGGCAGCAAGGTGGAACTGCAAATACCTGATGGCCATAACTCGGCTGTAGTTTTGTTGAAGGGCTATGCGGTGCTCGATGGCGCAAATGAGCTAAAAGGCGAGGCTCGGATTGCGGCACTGAGTCCGGATGGCGACTGTGTCGTTCTGGAAGCGAAGGAAGACGCAACGCTTCTGGTGCTGAGCGGTGAGCCGATCAACGAGCCGGTGTTCAGCTACGGTCCGTTTGTGATGAACAATCGCGACGAGATCATGCAGGCAGTACGGGACTACAACGACGGCAAGATGGGACACCTCGCATAAGGTCTTCCAGTTTGTCATTCAAAGCGGAGCGAAGAATCCCAGCGATATCGGTTCGGTATGAATCGCTGAGATTCTTCGTCGCCTATGCCTCTCAAAGATGACGAGCCTTGTTTGACGTGAAAGCCTTAATATGCAGGAATGCCGGTCACGCTTTGGCCGATGATGAGCGTATGAATATCGTGCGTACCTTCGTAAGTTTTTACTGATTCCAGGTTCATCATGTGGCGCATGATCGGGTAATCGTCGGTAATGCCGTTGCCGCCGAGGATGTCACGGGCCATACGGGCACACTCGAGCGCCATCCACACATTGTTGCGCTTGGCCATGGAGATGTGCTCAAAGCTGACCTTGCCTTCATCCTTCATGCGGCCTACCTGCAACGACAGCAGTTGCGCTTTGCTGATCTCAGAGATCATCCATGTCAATTTTTCCTGTACGAGTTGATGACTGGCGATGGGCTGATCGCGGAACTGCTTGCGCAGCAGTGAATATTGCAGAGCCGTGTCGTAGCAGGACATGGCCGCGCCGATGGCTCCCCAACTAATGCCGTAGCGCGCCTGGTTCAGGCACATGAGCGGAGACTTGAGCCCTCCGGTTCCCGGCATGAGGTTCTTTGCCGGGACGTGCACATCCTGAAGCGAAAGCCCCGAGGTCACCGACGCCCGCAGCGACCATTTGCCGTGTACATCGTAAGCGGAGAAGCCGGGGCGGTCAGTCTCGACCAGAAAGCCGCGCACGCGATCGTCTTCATCCTCTACTTTGGCCCAGATAACTGCGACATCAGAGATGGTTCCGGAGGTGATCCACATCTTTTCACCGTTGAGGACATACTCGTCGCCGACCTTGCGGGCACGGGTGCGCATGCCTCCCGGATTCGAACCGAAATCGGGTTCCGTCAGACCGAAGCAGCCGAGTTTTTCGCCTTTGGCCATTTGTGGAAGCCAGTAGTCTTTCTGCTCATCGGATCCAAAAGTGAAGATGGGATACATGACTAGCGCCGACTGCACACTAACAAAACTGCGCACACCGGAATCGCCTCGTTCGAACTCCTGCATAACGAGACCGTATTCGACATTCGACATGCCCGCACAGCCGTAGCCGTGCAGATTGGCCCCGAAGAAACCCAACTCGCCCATCTGCGGGACAAGTTCACGCGGAAAGCGACCTTCGCGGTTGCACTCCTCGATGATGGGGATGAGATTATCTTCAATGAACTGACGTGCTGTGTCACGCGAGAGGCGCTCGTCCTCGTTGAGAAGTGCGTCGAAGCCGATGAAGTCGACTCCCTTAAACTTGAAGGCCATTTGCCTGGTAACTCCGTTCTGAGACTGAAACCATTCAGACTAGCAGAGCGGGAATACAGTGAGCAAAGGAGAGTGTTGTGCATCTTTCTATTGCCACTGGAATCTGATGTGGAGAATGCAACGAAAGAGGC
>DATHQH010000018.1:0-14054 GCA_035482895.1 Alloacidobacterium sp. | reverse complement strand
CACCGCGCAGGCTACGGGCGTCGTGGGACGATTTACAGCAGAGCCAGCGGAAAGCTGGTCAAGTAATGCCGGCCTTCTTGCTTCGAGTTCGCGCAATACCTATCGAGTTGCATCCGGCAGCGTGAGTATGGCGCCGGTGGGCGATGTAGTGCATACATTGAACGAGAGCGATGGGACGCTGCAGGTCAATAATTTGCAGGCGTCGATGGTAAAGACTCTTGCGAATGATGTGACTGTGTGCGGCGAGGAAGAACCATCCGCCTATGTCACAGAAGTCTTTGCGGGTGATGGAACAACTGTCCTGTTTGATTTGACGGAAGATCCTTTTTTCCCACCATCTTCCAAGACGCGACCCTTGGTGGATCTTTTCCAGACGCCAGCGATCAATCCACAGGTATGGCAATTGCAGGATCCGGGAGCGCATGTCTCGCTGACGTCGAATGGGGTGACCTGCGTTGGCGGAAATGGGCTGGATGGGGAAACGACGCTGTGCGCGATCAGCAATCTGGAGCTTGGCGGGTCTCTTGTTATTGAAGCGAATGGGGTGCTGCTGAGCGCTGGAAGCGAGGGCATACTGAGCGGCCTGTATACCGGGGATATAAACACCGCGGACTGCGTTGCCGGGTTTCAAGTAAATCAGGTAAGTGGAAGCACTACCGTTGCGCCTTTGATTGCCGGCGTTGCGTCTGGGAGCTCATTCTCACCGGTTTCAGGTCATATGTATACGTTGCGTACGCGCGTGTATGGAAAGGAAATGCAACGTGTTCTACAGGCCTACTATTCGCTGGGCGATGACGGAACAGAGCTATGGGGCGGTACAGCCGTTCCGTGCGGAGTGAACCTTGTGCTGGAAGTGCAAGACATGACGAACGGGGTGAGCCAAACACCCGTTGTGCTTTATGATGGCGCACTCGCTGTTACGCCTTCTATCAGCACTTTTGGTCTGCTCAATAGCACGAACCTGATCTGTTCCATCCGCAGCGTGGATGTAACGCAGGAAGGCCCCGTGTGGGTAACGAGCCTTCCGCCGGGCGGAAATATGATGACGCGTCGTATCGGCACTACAGCCCAGGGAGCCGATTGCAAGGTTGAACGAACCGGTAAACTTCGCTTTTACGCGACTAGTGCTCCTCAAATGGGGGAGCAGGTATTTATCTCCTACCGAACAAACAACCGTGCAGTGGCGCGCAAGGCGAATGCGGTAAGCCCTTCCTCGCAAAACTCCAATCAGCTTCCAGCTACTTCACGATGGATTGGGACCGTGACAACGCCAAAGGCGATGAGCTCGGAAGATTGCGAGAATGCGGCATCTGCGCTGCTTAGTTTGTCGTCAAGCCGGGCGGCAGCGTGGAAGGGTACTTATACAGGCTGGAATTTCGAGACACTTGGAGATATCTGGCCTGGGGATATGCTGGCTGTCTCAACCGCCTCGGCAGATATTACCGCGAATCTGGTCGTGCGCAGCGTGCAGATTGAGGTGGCCTGCTCATCGCCGCAGTTAAACAAATACACCATTCAATTTGCCAACGATTGGGCGGATGCTCTCGCGATAAAAACATCTTCAACTGTACCGGCGGATACGTGGCTACCGCAGCAACCGCAAACGGTGGAGCCTTTGACCAATCTACTGACTTTGGTCGCTTCGTCGATTAGTTCAACCGCAATCCAAGTGAATGCGGGGCTAACACCTCCTTCAGGAGGCGGCTTTGAGGTGCGCCGTCGCGACTGGTCGTTTGGGCCAGGCACTGATTCTGACCTCGTGCTGCGAAGTCCGGTGAGCAACTTCGTCATTCCACGCCAGGCTGCGATCGAGCAGTACTACATTCGCATGTATGATGGCTCCGCACCACCGAACTACTCGCGATTCTCAAGCGCAATCTTCGTCAACGTGCCGCTTTAAACAAGCGGCTACTTTTCAGGAATGCGGCGCATCATGCCATCTTGCCGTTAAGACAAGCTGTCTTTGCCGAGCAATGAAAGCGAACAAATTATGACCATCTTAGCCACGGGCATCTGGGCGACTGGGACCATACCGTCTTTCTGGACGGGCGCCGGGGCGCTTTGGATCTTCTCTGCCGCAGTGAGCGCAATGGATCCCCCCGAAGCAGAAGGCAGCCGTTTTTATGGCTGGCTCTATCGTTTCACCCACCTTCTGGCGGCAAATCTGGACAGGGTTCTTGGACCTGCGTCTCCCAGTCATTCGCCAGAACAGCATGAAAGAAACATCACAGATAAGGAGAACGAGTAATGGCAAACATACTACTTGGCATTGGACACGGCGCAGAGGTAGCAGCAGAAGACCTTCTCAAGTTTGTGAGCGGCGCAAAAGTTGTCAACAGCAAGGTTGAACCTGATGTGGTTGCGGGGCTGGGGGTCTTACTGGGCACTGTGGCGAAAACGCTTGGCGATGTCAGTGGGGTCGTAGCGAATCCCTTAAATTTTTCGTTGGATGCCGCCACAATCCAGGACCTGAAGACCGTCTGGCCTGCGATCGTGCAGTTTTCGGGGTCTATCGGCATCAAACTCTAGTCTGAAATATAAGCTTAGTCGTCAAGACGAGCTGGGCGGTTCTGGTTCCATGCGATTCTGGGCACTATAATCACATGCATGGAGCACGCCCCGCTTGTCGGCGTAGTGATGGGCAGCAAGACCGATTATGAGGTGCTGAAGGCTGCCGTCGACATGCTGAAAGAATTCTCTATCCCCTATGAAGTGCGAGTGGTTTCTGCCCATCGCACTCCCGATTGGCTTTTTACCTATGCCGCGCAGGCAGAGTCGCGCGGGTTGCGCGTGATTATCGCCGGTGCCGGTGGTGCAGCACACCTGCCTGGCATGCTCGCTGCGAAGACGCTTGTTCCAGTGCTTGGCGTGCCTGTTCCGGCAACGATGCTGAATGGCATCGACTCGCTACTTTCGATTGTGCAAATGCCGAAGGGCGTGCCAGTAGGCACACTCGCTATCGGGAAACCGGGAGCAGCCAATGCTGCGCTATTCGCGGCTGAGATTCTTGCCACCACCGATACCAGCTTGCGCGAGCGGTTGCGCGCATGGCGTGAATCGCGCAAGGAAGAAGTGCTTGCCGAGGAACTGCCACAGTGAGCGCGATTCTTCCCGGCGCAACGATTGGCATCCTGGGCGGCGGACAGCTGGGCCGCATGACGGCTATGGCTGCACGGTCGCTTGGTTATCGCATTCAGGTGATGGATCCCGATCCGTCCTGTCCGGCACGGTTTGTTGTCGACGCATGTTTTGAGGGGGGATGGGATGATGCGCGCGCCGCTGCCGATCTGGCACGCGGCTGCGATGTCGTCACGTTGGAGATTGAGCAGATCGCAATCGCCAGCCTCGAAGCAGCAGAGAAATATGCTCCCGTGCGTCCCGGCAAAACCATGATGCGGATTATTCAGGACCGGATCCTGCAAAAGACGTGGCTGGCTGAGCACGGTTTCCCGGTTGGGGATTTCCGTACGATCTACTCCGAGACTGATCTGATTGAGGCCCTGTCTGCGCTCGGCGGCCGCTGCTTCGTGAAAAGTGCGCGGGGCGGCTATGATGGCCGCAGCCAGGTAAAGATTGGCTTTGACGAGGTCGCGGCCTCTGCTGAAGGTGAGAGTCGAGATGCATGGCGCCTGCTCGGCCAGCTTCCGTCTATAGCCGAAAAGGCCCTCGATCTCGAGAAAGAAATTTCGGTGATGGTAGCGCGCACACCGAGCGGGGAACTTAAGAGCTACCCTTCGGCCGCCAATCACCATGAGCATCAGATTCTGGCGTGGAGTGTTATCCCTTCTTCCATCTCCGCGGAACTAGAAACGAGAGCGCAGGAAATCGCGAGAAATATCGCGGAAGAAATGCGGTTGGAGGGCGTGCTAGCGGTCGAGCTGTTTCTTACGCGGGATGGACTGTTGCTGGTGAACGAATTGGCGCCGCGCCCCCATAACAGCTATCACGCAAGCGAGCGCTCATGTGTGACGAGCCAGTTTGAGCAGATCGTACGAGCGGTTTGCGATTTGCCTCTGGGCGATGTTTCAGTGATAACACCGGCGGCAATCGCGAATCTGTTGGGCGATCTCTGGCTGGAGCACGAACCAAGGTTTGATCGCGCTCTGGCAGTGCCGGGAGTACGTCTGCATCTTTATGAGAAGCACATGCCGCGTGCCGGACGGAAAATGGGGCACCTTTCCGCGATTGGCGAGACACCGGAAGAGGCGGTGGCTCGAGTGTTGCAAGCAAAAGATCTGCTGTAGGTTGAGTCCAAAACAAAGAAGGCAGGTGCTATGCCTGCCTTCTTTTGTTGCCGATTGATTCGCAATGATCAGCCGATATCTTCATTCCAGTTTTCGAGGTACTTCTTCACCTCAGCCATGAACTTACCTGCATCGGCGCCGTCGATGATGCGGTGATCGAAGCCGAGTGTCAAATGAATCATATGGCGAATGGCAATCGAATCTGTACCTGAGTCATCGGTGATGACCGCAGGCTCCTTGAAGAGCCCGCCTACGCCAAGAATGGCGCTCTCCGGCTGATTGATGATCGGCGTTCCGAACTGCTCTCCGAAGATTCCCGGATTTGTAATCGTGAATGTGCCAGATCCCACCTCGTCCGGCTTCAGCTTCTTCCCGCGCGCGCGTTCTGCCAGGTCTGCAATGGCCCTGGCCACTCCCACGAAGCTGCGTTCCTCTGCCTGCTTGATGACCGGGACGATCAAACCCCAATCGAGTGCGACGGCAATGCCTAGGTTGATGTTTTTGTGATACCGGATCGCGTCGCCTTCCATGGATGCATTGACAATCGGCATCTTGCGCAACGTCGCGATCACAGCCCGAGAGATGAACGGCATGTAGGTGAGCTTTACACCATTGCGTTGCTCGTACTTCGACTTCTCTTTCTCGCGCATTTTGACGATGCGCGTGAAGTCGATTTTGAAGACCGTGTGTACGTGGGCGTTTGTATGTTTGGAATCGACCATGCGCTGTGCAATGATCGAGCGCATTCTGGAGAGCGGCACCAGTTCGCCTGGAAGTGCCGGCGTCGTAGGGGCGGCCGGTATTGCTGGCTTGGCTGACACAGCGGCAGGCTGTGGTGCTGGAGCACTGGCTGGAGCGGCCACTGGCGCGCCCGTTCCGGCGCTGTGCTTCTCAAGGAAACTGGTTACGTCTGTCTTCGTGATGCGGCCGCCTGCGCCAGTTCCTGAAACCTGGGTCAGATCGAGATTGTTGTCTTTGGCGATTTTGCGCACCAGCGGAGAGGAGCGCACGTTCTCACCAACGCTGGCTGCCGGCTCCTGTGGCACAGCCGCAGGTGGTTCTGCTTTCGTCGGTGCCGGGGCTGGCGCTGCGGGGGCTGCACTTGCTCCAGCGGTTCCACCGATCACACCTACGACCGTGTTGATCTGTACGGTGGTTCCAGCGGGAACCTTGATCTCCGAAAGAACGCCTGCAGCAGGCGATGGAATCTCGGCGTCTACTTTGTCCGTTGAAATTTCAAAGAGTGGCTCGTCACGCTGCACGCTGTCGCCGACCTGCTTGAGCCATTTGGTGATCGTTCCCTCGAAGATTGACTCTCCCATCTGGGGCATGACGATATCTGTTCCAGGTCCATCGGTTCCATGTCCGGCGGCTGGTTGCGATGGAGCCGGTGCTGCAGGTGCTTCCGCCTCAGCTTCAGCTTTCGGGACGGCTTGCGGCGCAGTTGGAGTGGGTGCTGCCGCTGCACCGGATTCGGCAATCACGCCAACCACGGTGTTGATCTGTACAGTGGTTCCTTCGGCAATTTTGATCTCAGAGAGAACGCCTGCCGCAGGTGATGGAATCTCAGCATCGACTTTGTCCGTCGAAATCTCAAAGAGCGGCTCGTCGCGTTGCACGGTTTCGCCTGGCTTTTTGAGCCATTTGGTGATCGTTCCCTCGAAAATCGACTCGCCCATCTGGGGCATGATTACGTCAGTCGGCATGAATTCCCTTTCCGCAGTGCTGCAATAACCTTAGGTAAAGCGCAATTGTTGATTATAAATCGGTGTTCCGGTCCAGGGCTTGCACGAGACCAAACGGTTTAGTTTACGCGAAATGCGATTCCTTCTCACCCCGCAGGCGTTTCACCTCATCCGGGATCGACAACGGAATATCCTGCGCTGGACTCGTCGCAGGGTTAGGAAGCAGGTCCTCCAGCGACTCCAACCACAGTATCTGATGGTCAAAAACCTGTCCGAAGTAGCGGGAGACGGTGTGCATGACAGTTTGCAGATCAGGCATGGCGTGAACACTCGCGTCGATCTCCAGTTCAAGACTCGTAACCTCGCGGTCCACAATGCCGCAGGGAACGATCAGATTGAAGTCGCGCAAATCGGTTGTCACGTTGAGCGCAAAGCCGTGCGAGGTGATACCGCGCGAAATATGCACGCCGAGCGCGGCAACTTTCTTCTCCTGAATAGCGCCGCCTGCAGATGTCCACACGCCCGTTCTGCCGCCAATTCGTTGTGTGCGGACGCCATACTCCCCGCAAGCGCGGATCAGAACCTCTTCAAGCTTGCGAACATAGTCGACAGCGCCGAGGCGCGGATCAAAGCTGCGCAAATCGAAGATGGGATAGCCGACGAGTTGTCCGGGGCCGTGATAGGTTACATCGCCACCACGATTGATCTCGTGTATCTCTACGCCGCGCGCGGACAGAAACTCATCGCTGGCAAGGATATTTGAGCGGCTGGAGTTTCGGCCCAGCGTCAACACGGGAGGATGTTCCAGCAGCAGCAGTACATTGCCGATGCGTTGCTGGTGTCGCAGCTCGACTAATGTTTTTTGGAGCGCCAATCCCGTGGCGTAGTCCAGACGTCCGAGATCAAGGACAGAGAGAATCATCTCATTCAGAAAGCCGGAAGCCCGGTTTGGCGCCGGGCTTCGTTTCAAACCTCGTTTATACGTTAATCGCCAGGCCTTCAACGCTGCCGAAGCCATCCAGCATCGCTTCTGCCAGCGTCGGATGCGCGTGAATCATATAAAGCATATCGTCGACCGTCGCTTCGAGCTCAATGGCCGTGACCGCCTCGGCAATCAGCTCCGTGGCTTGGGGACCAATGATGTGTACGCCCAGAATCTCGCCGTATTTCGCATCGCTGACGACTTTGACAAAGCCTTCATGCGAATCGACGATCGAGGCCTTGGAATTGGCGGAGAACGGGAACTTGCCGACCTTCAGGGTATGACCCTTTTCCTTAGCCTGCGCTTCTGTAAGGCCTACGCTGCCGATCTGTGGCTCGGTATAGGTACAACCGGGAACACGCTGACGGATGATGGGGCGTGCATATTTACCCGCGATCTTTGCGGCTACCACCATACCCGCCATAGAACCGGAGTGCGCCAACTGCGGCAATCCAGCAACGATATCGCCAATTGCGTAAATGCCAGGTTCATCAGTCTGCATCCACTCGTCTGTTTTGATAAAGCCCTTTTCCGGAGTAACCTTCGTCTTATCGAGACCGATGCCTTCTGTGCGCGGTGCGCGTCCTACGGCAACCAGTACTTTCTCGGCTTCCTTCACAACCTGCTTGCCATCCGATGCGGTGAACGTGACCTTTACCCCGGTCTTCGTCTTTTCCACCTTTTCCACCTTCGCGCCGGTGTGAGTGTCGATACCGCGCTTGCGGAAGGTTCGGGCCAATTCCTTGCTTACATCTTCGTCTTCCGCAGGAACAAGGCGCGGCAGATATTCCACCAACGTGATTTCCGAGCCAAAGCTGCGGAAGATCGATGCGAACTCAACACCGACCGCTCCGGCACCGATGACAACCAGCGACTTGGGAATCTGCGGGATCGAAAGAATTTCGATGTTGGTGAGAATCTTGTCATCCGCCGTTAGACCGGGTAGCAGACGCGCGTCAGAGCCTGTCGCAAGGACTACATTTTTCGTCTTGATCTGGCTTGATTTGCCGGAGGCATCGGTGACCTCGATGGAATGCAAGCCATCCTTCGCCGGACCAGTCACGCGGCCAAAGCCGGGCACCACAGTCACCTTGTTCTTCCGCATCAGGAAGTCGAGGCCCTTGGTGTGCTTGGCGACGATTTGGTTCTTGCGGTCGAGAATGGTCTTCCAGTTGAGCTTTGCCTCGCCCGACACCTCGATGCCGTATTCCTTGGCATTCTTCAGGTGGTCGTATACCTCGGCATTGAAGAGGAGAGCCTTGGTGGGGATGCAGCCCACATGCAGGCACGTCCCACCCAGCTTTTCTGCTTTTTCGATCAGGGCGACCTTCAAGCCAAACTGTCCAGCGCGAATGGCGCAGGTGTATCCAGCCGGGCCGCCGCCGATGATTGCAATGTCATACGTTGTTTCTGCCAAGGGATGCTCCGTTCAAGAAATTAGCTCGATGGGTCGAGGGCGAAAACCCCCTTGCACCCAAACATTTCATTGTACGCGGAGAGGGCTTTCACTAAAGAGATGTTCCAGTTCGGCTGAACGATGCAGGCCGCTCAGCCGAGCAGCCGCGCCGCGTCTTTTGCGAAATAAGTCACAATGAATCCCGCACCCGCTCGCCGAATCGAGATCAGCGACTCCATCATGGCGCGTTCCGGTTCGAGCCAGCCTTTTGCGAACGCTGCCTGCAGCATGGAATATTCGCCGGAAACCTGATAGGCCCCGATCGGCACATCGAAGCGCTCGCGCGCGGCACGAATTACGTCGAGATACGGCATGGCCGGCTTCATCAGCAGCATATCGGCGCCCTCGGCGAGATCGAGCTCGATCTCGCGCATCGCCTCGCGCAGGTTGGCGCCGTCCATCTGGTAGCTGCGACGATCGCCAAACTGAGGCGCAGAATCAGCGGCTTCGCGGAAAGGACCGTAGAACGCGGAGGAGAACTTCGAGGCGTAGGAGAGAATCGGCACGCCCTCAAGCTCTTCTTCGTCCAGCTCATCGCGAATGGCGGCGACGCGGCCGTCCATCATGTCGCTGGGAGCTACGATATCCGCTCCGGCTTTCGCCAGCGATAGCGCCGTGCGGGCAATAAGCCGCACACTCGAATCATTTTCAATCTCGTAGGATTCGCCCTTCTTCTTCACAATGCCGCAATGGCCGTGCTCGGTGTACTCGCAAAGGCAGACGTCGGCGACCAGAAGCAAGTTCTTGAGCGCAGAGCTTTTTTTGAACTCGCGCAGCGTCTGCTGCACGATGCCGTTTTCATCCCATGCGCCCGACCCCTGATCGTCTTTCGTCTCCGGCAGGCCGAAAAGCAGTAATCCACCGATACCCAGAGACGCCGCGGTTTCCGCTTCCTTTAGAGCCTCATCTATGGAGAGATTGAAGACCCCGGGCATCGAGCTGATTTCCTTCCGCACTCCATCGCCGGGGCAGATGAATAAGGGAAAGATCAACGCGCCCGGTTCCAGATGGGTTTCGCGCACGAGCGAGCGCATCGGCTCGCTGCTCCGCAAGCGGCGAAGCCGCGTGACTGGGTATTCCATGCTTCTATTTTAGGGCAGAGCGATTTGTTCATACTCCTGGCCCGACGGCGCAGGCAGCAACACCCAGAGGGTATAGATCGCGAGAATGGTTCCTGTGAGGGGCTTGATGAGTGTCAGGAAGGCGGTCACGATAGCCAGCGTCCTTGCCCATGGAACGCGGCGCAGCAATGCTATGCCAGTGACTACGGCCAGCAGCGCCCGTCCAAGAACAAGTGCTGTGATCAGTCCCGGGAGCCACATCATGCGCTCGAAGGGAAAGCCTGGGCCAAATGGGGCGTAGCCATGTCCACCATGTCCCCACCAACCCCATCCGCCAAAGACCCCGGCCAGAAAAGGAAGGGCAATGAGCCATCCAATCACGCTCCAGGCTGCCCATACGACCCAGAGGATTCCTACCGTCTGAATATGTCTTTGTACGCGCGAATAAAGAACGGGGCGGGCGAGCGGCATGGGAGGCACCGGACGGCCGCATCTGGGGCAGACCTGTTCAAAGGCTTGCATCGCTTGTCCACATCCGCTACAGAACATGGTCCGAATCCTCCTGGAAATAGCTACGCATGCGTTTGCCTGCCAGTTCCGCAAATCAGAATTACCATGGATTTCATGCCCCTCATGAAATCCATTCCGTCTCCGGTAGACGATTGTAGCCGCGCTGTTCTGGAATGGGACAGGTTTCTCCAACTGCTCACCGGCTATTCCATTTCTTCCATCGGCAAGACCTGGATCCTCGGGCTAAGTCCTTCCACTGACAGCAATTGGCTCAATCGACAGCACTCCCTGGTCGAAGAAATGCGCCTTCTTTTAGGCGAAGGCGCACAGCCGGGATTAGGGTCGCTTTTCGATCCCATCGACCTGCTCAATAAATCCCGTATTGAAGGTGCAGCCCTCGAGGCGGTAGAGCTTCGCGATTTGCTGAATCTGGCGGACGATATCTCCGGCTGGGTCGCATTGTTGCGGCTTCCTCCCGAACGCGTACAGGATAGAATTCCAGAGCTCAAAGCATTGTCTGCGCCGCTACTCATCAGCGATCTGCACCCTTTGGTCGATTCATTGCGCACGAAAATTCTGCCTGACGGCACGCTCACCGACGATGCTTCACCTGAGCTGCGGCGCATACGGCGCGAAATGGAGCGGCAGCAGCGCGCCATCGAGGAAAGCCTGCGGTCGGCGCTACGCCGGCTCTCAGAAGGCGGCAGCACGCAGGACGACCTGATCACCATACGCGGCGAACGCTTTGTGATTCCGGTCAAGAGCGAGGTAAAACGGCGCGTTCAGGGTGTGATTCACGGAGCCAGCTCCAGCGGCCAGACGGTCTATCTGGAACCGCTTGAAACCATCGAGCTGAACAACGATCTGGTGCGGCTGCTCGAAGACGAGCAGGCTGAAATTCATCGCATCTTTCTCGCCATGACGCGGCAGCTTTCCGGCTACGCGCCTGTGATCGGCGAAGGCGCAGCGGTGTTGGCGGAAGTTGAAACACTGCTGGTCCGCGCGCGTTTCGCCCAGGATTATGAGTGCGTCCGGCCGCAGTTTGGAGAAGAAAATTCAGCCGTTTTCGAGCTGAAGCAGGCGCGGCACCCGCTGCTTGAAAAACGTCTTCGCGCAGGCACCGGGAAGATCGTGCCATTGAGCTTCAGTCTTTCCACCGAAGAGCGCCAGTTGATCATCAGTGGTCCGAATACCGGAGGCAAGACCGTCTCACTTAAAACAGCAGGATTGCTTGCGATCATGGCGCAGGCAGGTATTCCTGTACCTGCGGAAGATGCAGTTTTCCCCGTATTTGAAAATATTCTGGCCGACATTGGCGATTCGCAGTCCATCGAGCAGAATTTATCCACCTTCTCGGCGCACATCGTCAATCTGAATCGGATCGCACAAATGGCCGGTTCTGCATCACTCGTGCTGCTCGACGAACTCGGGTCGGCCACCGATCCGGAAGAAGGAGCGGCGCTCGCCGTGGCCGTTGCGGGGCACTTTCTGCAAACAAGAGCGTGGTCGATTATTTCGACCCACCTCACCTCGCTCAAGGTCTATGCCGCCAATCATGCCGGAGTGAGAAACGCCGCGGTTGGCTTCGATGAACACACCCTCACTCCGACCTTTGAGTTGCGGCTCGGCGTCCCAGGAGCCTCTGCGGGCATTAATATCGCACAACGTCTGGGCCTGAATCCGGAGATTGTCGCGGCCGCACGCTCTCAGCTCAATACGCAAACTCAGGACATTGCCAGCTTTCTCGATCAGCTCCACGGACAACTGGAGCAGCTCGGCACAGAACGTGCACGGGTGCGAGATCTGGAACAGGAATTGGCGCGCGAGCGCAACCGGCTTGCTTCCGAAGGCATGAAAGAGTGGCGCGCCAAGGTACGCGATCTCGAACAAAAGCTCCAGTCGCTGCTAAAAGATTTTGAATACCAGGCGCGTGAAACTGTCCGAGCCATCGACGACCGCGCAGCGCAGCAGAAGCTCTCGAAACACGCCGAGCAGCGCATTGCGCGCCTGCGGCGCGAGTTTCAGGAGAGCTTCAACTCTGCCGTCGTCGCAGATAAAACCGGTGCGGATAAGGATGACAAACACGCACATCCTCATCTGGTTCGGAATATCTCGGCAGGGGACACAGTCAAGCTGCGAACACTGGGGCGCACGGGCATTGTGCAGCGTGAGATTGATGCGAATACTTACGAAATCGCCGTCGGCCCGATGAAGATGCGCGTCGCCCGCGATGAGATCGCCGAGGTTGTTCCGTCACGCGGTAATCCAATCGAAGCGGCGCGCAAACGCGGCGTTTCCGTGTCGGTAGCCCACCCTGATCCCGAGATGCGCTCGGAGATCAATCTGATTGGAAGGACGGTGGATGAGGCCACGGATGAGGTGGAAAAATTTCTCGACAAAGCTTACCTCGCAGGGTTGCCACGCATCCGCATCGTGCATGGCATGGGAATGGGTATTCTCAGGCGCGCTTTGCGGTCCATGCTGGAGGGCCATCCTCACGTGGCCTCGATCAGCGAGCCTGGGCAGGCCGAAGGCGGCGCAGGCGCGACAGTGGTTGAACTGAGAGACTAAAAATTCTTCTGGCGCGATGGTATGGACGGCCTGTCCTGCCGGTGCTACGATACCATTCGCAACGCGGGGGCATATCCATGATTCAGGTCATTACTGTCGAACGCGAATATGGAAGCCAGGGCGCAGAATTCGCTCACCACCTTGCGCACTATTTGCAATGGAGGCTTATCGATCAATGTCTGATCGATGAAATTGCCGTGAAGGCCGGCGTCACCAAAAAGCTTGCCGAGAGCTGCGATGAGCGCCTCGATCCCTGGTACTACCGCTTTGGCAAGGCCTTCTGGCATGGTTCCATTGAGCGGCTGCCTGCTACCGCCGACCCCGATATCTTTGATGCGGAACGCATGGTTGACTTTGTGCGCGATTACCTGCAGCAGCAGGTCAGGACCGGCCATTGCGTGATCGTCGGCCGCGGCGCTACCAGTGCGCTGCTGACAACGCCCGGGGTATTTCACATCTTTGTGCATGCTTCCATGAGGCGCAAACTTGAATGGTTTGCGAAAAACTTTCCTGAGCACTCGAAGGACGCGGAGCAAGAAATTCAGGCGACCGACAAACGGCGCGCTGCTTATGTTCGTCGCTTCTACAATCGCGACTGGACCGATTACCGGCTCTATCACCTCATGTTGAATTCATGCATGGGATTTGATGCGATGGTCAAAGCCTCAGTCGAAGCCGCGGGTCTGACTGCAGTTGTGCCGCTTCGTGCCGAATTGTGACGCCATTCGAACATTACACTTCACACTTCTGGTTGCCTGGATGAGATCATTTATTTCGTCAAAAGGCTACTCTTCCGTGTGCCATCGATTCGATAAGATATGAATAAAACTCTAGTGATTACAGTGCCTTGGCGCACACCAGGAAGCTCCCTGCCTGATATACAACCAATCCCTCCACAACATCTTCCGAAAGATAGTGTCACAACAGTCTGTGGGTGAGAGGCCCATAGAACAGAACAAGCCGACCGCTCCTCGAAACCTGCGGATGGCAGCCAGGAAAACGAAGGAAGTTGGCAAGGTACATAAATGAAAGCTAGACGTGTTTTGCAGGTTTTTGTTCTCACAGCTTTGCTGTTGAGTCTCCCCATTGCATCGTTCGGACAAGTCAGCATAGGAATCGCAGTCAACCTCGCACCGCCTGTGCTGCCTGTGTATGCTCAGCCCATTTGCCCCGCGCCGAACCTCATCTGGACTCCCGGATATTGGGCCTGGAACGGCAGTGACTTCTTCTGGGTACCAGGAACCTGGGTGGCCGCGCCAGCCGTCGGATTGTTGTGGACCCCGGGATGGTGGGGCTGGGGTACCGGTGGATACCTGTGGCATGCAGGGTACTGGGGACCGCACATTGGTTTCTATGGCGGCGTGAACTACGGCTTCGGTTACTACGGCACCGGCTACGCAGGCGGCGCATGGCGCGGTAATACCTTCTTCTACAACACCGCTGTGAGCCGCGTGAACACTACAGTCATCAGGAATGTGTATGTCAACAGAACCGTCATCAACAATGTAACTGTAAATCGCGTGAGCTTTAACGGCGGACGCGGTG
>DATHQH010000017.1:0-44251 GCA_035482895.1 Alloacidobacterium sp. | reverse complement strand
CTGGCTGCTACCTCCTGAGAAAGGAGAGCCCGGTCGAACTTGAACGAACGCTGCCAGTGATCGAAAAGCGGGTCCAGCGGCTCGCGAAAGCGGCCAGACCACATCTTGGCGGGTTGTTCGCTCATGAATGTTCCTCGCTTTTCGTAATCCCACTGTTCAGTTGCGGCATCTCCGAGCCATGGCTCAGTGTGATGAGGCCAGTCTGCGCGTATGTCATCAGCTTGGCCCGGGTGTCGGTGATGTCGAGATTGCGCATGGTGAGCTGACCGATGCGGTCGCGCGGAGAAAAGGCCGACTCGGTCTTCTCCATGCTGAGGCGTTCGGGCGCAAAGGTGAGGTTGGGCGACTCGGTATTCAGAAGCGAATAGTCGTTGCCGCGGCGCAATTCGAGCGTCACCTCTCCGGTGATGGCGCTCGCCACCCAGCGCTGTGCGGATTCGCGGAGCATGATGGCCTGGGGATCGAACCAGCGTCCCTGATAGAGCAGGCGGCCCAGCTTGCGGCCGTTCTCGCGGTACTGCTCGATGGTGTCCTCGTTGTGAATGCCGGTGATGAGGCGCTCATAGGCGATGAAGAGCAGGGCCATGCCCGGAGCTTCATAAATGCCGCGGCTCTTGGCCTCGATAATGCGGTTCTCAATCTGGTCGCTCATGCCCAGGCCGTGACGTCCGCCGATGCGGTTGGCTTCGAGCAGCAGCTCGACCGGGTCGGAGAATGCCTTACCGTTCAGTGCGACAGGGAAGCCCTGTTCAAAGCGAATTGTCACCTCTTCGTGTTTGACATCGACATCGTCGCGCCAGAAGGCCGTTCCCATGATGGGCTCAACGATACGGATGCTGCTCGAAAGCTGTTCGAGGTCCTTGGCTTCGTGCGTGGCGCCGAGAAGGTTGGAGTCGGTCGAGTAGGCCTTCTCAGCGGACATCTTGTAGCCGAAGCCGGACTTCTGCAGGAAGGCGGACATCTCGGCGCGGCCGCCAAGCTCATCGATGAAGAGCGGGTCGAGCCAGGGCTTATAGACCTGCAGATCGGGATTGACGAGCAGCCCATAGCGATAGAAGCGCTCGATGTCATTGCCCTTGAAGGTCGAGCCGTCGCCCCAGATGTTGACGCCATCTTCTTTCATGGCTGTGACCAGCATGGTGCCGGTAACAGCGCGTCCAAGAGGCGTGGTGTTGAAGTAGGTGATACCCGCAGTCGAGATGTGGAAGGCTCCGGACTGCAGTGCGGCAATGCCTTCGCGAACCAGCGGTCCGCGGCAGTCGATGAGCCGCGCATTCGCCGCGCCGTATTCAAGGGCCTTGCGGGGAATGGCGTTGTAATCGGTTTCGTCCGGCTGGCCGAGATTGGCGGTGTAGGCGTAGGGCACCGCGCCTTTCTGCTTCATCCAGTGAAGCGCGGCGCTGGTATCAAGGCCGCCGGAAAAAGCGATACCGACTTTCTGCCCTACCGGCAGACTTTCAAGAATGACAGACATTTCGTGCAAAATCCTCAGGTTTCTTCGGTTGCGGTGATATTCGACCAGCCTGGGGGGCCCACCATTTAGCACAAATGGTGGGAGACGAACTTACTTCGCCGGCTTTGCCCCGCCCAATAACATAAGCATCAAAGCCTTCTGTGCATGCATGCGATTCTCGGCCTGTTCAAAAACAACAGACTGAGGCCCGTCGAGTACCGCATCTGTTACTTCCGCATTGCGATGTGCAGGCAGGCAGTGCATAAATATTGCGTGCGGAGCTGCATGCGTCATTAAGGCTTCATTTACCTGAAATGGCTTGAAGATAGGCGCGCGCTTTGTGACTTCATGCTCAAAACCCATGCTGGTGCAGACGTCGGTATAGACTGCATCGGCTCCAGTAACGGCCGCAACGGGATCATTGACGAGCGTGATGTTGCTTCCCGTTACGTTGCCGATTGCACGCGCCTGGGCAACGATATCTGCCTTGGGCGCATAGTTCTTCGGAGTGCCTACGGTGCAGTGTGCTCCGAGCTGGGCGGCCGTCAGCATGAGCGAGTGGCAAACGTTATTGCCGTCGCCGACATAAGTAAATTTCAGGTCCTTCGCGCTGCCGAAGCGTTCTTCGATCGTCATAAAGTCGGCAAGCGCCTGGCACGGGTGTTCAAGATCGCTTAACGCATTGATCACCGGGACGCTGGCGTATTGCGCCATCTCTGTGATCGTTTCGTGCGCATAGGTGCGTAGCACGATGACAGATACCCAGCGTTCCAGATTGCGCGACATGTCAGCCAAAGATTCACGCTCGCCGAGCGGCGATTGCGTCTGATCGACAAAGATGGCGTTTCCACCCAGCGTATTGATCGCAGTCTCGAAGGTCAGGCGTGTCCGCAAGGATGCCTTTTCAAAAAACATGACCATCTGCTTTGCGTCGAGGGCATAGCGATAATCCGCGGGGTTTGCCTTGACGTCATGTGCAAGCGTGAGAAGCGCTTCCGTTTCCTCCGGTGTGAGATCGGCGATAGAGCATAGATCCCGTCCCGCGAGCGATTCGGTTGCCGGAGCAAGCACGCCGAGGCCAGTCTCGTGTTCCACTGCTGCATATGCTTTGCTAGCCAATGTGTGTTCCTCCCTTAGTATGATGAGCCTGTTCGCCAGCAGGTGCTGGTCCTTGCTCCGTTAAAATTGTGTCAAGAGCGTCGATAGCTTCATCGACATGCTCCTTGCCGAGAATGAACGGCGGCAGAAAACGTAACACCGTTTCACTGGTGCGATTGATGAGGATGCGCCGCTTCAGCATTTCTGCTAAAACAGTTTTTGCCAGTTCCGCTGAATCAAGTTCGGCAGCCAGCATCAGGCCCAGTCCGCGCACTTCTGTAATGGCGGTGTGCTTCTGTTGAAGCTGATCGAGCTTCTCGTGAAAATAAGCGCCGACTTTGTTGACGTGATTGAGGAGATGCTCTTTCTCAATGACGTCGAAGACGGCAATGCCTACGGCGCAGGCTAGTGGTCCCCCGCCGAATGTCGTTCCGTGCATGCCGGGATGAATTGCCTGCGCTGCTGCTTCGGTGCAAAGCATCACGCCGAGAGGCAGGCCGCCGGCAATCGGTTTCGCCAATGTTGTTACATCTGGCTGAACCCCGTAATGCTGATAAGCGAACCATTTGCCGGTGCGTCCCAGGCCAGCCTGGATTTCATCCACAATCAGAAGCGCTCCGGTGGACCGCGTTAACTCGCGGGCCGTCTCGATGAACTCCTGCGAGACTGGGCGGATGCCGCCCTCGCCCTGTACAGCTTCAAGCAGCACAGCACAGACATCGCTGGAAAACTTTGCCTTCAAATCGGCAATGTCGTTAAAGCGGACAAATTCCACATCCGGCATCACCGGGGCAAACGGCTCACGGTATTTCTCTTTGTGTGTCGTTGCCACCGATCCCATCGTGCGCCCATGGAAACTGTGCTCCAGCGCAAGGAATTTTGTCCCGAGATGCCTGCCCTCGCTGCGTTGCACGCCTGCATGAGCGCGGGCCAGCTTCAGTGCAGCCTCCCATGCCTCGGTTCCACTGTTCGAGAAGAAAGCTCGATCCATGCCGCTTGCTTCTGTCAATCGCAATGCGAGTTCGGCCTGGCCTTCGTGGAAGAAGAGGTTGGAGATATGGATCAGCTTCCTGCTCTGCTCGGAAATGGCCTTCTCAATCGCAGGATGGCCGTAGCCGAGTGCATTGACCCCGATCCCGCTCAGCAGATCGAGATAGCGGTCGCCGTTCTCATCGATCAGATGAACGCCTTCGCCGCGAACAAAAAGAATCGGATTCCGCTCATACGTCGAAAGCAGCAGTTTTCCTTCCGCTGCCTGAATTGCATCCAATTTCATGAAATCTCCTATGCGACCATCACTTCTGTGCCTTGGATCACGCGGGTGCTGCAAAGATCGGGCAGTACTCCGGCAACTTCTGCGGGAAGAATTCGTACGCGTTTCACTCCCTGCAACAGGGCTTCGCGACAGGCGCTTAGTTTCGGTAACATGCCTCCGCTGATGACGGCATCTTTCGTCAGCCCGGCAATCTTATCGACGCTCAGCCAGCGCATGACTTCGCCATTTGCATCGCGGACGCCGGGAACATCGGTGAGGAAGACCAGCGCGTCCGCTTTGCAAGCCGCAGCGCAGGCTGCGGCCATTTCGTCGGCGTTGATGTTGTAATATTCGCCGTCAAAACCGAGGGCGAGGCTCGAAAGGACCGGTACAGCGCCCATTTTCCAGATCGCTTCGAGCCAGCGCGTATCGGATGCAACGATCTCTCCAACAAAGCCGAGATCGGGAGCCGTTCTCTTCTTGCGCGCGCGAAAGATCAGACCATCCCCGCCGCAAAGCCCGACCGCCGATTGTCCGTGCGCACCGAGCGAAGCAACCAGAGACTTATTCACGCGTCCACTTAGAACCATCAAGGCAGTGTCACGAGTTTCAGCATCCGTGACACGCAGTCCGGCAATAAATTCACTCTGCTTGCCGAGCTGCTTGAGCGTTTTGGTAAGCTGCACGCCGCCGCCATGGACCAGCGCTACCTGGTTGCCGTCTTTCACCAGCTCGGCAACGGCTTTGGCGCAGATCTCACGCATCTCGAGATTTTCGAGGGCGGCGCCGCCTAGTTTGACTACATATTTCATGCCAACCCCTCCGCTTCATTCCATCCGTACATCACATTCAGGTTTTGCACCGCTTGTCCGGCAGCGCCCTTTAGCAGGTTGTCGAGGCAGGAGACGATCACGCATCGTCGCCCATCGGCGGCAAGGTGGAAACCGATATCGCAGTAATTCGTACGCACGGAGTACTGAATCTGCGGAAGCTGTCCGGCAGGGAAGACCCTGACCATCGGGCTGTCTTTGAAGAACTCGCGATAGCAGGCCTCTACTTCCGCGGACTGCTTGGGCTCCTTGAACGATACGTAGATCGTCGAAAGGATGCCGCGCGGAATCGGAAGCAGATGCGGCGTAAAGATGATCTGCTCGGGGAGAAGATCAAGCTGTTCCAGCAACTCCCCGGTGTGGCGATGGCTGAAGACGCCATAGGCGGAAAGATTGTCCGCCGCGTACATAAAGTGCGTCTTCGCAGAGGGTGCTTTGCCTGCGCCCGAAACACCCGACTTTGAATCGCTTATGATGCCGCGATCAAGATCGATCCATTCCTGCGCAATAAGTGGCTTAAGCGCCAGAATGGCGGATGTTGCATAGCAACCTGGATTCGCAACCAACTCCGCATCTTTAATTTCGTCGCGATGCAATTCCGGCATCCCGTAGATACTCTTTGCCTGAACAGACACAGCGGCCGATGAACCTTCATCTTCAAATTTGTAGACAGCGCGGTTGCTCGCATGGTTCAGACGCCACGCGCCGCTCAGATCGATAACGCGGATGCCGCGCTTGATCGCCTCCGGCGCCCATTCACGCGACTGCTCGTGCGGAGTTGCCAGAAAAAGTACATCGACACCGCGCTCCTTGAGCAGTTCCCAGGAAAATGGCTCGACCTTCAACGCGTGTGAGCCGTTGTTGTCCAGAAGTTGGGGGTGCAGCTCGGTCAAAGGAGTCGCTGTTCCCGCCGTCTCGGCGCGCCCTAAAAATAAAGGCGGGACATTCTTTAGCCGCGGATGGTGAAGCAAAAGGCGTGCCAGCTCCATGCCGGCGTATCCAGTCACTCCCATCACTGCTGTCTGTAGTGTCTTTTTCATCTCCGCATCATTTCTTTTAAGGTTGCTATCCAATCATCTCTTCCAGGCGGCTGCGCAGCTGCGAAGCCCGCTTGAGATCAGGGCAAATAATAAGCACCGTGTCGTCGCCGGCAAGAGTACCGACTACTTCCGGCCAGTCCTCGTGGTCAATGGCCAGCGCGACCGCTTGCGCGCCGCCGCTGGTGGTAATGAGCACGAGCTGGTTCTGTGCCTGATTCACTTTTAGACCAAAACCGGTCAACACATCATGAATCGAGGGAAGGTCATCGTCCTCCGGGCGGCCATTGCCGTTACCATTCGGCAATGCATAGCCGTTTGGCCCTTTGTAGAGATGAAGCTCGTGGATATCGCGCGAAACGGTAGCCTGGGTCACGTCAAAGCCTCGTTTGACCAGCTTGCGACGCAGCTCGTCCTGATTGGAAATCAAGGCCGTTGCCACCAGCTCGCGAATCGTATTGTGTCTCTCTGTTTTGCTCAAACTGAAAAAACGCGGCCAAGACGCCGCGCCTCACTTTGCATAAAAATACATCTTAATGTATAAATATACAGACTCAGTTTGTCAACTTTCGTCGCAAAAATTTATTTTGCCCGGATTGCGTGGAAAGCTGCGCAAATTCTCTGGGCTCAACACGCATTTTTAAGTTTTAGTGAAATTTTCTGACGCTTGCCAGAGAAAAGGGTCGTATAGTTACCTATGGGCTACATAACTTTTTTTGATCCGCCGGTGCCGCCGGGGCGCCAGAGTGTCTCTCACGCCCCACCCCGTCCTTCTCTTATCGACCCGCGTTTCGATCATGATTCTTGCGGGGTAGGTTTTGTCGCGACTCTCAGCGGCCAGCCTTCGCACGACATTCTTGATAAAGCTCTCACCGCGCTGGCCCGTCTGGCGCATCGTGGAGCGGTTGCTGCTGACGGCAAATCGAGTGACGGCATTGGCATCAGCACTGCCATTCCACGCGATTTTCTCCTTTCTTCTACCGGCATTGCGCTCGCGCCGGAAGCGCCACTGGCGGTCGGCGTTGTTTTCTTCCCGCAGGAGATCGCAGAATCGCATGCTGAACTGGAACAAGCACTTACCGCTCAGAATTGCGACGTGCTTGCATGGCGCGACGTGCCCACGCGTCCTGAGATCCTCGGCGAAATTGCGCTGTCCACCATGCCGGTCATTCGCCACGTACTTATTACGTCGAACGATGCCGACCATCTGAATCGCCGCCTTTATCTGGCGCGGAAGCAGTTCGAGCGCAGCGGAGCGGCGGGCTATGTCTGTTCGCTCTCTTCGACAACGATGGTCTACAAGAGCATGTGCGCCGGCCGTTTGCTTCCCGAGTTCTACCCAGACCTTTCTAATCCGGCCTTCGTTACGCCTTTTGCCGTTTTCCATCAGCGCTATGCAACCAACGTGGCCCCATCCTGGGACCGCGCTCAGCCCTTCCGCATGCTGGCTCACAATGGGGAGATCAACACCGTATGGGGCAACCGGGCGCGTATGGACGCCCGTGCAGCCACACTCGCCGAAGAGTTGAAGCCGATCTTCAGTGCGGATGGCTCGGATTCGACTAGTCTGGATGAGATTCTGGAACTGCTCGCGCATAATGGACGGACGATTGCGGAATCGGTGCGTTTGCTGCTTCCTCCGGCGCAGGAGAAAGGGAACTCGGCCTTTTTCGCCTATAACGAAGACTGCCTTGAGCCCTGGGATGGTCCTGCCGCTCTTTCATTTACCGACGGACGGTTTGTCGGTGCTGCACTGGACCGCAATGGTCTGCGGCCTTGTCGATTTTTCATCACGGAAGATGATCTCGTAGTCGTCGGGTCCGAAGCCGGCCTGGTTGACCTGGATCCGGAAAAAGTTGTGCATAGCGGCCGTCTGGGCCCCGGCGAGATGCTGGTTGCCGATATCCAGAAGCACAAACTCTATGAAAACGATGAGCTGTTGGAAATCTTCGACAACGCTGCTCCGCAGTACGAAAATCTGCTCGAAGAGACGACGCTCGATCCTAAGACTCCAGTCTCCATTCTTGAAACCGGCGATCTGACACGGCTGCAACTGGGTTTCGGTTACACGCGCGAAGATGTGCGTATGATTCTGCAGCCGATGGCCAGTGATGGCAAAGATGCCGTCTGGTCGATGGGAGACGATACGCCGCTGGCTCCGTTGGCGCGTACTCCGCGGCCGGTGTATGCCTATTTCCGCCAGCGTTTTGCCCAGGTTACAAATCCGCCTATCGATTCGCTGCGCGAAGCCTGCGTCATTCAGCTGCATACTCGACTCGGACCATGGCCAAGCCTGCTCAACAAGAAGGCTCCGCTTCCCGGTCTCTCCCTCTCGTCGCCATTTCTGTCTCTTGGACAGATGGAAGCGCTTCGCACGCGCCAACATGGACTGGCAGACGAGCTACCGCTGGCGGTGCTGGATTGCGTCTTCAATCCGACATGCAATTTGCTGACCGCAGTAGACGATCTTTGTGCAAAGGCCATTGACCTTGTGCGGGGTGGGGCTGCCATTCTGCTACTTACCGACCGCACCTGCGCGCAGAACTCCATTCCGATTCCGATGGCGCTAGCGACAGGAGCTGTGCATCACGCGTTAATTCGCGCAGGAGAACGCACGCGTGTCGGTCTTGCGGTTGAGGCAGGCGATTGTCGCGACCTGCATCACGGAGCCGTTCTGCTTGGCATGGGCGCTGGTGCGGTTTGCCCGTGGCTCGCCCTGGAGACGGCCCGTTCGGTGAATGCCGAAAAAGGTGAGACGAACCTGCTGCACGCATTCGATGCCGGGCTGGCGAAGATCATGTCGAAGATGGGCATTTCCGTCGTTGACAGTTATCGCAGCGCACACCTCTTCGACTCCATCGGACTAAGTGCAGAGGTGATCGAGAAGTGCTTTTTCGGCACGCCTGCTCCGCTTGGCGGTGTTGGTTTTCTCGAGTTGGAAAAACCTCTGCGCAACCAATGGCTCGCTAGTTTCAGCGACGACGCAGCTTCTGGCGAAGCCCCAGGCGGTACAGCTACTGCCGTAAAAGATCTTCCCGACTATGGATGGGTACGCTTCCGCAAAGCTGACAAGGCTGAACCGCACTCCTGGCAACCGCAGACCGTGCGTCTCTTGCAGACCGTTGCAGGAACGGCACGCAGTGCTACCGCTGTGGCGGAGCCTGGGCAGGCCTGGGCAGCATTCGCCAACATTGCGGTAGAAAAGGAACCTGCTGTTCTGCGCGATCTGCTTGAGTTTCGACCGGCGGGCGTTCCGTTGCCAATAGACCAGATTGAGACGGCGGAGAACTTTTATAAGCGGTTTATCGCGAGTGCCATGTCGCTCGGTTCGCTCAGCCCGGAGGCGCACCAGACGATCACTGCTGCAATGAATATGCTCGGCGGGCGCTCCAACACGGGTGAAGGCGGGGAAGACCGCGCGGTGTACGACCCGAAGGGCGAGTTGCCGTTGAACGGCGCAAGTGTTCCGGCGCATCTCCTCAATAACAAGATCAAGCAGGTTGCCTCCGCGCGCTTCGGCGTCACTGCGGAATACCTGATGAATGCTGAAGAGATCGAGATCAAGGTTGCTCAAGGCTCGAAGCCCGGCGAGGGTGGACAGCTTCCGGGTCACAAGGTTACGGAGCTGATCGCGCGTCTGCGTCATGCGCAGCCGGGCGTGCAGCTCATCAGCCCTCCGCCACACCATGACATCTACTCGATCGAAGACCTTGCGCAGTTAATTCATGATCTCAGGCGCGTCAATCCGAAAGCTGCGATTGGAGTGAAGCTTGTCTCCGAGCTGGGGGTTGGCACCGTGGCTGCCGGTGTGGCCAAGGCATATGCGGATTACATCGTCATTGCCGGGCATAATGGCGGCACTGGCGCATCACCTCTTTCGAGCATCAAGTACGCCGGCAATCCGTGGGAGCTTGGATTGGCCGAAGCACAACAGGTGCTGATCCAGAATGGCCTGCGGGGACGCGTGCGTCTGCGCACCGATGGTGGTTTGCGCACGGCGCGCGATGTACTGTTTGCCGCGATGCTCGGCGCGGACGAATTTGCTTTTGGAACTGCGGTGCTGGTTGCGCTTGGCTGCGATATGGCGCGGCAATGTCACCTGAATACCTGCCCAACGGGGATTGCCACGCAGCGACCGGATCTTCGGGCGAAGTTCCGTGGTCGGCCGGAGCATCTGGTCAAGTTCTTCGAGGAGCTTGGCCGCGATATCCGCGCTCTGCTGGCCAAGCTGGGGCTTCCATCGCTCGAAGCGGCGATTGGCCGCACCGACCTGCTCGATCAGGTACGCCATGACGGTGGTCTTGATCTCAAGCCCTTGCTGGCTGCTCCTGTGAGCGGCGTCACCCACTGGCAGGGCAAGCGCAATGTGCGTCCCGAGGAGCATGCTCCTCAGGACGATGCGTGGGTGGAACCAGCGATTGCTGCGTATAAGGCTGGCGTTCCGTTTGAACTCGAAGCCAATGTAACCAACGAGGACCGTACGCTCGGGGCGCGCCTATCCGGTGAATTAGCGCTCCTGCAGGACTACGGCGTTGCTCCGCAGGCACCGATCACGTTCCGGTTGAAGGGTGTTGCAGGTCAGTCGTTTGGGGCATTTGCCGCTCCTGGAATGAGCCTTGCGCTCGAGGGCCTGGCCAACGATTTTGTCGGCAAAGGACTTTGCGGCGGCGAGCTCATTCTTCGCGGACAAGGACGAGCGGCACGGGAAAGCGAGCGGCACGTAATCATCGGCAATGTAGCGCTCTATGGCGCTACCGGCGGTACTCTCTTTGCCGCCGGGCGAGCGGGTGAGCGCTTTGCCGTGCGCAACTCGGGTGCTGTGGCCGTCGTTGAAGGAGTGGGCGATCACGGTTGCGAGTACATGACCGGAGGCATGGTCGCCATACTCGGCGGCACCGGCGTCAATTTCGGTGCAGGCATGACGGGCGGACTGGCGTGGGTCTTCGATGAGGATGACCGGTTCCTGAGCGAAGCCCGTTATCACGCGGACTTTCTGCTAGCCGAAGGCTATGACGTGCTCGATGCCGAAGCGCAGACGAGCATCCGCGATCTGATTGCGCTGCATGCGGAGAAAACTGGAAGCACGCGAGCCAACTGGCTGCTCTCCGAGTGGGATACGCTGGGTGAGCGGTTCATCCGATTGACTCCAAAGCCTCAGGCATAACATAAGCAGACAACAATCCCACCCCCTGAGGGGTGGGATTGTTGTTTATATACTCTGCTGCGAATACTGGTTTGCAATCGCTGCGTCGGTACAGTCCTGAAACAGTAAGTTTCAGTGCTGCATCACGGTATCTGCTTTGGCCGGTTTCACCGATACCTGCGCGGGCGTGGGCAATTGCGAAAGATCCCAGCCTCCGCCGAGCGCCTGAATCAATTGGATCGAGGCAACAGCTGTCTGCATTTGCAGGGTTACCAACGACTGCTGATCGGAAAATAATGTGGATTGCGCGGTTGTGACATCGATGTAAGGATCGATACCGGTTTCGAAACGTCCCATTTCAAGATTGAGCGTGGTTTGCGCAGCGTCGACGGCTTCGCGTTGAGCAATGACTTGCTGGGAGAGAATGCGGGTCGCCGCCAGAAAGTCTTCTACCTGCTGAAAGGCCGTGAGAGTGGTCTGGCGATAAATGGCGACATCAGCATTGTAGGTTGCTGTGAACTGTTGAAGCTGGGCGCGATAAAGGCCGCCATTGAAGAGGGTTTGAGAGATGGACGGGCCTATTGACCAGAAATTACTGGGCCAGTCAAACCAGTGCTGGAAAGAGGATGCTTCGAAACCGCCTGCCGCGGATAGAGTGACATCGGGGAAAAAAGCTCCATAACCAATGCCTATGGTGGCGTTCGCTTGCGCCAGTGTGCGTTCGGCGGCGGCGATATCAGGGCGACGCTCAAGCAGTTGTGACGGCACACCCACAGGTATGGGCGGAGGCGTCATCAGATACGGCCTCACAGGAACGGAAAAATCGGAGGCGACCTTGCCGATAAGCATAGCGATAGCATGCTCATATTGCGCACGCAAAACTCCGGCGTTCAACGCTGCGGATTCAGCGCTTTTGAGAGTGCTCCGCGCCCCGGCGACAGAAATATAATCGGTGATGCCGGTGTCGTAAAGTGACTGAGTGAGCTCGAGACTCTTCTTATCTGCTTCGACAGTATCGTTAAGCACTTTCTGCAGAGCATCCTGCCCGCGAAGCTCAAAGAAAAATTCGGCGAGGCTGGCTTGTTCAAGTAGCCTCTCGTTTTCGAGGTCGGCGGCACTAACCTGGGCTCCAAATTGCGCTTCGCGAACCTCGCTCCGGATCTTCCCGAAGAAGTCGGGGGTCCAGGAGACGTCCAGAGGCAAGGACCACACCGAAGTGGTACGTCCGGGATTCGCCTGGGAAGAATTGTTGCCGAGGTTCCCGGAAGATTTCGAGCGGTTCCAGGACGGTCCGGTTGTCACGGTCGGCCAGTATTGTGCGCGAGCTTCTCGAATAAGCGCACGCGCCTCCATGAAGTTTTCAAAGAACTGTTTAATGTTCTGGTTGTTGATATTTAGTTGCTCTTCATACCCATTGAGCTCGGGATCGTTGAAGATCTCCCACCATTTGCCGCGCAGCATGGCGTCTTGAGGATTGGCGACTTTCCAGCCTTCGGCATTTTGGAAGTTGACGGTCGACTCCTTGAAGGACTGCGCAGTTACAGGCGGCGGAGCCGGCGGACGATATTTCGGGCCTGGCGTGCAGGCTGCGAGCAGGGAACAGAGCAGCAACCCACTGCCGACAGAAGACAAGTGATTGAGTTTCAAGCGAAGCTTCTCTTGGAGAGGCGATGTCATGCGGCTTCTCCTTCAGGATTAAATGTGTCGTGGTGCTTACCCAGCATGCGGAGGCGGAGGCGGTCGAGATAAAGATAAACAACCGGCGTCGTATACAGAGTAAGCAATTGGCTCATGATGAGCCCGCCGACAATGGTGATTCCCAGGGGGCGGCGCAGCTCAGAGCCAGTTCCAGTGCCGAAAGCCAGCGGCAATGCGCCGAAAAGTGCAGCCATTGTGGTCATTAAAATCGGACGGAAGCGCAGCATGCAAGCCTGAAAGATGGCGTCGGCGGTGCTCTTTCCGTGCTCGCGCTCTTCCATCAGTGCAAAATCGATCATCATAATGGCATTTTTCTTAACAATGCCGATGAGCAGGATGATGCCGATGATGGAGATAACGTTGAGATCGATCTTGAAGATCATGAGCGCCAAAATGGCGCCGACGCTGGCTGAAGGCAGTGTGGAGATGATGGTAAGCGGATGCATGAGGCTTTCGTAGAGGATGCCCAGGACGATGTATACGGCCAGCAGCGCGGTGATAATGAGATACGGTTCGGTGCGAAGTGACTCCTGATAGGCCTGAAGCGTACCGGCAAAAAATCCGTGAATGGTCTGTGGGGTTCCGAGACGATCCTGCATCTGCTGAATCAGCAGAGTAGCCTGACTCAAGGAAACATTCGGAGCGAGATTAAAAGAAATGGTAACGGAGGGAAAGAGACCGGTATGCGCCACAGAAATAGGTGTGGTCGTGGACTTAGCGTTGGTCATGGTCGCCAGAGGAATGACTCCGTTGCCGGTGTGCAAATAGATATTATTCAAGCCCTCGGGCGACTGCCAGAACGGCGGAGCTACTTCCAGCACGACATAGTATTGGTTTAAGTCCGTATAGATAAGCGAGACCTCGGACTGCCCGAATGCTGAATAGAGAGCGGAATCCAGGGATTGAGTGGTCAGACCCAAGCGCGCAGCAGTGATGCGGTCATAAGTCAGATATTCCGACAACCCCGCATTCTGAAAATCGGTGTTTACGTCCTGAAGGCCGGGCAGCTTTCGAATCTCTTCCAGCAAAATAGGAGCCCAATGGTCGAGATCGGAAATATTGTCGGCCTGGATAGTATATTGATAAAGCGCGTTTGATCCTCGCCCGCCAATGCGCAAATCCTGTGCTGCCTGGAGAAAAACGGAGGCGACGGGCAAGCGGTTGAGCTTTGGTCGAAGCCGATTGATAATGTCCGCGGCGTTGATTCTGCGCTGATCGAGGGGTTTGAGCGAAGTATAAATAAAACCGCCGTTGCCGCTGCCCACATAGCCCACGACATTCGCAACCGCAGGATCAGCCTTAATGGTATTGACCAGCGCCTTGATCGACTGGTCCATTACGGGGAAAGATGCGTCCTGCGGACCCTGGACACCACCAACTAAAGCACCTGTGTCCTGTTGGGGAAAGAATCCCTTCGGGATCTTAATGATGAGTACCACGTTGAGGGCCACGACCATCATGAGGACGACGAGTGTGAGCCCTGGATTTTCGAGAACCCATTCGAGACTGCGGCGGTAACCGTGGAGCATGCCGTCAAAGAATTTCTCGCTTACGCGGTATAACCGTCCATGTTTTTCGGCCTTATGTTCCTTAAGGAGATGCGCGCACATCATGGGGGTTGTGGTGACGGAAACGACCATTGAGACGAAGATCGCCGCCGAAAGCGTAATGGCAAACTCGCGGAAGAGGCGTCCGACAATGCCACCCATAAGAAGAATCGGGATAAAGACGGCAATCAGCGACATGCTGATGGAGAAAACGGTGAAGCTAATCTCCTTAGCGCCTCGGAGGGCGGCAGCAAAAGGCTGCATGCCGGCTTCAAGATGACGGGTAATGTTTTCCATCACCACAATGGCGTCGTCTACCACAAACCCGGTCGAGATGGTGAGGGCCATCAGAGACAGGTTGTCCAGGCTGAAGCCGAAGAGATACATGATGGCAAAGGTGCCGATCAGCGAGACAGGGACGGCAACGCTGGGGATCAGCGTAGCACGCGGGCTGCGGAGAAAAAGGAAGACGACCAGAACGACGAGAACAATGGAGATGATAAGACTGCGTTCCACATCGTTGACCGAAGCACGTATGGTAGTCGTGCGATCCATGACGACGGTCATGTCGATTCCCTGGGGAACCGATGCCTTAAGAAAGCCTAATTGGCCCCGGATGCGATCGACAGTTTGAATGATGTTGGCGCCCGGCTGGCGGAAGATGATGAGGACGATGGACGGCTTGCCGTTGAGATAGCCGCCATTGCGAATATTCTGCGTGGAGTCGATGACATCCGCCACATCCGACAGACGGACGGCTGCGCCGTTGTTGTAGCCGATGATCAGCGGGGCATATTCGGCGGCGTGCGAGAGTTGTCCGTTGACCGAGATGTCCGAGGATACAGCAGAGTCGGCCAGCTGGCCACGAGCGAGCTGCGAGTTCTGTGTGCTGAGGACAGCCTGCACATTGTCAAGAGTTAGCCCGGTGCTGTTGAGCCGAGTAGGATTGACTTCGACGCGCACAGAAGGCAATGCGCCTCCGCCCACAACTACCTGTCCTACTCCCTGAATCTGCGAGAGCTTCTGCTGCATGACAGTGGAAGCCTGGTCATAGAGATCGGAACGGTCGTAAATATCGGAGGTGAGCCCCAGGATCATGATGGGCGCATCAGCCGGATTGACTTTGCGATACGTAGGATTGCCGGGTAAATTGGCGGGTAGATAAGTGCGGGCTGCATTGATAGCAGCTTCGACATCACGCGCTGCGCCATCGATATCGCGATTGAGATCGAATTGCAGAGTGATTGACGTGGATCCGAGTGAACTGGAAGAGGTCATCTCGGTGACGCCTGCAATGTGTCCAAATTGACGTTCGAGGGGCGTTGCCACAGTCGATGCCATGATCTGGGCGCTGCCGCCCGGCAGCGAGGCCTGTACCGAGATAGTAGGGAAGTCGACCTGAGGCAGCGGAGAAACAGGTAGTACGGTGAACCCGATTGCGCCGGCGATAGCCACGGCGATTGTCAACAGGGTGGTGGCGATCGGCCGCCTGATGAATGGTGCAGAGATATTCATGACTGGTTCTCTGCAGTATCGAGGGTTGAGGATCCGGCAAGCTTGTTATTACGTTTACCGGAGAGCCTTGCACCAAGGCGGTCGAAGAAGATGTAGATGACGGGTGTCGTGTAAAGCGTGAGTACCTGGCTTAAAAGCAAGCCGCCGACCATTGCGATGCCGAGGGGGCGCCGGATCTCGGACCCAATGCCACGGCCGAGGGCGAGCGGAATACCGCCGAGTAGTGCTGCCATCGTGGTCATCATGATCGGGCGGAATCGCAAGAGGCTGGCCTGGTAAATGGCCTCGGTCGAGTCCAGACCGTGTTCGCGCTCAGCCTCAAGTGCAAAGTCGACGATCATGATGCCGTTCTTTTTTACGATACCGATGAGCAGGATGATGCCAATGATGGCAACCACACTGAGATCCTGCTTGAAAATCATGAGCGCAAGCAGCGCGCCGACACCTGCCGAAGGCAAGGTAGAGAGAATCGTGATTGGGTGGATAAAGCTTTCATAGAGGACACCCAGCACAATGTACACGGTGACCAGGGCAGCAAGGATGAGCAGAGATTCGTTTGAAAGAGAGTTCTTGAAAGCCGCCGCAGTTCCCTGGAACTCGTACTGTAGGCTTGGTGGAAAGTGCATGTCTGTTGCGACTCTGTCGATGGCCGTGATGGCGCCACCAAGCGAGGCATTGGGAGCGAGGTTGAAGGAAATCGTCACGGCCGGGAACTGTCCCTGACGGGTAATGGAGAGTGCCGCTGGCGTGACCTTGAAGTTGGTAAAAGCGTTCAAAGGAATGGCGCTTGATCTGCTGGAGGAGCTGGCGGTATTCGATGCGGTTGATGTTGGGGTGAGAATCCTCGTCGGAGGAGCAAGCGTATTTGCGGAGGGCGTAAATAAAACCGATGTAGTGGTTGCGTTTGAGCCGGCTGAAACAGAGGCGGAGGATGAGAACGAAGTCGCTGCGCCAGGACCGCTGGTTCCGTTGGAGGCTCCTGACTGGACGTAAATATTGCTCAGTTGACCCGGACGCTGCTGAAATTCCGGCTGCGCCTCCAAGATTACGTGGTACTGATTCAACTGCGTGTACATCGTACTGATCTGGCGCTGTCCAAACGCGTCGTAAAGCGTGTTGTCAACCGTAACTGGAGCGATCCCCATCCGTGACGCACTGACGCGGTCGATCATGAGAGAAACTGCCCTACCTCCTGTTTGTTGATCGGTTGCGACATCTTCGAGCTGAGGCAGTTTTTTAAGCTGAGCTACGAAGCGGTTTGTCCATTCATCGAGTTCGTCACCGTTCGGATCCTCTAGCGTGTATTGGTACTGGGTTCGGCTGACGCGATCATCGACAGTGATGTTTTGCACAGGCTGCATGTATAGCCTGACGCTGTGGATGTCGCTGAGTTCTCGCTGTAACCTGCGAATGATGTCCGATGCGCTGCCATCCCTCTGGTCAAGAGGTTTGAGGTTGATGGAAAACCGGCCGCTGTTGAGAGTTGTGTTGGTTCCATCGGCGCCAATGAAGGAAGAAATGCTTTCCACTGCTGGATCGGCGAGGATGATCTTAGCCAGTTTTTGCTGCTGCTCGGACATGGCTTGAAAAGATATCGATTGGGGCGCCTGAGAGATGCCTTGGATGACGCCTGTGTCCTGCACCGGGAAAAAGCCCTTGGGTATGGCGATATAGAGCAGGATCGTAAGGATCAGTGTGGCGAGGGCTACCAGCAGGGTAATGGTTTGGTACTGCAAAACCCACTTCAAAGTCCGTCCGTAGAAGGCGATCATGCGCTCGAACGCCCTCTCCGATGCGCGATAAACGCGACCCTGTTGAGCCTCCGGGTTATGGCGCAGAATCCGAGAACACATCATGGGTGTGAGCGTAAGCGAGACTACGGCCGAAATAATAATGGTGACAGCCAGCGTCACGGCGAATTCGCGGAAGAGGCGTCCGACCACATCACCCATGAAGAGCAGTGGAATAAGAACAGCGATCAGCGAGACAGTCAACGACACGATGGTGAAACCGATCTGCCCCGCGCCCTTAAGGGCAGCCTCCATCGGTGTGTCGCCTTCTTCTAAATAACGCGAGATGTTCTCGATCATGACGATCGCATCATCCACTACGAAGCCGGTGGAAATGGTGAGCGCCATCAGCGAGAGGTTATCGAGACTGTAACCCAGAACGTACATGGCGCAGAATGTGCCGACAAGCGAGAGCGGCACCGCGACGCTGGGGATGATGGTTGCTGAAAGGCTGCGAAGAAAGAGGAAGATGACCATCACAACCAGCGCGATGGTGAGCATCAATTCAAATTCGACATCGTCGACTGAGGCTTGAATCGCCGTAGTGAGATCGGTGAGTGTGGTGACTTTGATGCCGGCTGGCAGATTGGCCTGGAGCTGCGGCAGAAGCTGCTTGATGCTTTTGACGACGCTGATGGTATTGGCGCCAGGCTGGCGCTGCACATTGAGAATGACCGCTGGTGTCTGGTTCATCCAAGCGGCCTGATTGTTATTTTCGACGCCATCCACGACGGACGCGACGTTTTCCAACAGGACGGGCGCACCGTTGCGATACGCGACGACGACTCTCTTGTACTCCTCACTCTTTTCAAGCTGATCGTTCGCGTCTATCTGATAACTCTGCCGTGGACCATCGAAATTTCCCTTGGCGCCGTTCACGCTGGTTTCCGTCAGAGCAGTCCGCACATCCTCAAGGTTGATGCCATAGGAAGACAACTGGGCCGGGTTGACCTGGATGCGCACGGCAGGTTTCTGGCCACCGCTGAGGCTGACCAGCCCTACGCCACTGAGCTGCGAGATCTTGGGAGCCAGACGCGTATCGACGAGATCCTGAACCTGCGGCAGCGGGATGGAATTCGAGGTAATCGCGAGAGTCAGAATCGGCGGATCGGCTGGATTCGTCTTACTGTAAACCGGTGGCGTGGGCAGCACGGAGGGCAGCAGGCTTTGTGCGGCGTTGATGGCGGCTTGAACTTCTTGTTCTGCAATATCGATGTTGAGCGAGAGGTTAAATTGCAGAACAATGACCGAGCTTCCTCCGGAACTGATGGAGGTCATCTGGCTCAATCCCGCGACCTGCCCAAACTGGCGCTCTAAAGGAGCGGTGACCGTAGTGGCCATCACATTCGGGCTGGCTCCGGGATAGAAGGTCAGCACCTGGATCGTGGGGTAATCCACTTCCGGCAGCGCAGAGACGGGCAGCTGCGTAAATGCAACCATGCCTGCAAGCAGGATCGCGGCCATTAACAACGAGGTTGCGACTGGCCGCAGAATAAATGGGCGGGACGGATTCACGGCGCGTCGCTCTCGATTGTGTCTTGGGGCAGAGGTTGTTTGGAGATGATGATCTTCGAGCCGTTCTGCAGCTTTTCAAAGCTGCTGGTTGCCAACACATCTCCCGGATTGATGCCTTCCACAGCGGTTATTCCCTTATCGGTTGTGCCAGGTTTTACATCCTTCACATTTGCAACGCCATTGGTGATGACATAGACGAAGGAGTTCTGCCCGTTGTGCTGAATGGCTGAGGACGGAATCAGGGTCATGCCATGTTGCGTGGTTACGAGCAGACGGGTATTCACGAACTGGTTGGGGAACAGGCTGTTGTCACGGTTGTCAAAAGAGGCGCGGAGCTTGAGGGTACCGGTCGTGGTATCGATCTGATTATCCAGCGCGAACAATTTGCCGGTGGCGATCTTCCTGGTTTGTTCCCGATCATAAGCATCAACGGATAAATGGGCACCGTGATGAATCTGCTCGAGCACCTGGGGGAGAAAATCCTGGGCTATCGTGAAAACTACCGTGATGGGCTGTACCTGTGCGATCACCGCGAGCACTGTGCTGCCACTGGCCTGCACGAGATTCCCGGGATCCACGAGGCGCAGGCCGACACGCCCGGTGAAAGGCGCGACGATATGACAGTAGGAAAGCTGAACCTTATTGAAATCAAGCGTTCCCTGATCGGACCGTACAAGCCCCTGGTTCTGAGCAACGATCTTTATCTGATCATCCAGCTGCTGCCTTGCAATGGCGTTGCGGCTCCAGGCTTGCTGGAATCGATCCAGGTCCATTTTGGATTGCGCCAGTATATAAGTGTCGCGTTCGAGCGCTCCCTGTGCTGACTCGACCTGCGCTTCAAATTGGCGAGGATCGATGTCGACAAGCGGATCACCTTTCCGAACAGTCTGACCCTCCCGGTAATGCACCTGCGTGATGACGCCGACGACCTGGTTAAAGATGGAAGCCGTATATACGGGTGTGACTGTGCCAATAGCATCCAGGTAGACCCCGATATCGCCCTTATGGGCAGTAGTAACGGTCAGCGTTACCGGACCCCCCATGCCGCGACGGCCCGCGTTTCGCTGAATTTGGTCATGATGCCGCAAAATAAGGACGAGGATGAGGGCAAAGACCAGCAAAAGCACCACCCAAAGCCACTGGCGCTTCTTGCGGGGAGGTTTCGGAATGTCGCCGGTAGTGCTCGGCAGCTGATGATCGGGAGGAATGGTCTCAGGCAATTCTTGATCCATCTTGTCTTGTTGCACCTTTGGTCGCAGCCTCCCTTTAAGAGTTGCTGTTCAAAATGATTGTTGGGTGGCTGAGCCACCGGTTGTTTCAACGGGCACAGAAGACCCGTGGAAATAATCGCAACCTCTTATCTTGCCAAAATTTGGCGTATTTTTAGGACGATCAAATCCTACGGATAGTTGCAGTAACATTCAGGTTAAATCATCACCCCTCGAGACGCCTACTCCACGCAGATCACGAATGGATGAAAATTACTTGAAGGCTCGACTGTGCTCTTCGCGCCATCATGGGCGAGTTGAAGTCACTCCTTGGCTCGTTCTTTCGTCTGGACGTTAGATGTCGTTTTGCTGGGGAAGAGAATTCGTACGAAAGTGCAGAAAAAGCATGATGCACGATCCCAGAAGCGGAACGATGAGGCCTGTCCGAAGCGATCCACTCGCAGTTGCCAGTTGACCGGTCATCCAGGAGAGTACAGCTCCGCCGAGCCCGCTGATGGCAAAAATCCATCTGGATTCCGATGGACGGCTGGTAATCGCCAGAACTCGGGACAGGCACAACGGAAAAACAGGAGCCAGCATCAAGCCCGCGAGCGCTGCGCTCGTAAGGCTCATGACCGATGTATAGCTCAGAAGCAGCATGACGTTGCTCACCAGAAGCACGGATAGAGAGAGCGTAAGAAGTCGTGACTCAGAGAGCTTTTTCAAAACCGTCGGGGTAGCTGCTCTACCGCTGAGCAGAGCGATCCAGAAAATGGACGTTGCGATTGGAGCATACATGCTGCTTGAGAGAGGCAGGCGGTGAACATACGTCATCATCCAGCTGCTGATGGAAGTTTCGACTCCGACATAAAGAAAAGCGAATAGACCCAAGGGCACCAACAGGGAAATCCGCGTATGCAAACTGTATGAAAGAGTGAAATCGTCAGGCAGACGCGTCAGGTAGACATGCTGCATGCCAAGCAGGATGAGCGGCAAAATCGTCACCACTGCCATGCCAAAATAAAGCCGTGGGAAAGAGCGAAAATGAGCCCATGCAGTGACGATAGGCGGAGAGAGAACTGCGCCCAGACCCCAGAAGGCGTTGAGGAGAGAAAGCGATGCACCGCGGGTTGCGCTGTAAAGGCGTCCGATGATCATGGTGGTTGCGGTCATGGCCGATCCAAGCCCTAATCCAAAACAAAACAACAGAGGTGCAGCAAAATGGCCATGAGAAAAAGCAACCGATAAAGCGCTTACGACCAGTAAGAGATAGCCTCGAATGAGACTTGTATATAACCGTGATTTCACGAGGAGTGCGCCGCACGATGAACCGGAAAACTGGGCGGCAAGAAGAAAGCCGGAATGGCTATCATTCAGGTTCCATAGGATGCTAAGCCCAGGAAGTATGCAGCCAAGAAGCGTGGTGCCAATACCCGTCAAAATAAATCCAAAATAAAGGCAGGCGATTAACTGGACTGTCGGCCGTTCTTCACTTCTTGACGAGGGAACCATTCCTACTCTTCCGGGATGAGCCTGTTACTCCTGCGCCGCTGAACTGGGTCTGCGGCTTGACGGAACATGTCGACTCACGGATCACTAGTTCCGGCTCGAAGGCGACCTGTTCGCGGAAGCTTTCTGTGCGATTGAGGCGGTTCACAATACACTGGGCTGCAAGTCGGCCCATTTCTGACAGTGGTTGACGGATCGTAGTCAAGTTAGGACTAATGTAGGCCGCGGCTTTGATATCGTCGAACCCGATCACTGAAATGTCATTCGGTACAAGCAGGCCCAGATCGTGGATGGCACGGATGGCGCCAATCGCGGCAATATCGTTGAAGCACACCAACGCTGTGAAATTTCGTTTCCCATCGAAAAGCTGCTGCACTACCGGATAGCCAAGCTCGGGAGAGCTGATATCCCGATTGAGCTGAACGGTGAGTTCAGACCTGATCTCAATGCCCAACTCCTTGCCTACCTCAACGATACCTCGCCAGCGGTCGTCTGAGTCAGAGCTGAAGGGTTGTCCTCGCATGAACGCGATACGACGGTGACCGAGTGAGTATAGATGAGTCAACGTTAGTTCGGCTGCACGGCGGTGGTCGAGCACGACATTCGTGACTCCTTCGATATGGCGATGCCCTGCAACAGCAACTACTGGCACGGAGAGCGAATGTTCGAGCGCCGTGTCAATGCAGATCAGCCCCTCGGCGCCCTTAGCAACCAGCTGCTTACTATATTGTTCGACCAAGTTTGGGCGATGTCGATGATGCGCTGTGAAGTAGAAGTAGCCTGCTTCAACCAGGTAATCACCAACGCCAGTCATGACCGCGGTGTGATATCCATCGCCAAGCTCGGGCACAAGAATACCGAGTGTCAACGTTCGTCGGCTGCGAAATGAGCGAGCGAGAAGATTTGGCTGGTAGTTGAACTCCTTCGCTGCTTCTTTGATCCGTCTCCGCGTCTCATCTGGAATCGAGCGTCCCGGTGTGTCATTCAGCACAACTGAGATCGTTGACGGATTCAAGCTTAGATAATGAGCCAGCTCCTTGAGCCTGACAGGGCTCCTGGGGAGTTTCGATTTAGCAGGAATATTTGTCTTCTTCGTCAATGTTCTGCCGGATAAATGTTGCCGTGCGATGGATTCATGTTCAGTTATTCATCTCTTGCCGCGCACACAATGTGCTTTGCAGAAATGAGGCGTGCAGAGGGGGCTTGCACTTAATAACTCATCGTATCTTAACCTGTTCTATTCAAGGAATATGGTTCGAGCGTCCTTTCGTCCTTCACGTTGTGAAATAAATCTGCCGTCATCATGTCCAAAGCAGGGTGGTGACCGAGTCATGGGGAAGTTCCAGATTGAGCAACTGACCCCCAAAACGGCACGAAAGTTGACGATCAGCACCCTGATTCGACACGACGAGAATGTAACTGCCATCTGGGTTCTTCAGCGCTACGTGTTCCACATCAGTAAATGAGCCGTGCGATGCAATCACCTGAGCACCTCGCTCGATCACCTTGGAGTAGTGGGCGAACGCCCAATATTGGCCACTGCGAGTTATCTCGCGGGTCTTTGAGTCCAGCGTGACGACGCCGCCACAGGCAAACGGCCCGATGTTAGGCGAACCCTTTTCGTCGAGCACCAGGTTCCAACTGACGATGCAGCGCGCCCAGTTTTTCAATATCTGCGCAAAAGTGCTCGACCATTTGGTCCAGTCTGTCTCATAGCCCGGATGTGAGAGCTCAGGGCCACCCTCCGTCCAATAGGCATGCTTGGAGGGAAATGCGTTATGCACGCGGGTCATCGCGTCAGGAGTGCCCATGTAACCATGCCATGCAACCCCATCCACATATTTGTAGACCCCTGGATCGCTCAGAAGATCCAGGGCGCGGCCCCACAGGTCGTAGTTATGGTCGAGCAGCCAGATCTTGGTGTCGAGAGAAGCGCGTTCAAATGCTGGTCCCAGATGCTCTCTGATGAAAGCAGCCTCGTACTCCTGCCCCCACTCGGCTGCGGGCATCCTGCCGTCCTGATCGGTGTCTACTTCATTCTGTGTCGTGGTGGCGCGAATTTTTACTCCTTCCGCTTGATAAGCCTGAAGGAACTTCACAAAATATTCTGCATATGAGGCGAAATAATGTTTTCGCATCGATCCACCCAGCATCGATCCGCCTGTTTTCATCCATCCGGGTGGACTCCAGGGAGCGGAAAACAGGAAGATTTCAGGATTGATGGTTTGAGCGACACGCAGGATGGGCAGAATGTATTCTCGATCGTGCGCTATGCTGAATCGCTTGAGTTCGGGATCGGGATCGGACCCATCATCGAAACTGTAGGCGGTGCGCGAGTAGTCGCTGGAACCAATGCAGGTACGTCCTACGGACAACCTCAGTCCGTCCGGCCCGACCAGTTCGGCCAGCAATTTCTGGCGCGCGTCAGGTTCCATCTCATTCAGCAGATAGCAGGATGCGTCGGTAAAGGCGCCGCCGAAGCCGAGAATACTCTGAAAGGTCTGGGTCGCGTCGATTTCAAGGCCGGATTCCGAGGCTCCTGAGTCAGGTCTCCACCCTGAAATTTCTATCGGACTAAATCGTTTCTCTTGAGTCGTCATCCAGGCACGCACCACTCCAGACGCCGGCATCGCAAAATTACGCAGTACAGGGTTTTTCAGGCCAGAGGTGGAAGCGATTACAGCGGCACTCTGCTTGATAAAGCTGCGACGTGTATTCCAATGCATTGGTCAATATCCTGAGCTTCAAATGCCTGTATCTAACAGCACAACAAAGATTAAGACAATCGGTTTTTCTAATACTCTCAAAATTTTGAAGGTCAAAACGTCTGTTCGTCGCGCCAATATGTGGCCACAATGCATTCTTGGCACGCTAGGCATCATTACATAGACCAACGATTGTCTGCTGAAAAATTAAGGATATTTTCGCGCTTGACAATTGTTGCGGTGAGGCGCTGTAATGTGCAGCGCGGTTGTAGGGTGGTTTTATTTAACCGTCAAGACAAGCGATTGTCTAATGATTTTAATCACTGATATTCGTTGGAGTTGGATCCGGTGTTCATTAGCCGATCGATGAGCATGCCGGTTGAACTGGCAGATGAAAATGTCTGGATTGCAGCTACATCGAGCATGAAGCGTAAATGTATACGCGGTATTTGAAAGAAACTTTTTCGGAGGCAGTATATGAGAGATGCGATTCGTTGGAGTTTGTTATGTCTGCTGCTCTGCGCAAGCGGACTAAGCCTTGCCCAAAGCACAAATTCAGGAGATATTCGCGGCACAGTGACTGACTCTACCGGGGCTGTGATCCCCGGCGTGAAAGTCGCGGTACTGAACGTCGATACAGGTATATCGAAGGACTTTGTCACCAACAGCGACGGCCTGTTCGACACCTCTTCCATTGTGGCAGGAAACTATAAAGTCACTTTTACACGAGATGGTTTTGAGCAGCTTGTACGCGGCCCAATCACGCTCCAGGTTGGGGTAACAAACATAAGTGCCGTGCTGAATATAGGCTCGACCTCGCAGCAGGTCATGGTGACTGCAGATGTGCCTTTGCTGACGACTGAAACTGGGGCGCAATCCACCACACTGGACTCCCAGACGCTGACGGAGCTTCCGCAGGTAGGCAAAGGTCCGGATTGGTCGAGCTTCGTTATTCTGTTGCCAGGCGCTGCGGGCGTTCCCATGGGAGCACAGGGGGTCACAGGTACGGGTACTTCGAATGGCACGACGCTTGCTGTGAACGGTAACTTGCCCTTCAGCACGGTCCTTGCAGACGGCGCGACTACGACACTGCCGGCAAGCGCGAACTCTGATATCAACATTCAGGAAACTGTGCAGGAAGTTAATATCATGTCTGCCAATTTTTCTGCGCAGTATGGCATCGGCGGTACGCTTTACAACCAAATCAGCAAAGGTGGGACCGACAGATTCCATGGGTCCGCCTACGAGTATTTTCAAAATGATGCGCTGAATGCGTACAACTACACCTTCCCCGGACAGACCAAGACGAGGTCAACCCTTCGCTTTAACAATTTCGGAGGTTCAATCGGGGGTCCCATTCTCAAAAGGAAGCTCTTCTTCTTCTTCGACTTCGACAAGATCATCAATAACGGCGGCAATCCCACCGTAGCGTATACAATTCCCACTCCAGCCGTCATGGGCGGAGACTTCACTGGATATCCGACCCTTTACGACCCGGCTACGACAGTAGTTCAGCAGACGGGCACGGTTACCAATCCGGATGGTTCGGTATCGACATGCCCTTGCGTCAGTCGGACCTCTTTCGCGGATGAATACCATAACGGGAACAGGATCCCCGCTGGGCGGATTGATCCCGTCGCCGCAAATCTCCAGAAATTCTTCCCCGCTTCCAACGCAGCTGGGGTGCTCCAATCCAATGGCCTGCTTGCCAACAATTACACCTATACTTCGGGCGCTGGAAATCCGTTCACTCGGTATTTTGGACGCATGGATTATGATTTCAGATCTAACAATAGACTCACACTCTCCGTCACGGATGGAGACAATCCGGGCGAAAGCTTCGGCGCAGGTATCTGTCCCATCAATTGCCGAACGGGCGATGTAAGCAGGGTGAATGCCCAGGCTACAGACGTGTGGACCATTAGTCCATCTACGACCAACGAACTCAGGATGGGCTATACCAATCAGCTTAACTTCTTTGTGCCTGCGACGCTCGATAAGGGATACCCAGCCCAGCTTGGCTGGCAGTTCGCCAAAGCGGACAATTTCCCGAGCATTAATATCACGAACTATAATGCTGGCAATCTCAACAACAATGCCATCATTTCATCCGACATCAACGCGGTCTATAAAGAGCACTCCTTTGACCCATCCGATGTGGTTACGCTTGTTCGCGGCAAGCACGTTCTGCATTTCGGCGGCGAGTTCCTGATCTATCAGAACAACTCCACGGCCTGGGGCAATATCAATGCCGGGACGATGAGCTACACCGGTCAATATACGGCGCAGCACCTGGGCAACAGCGCAACCGGATTCAGCTATGCGGACTTCCTGCTTGGAGAGACGCAGAAATGGAATGCGAGTGAAACACCGGAATATGGCGGCCGGATGAAACTTCCGCAGTTGTTTGTCCAGGACGACTATAAAATTCGTTCAAATCTGACGTTAGATTTGGGCCTGCGTTACCAGATTCAAACTGGTTGGAGTGAGGTCCATGGCAATATGGCGTCATTCGATCCGACCGTGATGAACCCAGCTACTGCCACGCTGGGTGCCATGTGGTTTGGAACGACCAAAGCGAATGGCCGTTCACGTATTCAGTCTCCTGTCTACAACACGTTTCTGCCACGCGTTGGGTTCTCCCTTCTGTACGATCCGAAGACAACCATACGAGGCGGATTTGGTCTTTATGCCTATAACTGGAGTAACGATACTTATAACGGCGGGGTGATGGGCGGGGCTTTTGGTTCGCAAGGCAGCATAACCGATAATACCAGCGGTATTACTCCTGTTGTTAGTCTTTCCGGCACTGGAGCGAACCTCCCATTCTCTTCAAATTCGACCGATCCTACAGTATTTAATGGTCAAACCGTAAACTATGTTCAGTATCACCAGCCGGTAGGTGGATCCTATCAATGGAATGTAGAGATACAGCGCCAGCTGAGTTCAGATATGGTGGCTTCGCTTTCCTATGTTGCAAGTCATGGCCACAATCTGCCCTTCCCGGTCGACATCAACCAGGTTCCCGAGGCTAGCCTCTCCGCAAACGATCAAAATCTTCGGCCCTTCCCGCAATTTGGCTCGATTAATGCGACCGGAACCGTGCCTCACGAAAACGCAGTCTCTAACTACAATTCCCTGCAAGCTACCATCGATAAGCGATTCTCACACGGATTTAACTTCAGCTTCGACTATGTCTGGTCTCACTTCCTGTCAGACATCGATTCTTCCGGTTGGGGCAGTCATGCTGGCACTCAGAACGTCCAAAACTCTTTTGATCCGGCTGCGAACTATGGGAACTCTAACTTCGATGTCAGGAATGCATTCAAAGGCAGCGCTCTTTATGAATTGCCCTTTGGTAAAGGCAGGCAGTTCCTGAACAGTAGCGGGCTGCTCGATGCATTTATCGGCGGCTGGCAAACTTCAGGCACAATCGTCCTTCAGAGCGGTCAACCTTTTACTCCAACAATGGCTAGCGGCACGAACTCGTTTTCGCTGGCCGGTAACAACTTTGCCTGGTATCCCAACCAGATCGGGAATCCGATTCTTTCGCACCGTGGGGTCAGTCAATGGTTCAACGAGGCCGCTTTTGCAGTACCAGCCTCCGGAACCTTCGGGAACGTGAGACGGAATCAGCTCTTTGGGCCTGGGTTCGATCTCATCAACCTGTCCCTGGGCAAGACCTTTGACATCTGGGAGCAGGTTCGCATGCAGATTCGTGTTGATGCGGATAACGCATTCAATCACCCGAATTTCTCAGAACCTTCCACGAACCTACAGGTCGGGTCAAATGGTGCGATTACAACCGGTACCTCGCAGATTACGGGTCTGTCCAATCCAACCCGTGCCCTGCAGCTCTCAGCACGCATCACTTTTTAAATTGAAACCTCCTAATTGTCTTAAGAGACGGCAGAATATGCCGTCTCTCTCTTTTTTGGGGATCGTACGTTGTATATGATCTGGATGTCATGAGTACAAAAAGAGGCGTTGTTGTTGCCGGAATTATTCTTCTTGCGGGTTTAACCTTATGCTTCTCCCAGACGCCAGAGAGCATCAGCCAGCAGATTGAGATGCACAGTCAGAAAGCTCAGGCTTTTCTTCGTGAGAGGAGGCCTGACCTTGCAATTCCAGAATTGCAGGCTGTAATCGCGCTCGATCCGAAAAATGTCGACGCGCGCGCCAACCTCGGTGTCCTTTTGTTTTTCCGTGAAGACTATGCAAAAGCAACTCCCGAACTGCGGGCAGCGCTAACCCTGCGACCCGACCTTCCAAAAATTCAGGCTCTCCTCGGCATGAGTGAAAAACGGGGCGGAGATCCCGCAAATGCTCTCAAAGATCTGGAAGCGTCTTTTCCGATGATCTCGGAGAAGGGCATTCGCGTGGAAGCAGGTATGGAGTTGATCGAGCTTTACACCGCCAGCAATGATTTGGATAAAGCCGCAGCCATTGTCGGGCAGCTCCGGCAGACAGAACCGGAAAACAAAGAAATTCTTTATGCTGCTTACCGAATCTATTCTGACCTCGCTGGCGAAGCGATGCTGAGTCTTTCGCTGGTTGCGCCAGGTTCAGCGCAAATGCACCAGGTGATGGCGCATGAGGAGGCAAGACAGGGTAATGACGCTGCTGCGATTGCTCAGTTTCGCAAAGCGATTGCAATCGATCCAAAGCTTCCGGGTATTCATTTTGAACTCGCCGAGTTGCTTGCCAACTCACAGGATATAAAGACAAGAGACGAGGCAGAAGCAGAGTACAAAGCTGCTCTAAGCGAAAACTCGCTCGATGAGAAAGCGCAATCCAGGCTGGGCGATATCTATACAAAGCAGGGCGATCTTCAGAAAGCCTACGATGCCTATTCCCAGGCAGTGCGCTTGCAGCCTAACGACCCGGATGCAAATTTTGGATTGGCCAAAACGTTGATCGCCATGGAGCAGCCGGCGAAGGCACTGCCGATTCTGGAGCATGCCGTTCAGCTCGACCCGACTAATTCTGCAGCCCATTTCCGCCTAAGCACTCTCTACCGTCAGCAGGGGCAGACAGAGAACGCAAAACGCGAGGTAGAAGAGTACAAAAAATACAGGGAAATGAAGGAAAAGCTGCAGGTACTCTATAAGGAAATGCAGATACAGCCAAGCGTGACATCGAAAGACGAGCCGAGCGAACCGGAAAGCAAAAACCATCAATAACTGTATGCAGCGGCTGAAATACGGTGTTTGCGTCCGAAGATTCGCGACGACCTTGTCGCTTGCAGTCACGATACTTTGTCACTCGCAATGGGGCAGCGGGCAGCAGCCTGGTATCCATTCCTCAAAAGAGCCGCCGGAACACCAGAACACTTCGCTCCCGGAATTCGTCGACATCACAAACTCCACCGGCATTAAATTTGAGCATCTTTCCAGCCCCGAGCAGCGTTATATCGTGGAATCAATGGGCGGAGGCGTTGCTCTGATCGACTATGACCACGACGGTTGGCCAGATATCTATTTCACGAATTCGCAGAGTGTCGAAATGGCGCTTTCCGGCAAGAAAGCTCGGAGCGCGCTTTATCACAACAATCATGATGGAACATTCACGGATGTAACAGACAAGGCAGGCGTCGGATATCCTTGCTGGGCCATGGGCGCGGCCGTGGGTGATTACAACAACGACGGACTGCCCGATCTTCTGGTCACTTGTTTCGGAGGGGTTGTTCTCTATCGCAATAATGGCGATGGCACTTTTACCGACGTTACAAAGTCGGCAGGGCTCAATAAGGATTCAGCGTGGGCCACTGGCGCGGCATTCGGCGATTACGACGGCGATGGATGGGCAGACTTGTTTGTTTCGCATTACGTTGATTTTCATCTAAATGATCTTCCTGCGTTTGGCTCAAGCAAGACTTGTAAATATCGTGGCATTGATGTGCAGTGCGGTCCGCGCGGACTGAAGGGCTCGCCTGACAATCTCTATCACAACAATGGAGACGGAACGTTCACAGATGTCTCGGCAGCGGCAGGAGTTGATGATCCGCAGCATTTCTTCGGGCTGACTGCAGTCTGGTCCGATTTCGATAACAATGGCCGCCTCGATCTCTTTGTAGCCAATGATAGTCAACCGAACTACCTCTACCGCAACAATGGGAACGGCACATTCTCCGATGTCGCCCTGGATGCGGGCGTGGCAATGAGTGAAGATGGGGCCGAGCAGGCCAATATGGGTATTGCCGTAGGTGATTATCAGCACACAGGGCGCATGTCTCTTGCCGTAACACACTTCGATCATGAGTACGCAACACTGTTTCGCAACGACGGACAGATGAGTTTTACCGGGGTCTCTGAAGCATCGGGAATTGCACCTGGCACACGCTCCTATGTTGGATGGGGAGACTGCTTCTTCGACTTCAATAATGATGGATGGGCCGATCTGTTTATCGTGAATGGGCACGTCTATCCCCAGGTCGATAAGGGACAAATCGGCTCGATGTACCACGAGCCGAAACTGCTGTTTCTTAATCAGCAAAACGGGACATTCAAAGACATCAGCAAACTCGTCGGACCAGCGATTCAGATACCTCAGGTAAGTCGCGGCCTTGCGATGGGAGATTTGTTTAACGACGGCAGTATCGAAATTGTTGTCGAGAATCTGACTGGGCAGCCGATGATTCTTCAGGCTCAGGGAGGCAAGCAAAACCACTGGATCAGCTTTGCCCTGGAAGGTACCAAGAGCAATCGGCTCGCGCTCAATGCGCGAGTCAAAGCTACCGCTGGCGATTTGGTTCAAACAGGCGAAGTGTTAAGCGGCGGTAGTTATTTATCGCAAAATGATCTGCGTATTCATTTTGGACTTGGAGATCACACGCGAGTCGATAAAGTGGAGGTGTCATGGCCCGACGGCAAGAAGGACACCTTAAATAACCTGGAAGCGGACCGCTTTTATTCTGTCCGCGAAGGCGATGGAATTATTTCGTCTCAGCAAGCACAAACAGCGAAGACAAAATCTCCCTGAATGCATTGCGCAAAAACAATAAGACAAACGATTGTCTCAAGGCTATGCTTGAGGGCTTGCGCTTGACAGCATTTGACTCAAAAGTGCCTAATGATTGACGGCTCAAATAAAACACTCTCGCTGATGTTAAGGGAAACCACTACAAAGCACGCCCGCACGTCCAAAATTTGGACGCAGCAATGAAAAGTGTCGCACGGAGGATGGATGCTGTTGAAGTTCGGACGATATTTGCTGATTGCTTGTCTGGTTCTTTTCGTGTTTTCGGTAAACGCACAACATAAAGGCGATGTTGCGGTATGGCTGACAACTGCCGATCGAGCTTCGTTATTTTCCCGACAGACAAGTCCACTACATTTTGGGACGCCGAAAGACGCGATTCCTACGATCGATGTGGACGACAAGCAGATATTTCAATCGATCGACGGTTTTGGATTTGCCTTGACTGGTGGGAGCGCGCAGCTTCTTATGCGCATGGAAGCGCAGCAGCGTTCGAATCTTTTAAGAGAACTCTTCTCGCCAGAAGGGAAAGGAATCGGGGTTAGTTACCTGCGCGTCAGCATCGGGTCTTCTGACATGAACGACCATGTATTTACATACGATGATCTGCCGCCGGGCGAGAAGGACATGGATTTGTCCAGGTTCAATTTTGGCCCGGATCGCGCGGATGTCATACCCGTCTTGAAAGAAATTCTTGCGATTAACCCGCAGATCAAGATATTAGGCTCTCCGTGGTCGGCGCCATCATGGATGAAGACAAATGAAAACCCAAAGGGAGGAAGCCTAAAGCCGGAATATTACGACACCTATGCCCAGTATTTTGTGAAGTACATCGAAGGCATGAGGGCGGAAGGTATCAAGATCGACGCCATCACCATTCAAAATGAGCCCTTGAACGATAAAAATACCCCGAGCATGGTAATGCAGGCTAAGGAAGAAGCTGCTTTTATCAAGCAATCGCTAGGACCGGCCTTTCGCAAAGCTGGAATCACAACGAAGATCATTCTTTACGATCACAACTGTGATGTGCCCGAATATCCGCTTGAAATTTTGAACGATCCCGAAGCAAGACAATATGTCGACGGTTCAGGCTTTCATTTGTATGCGGGCGAAATAATCGCAATGTCAAAAGTGCATGACGCATATCCAGATAAGAATCTGTATTTCACCGAGCAGATGGTGATTGAAGACAAAGGTGATTCTGAATTGGAAATAGCATCACCTGTACAACGATTGCTCGTAGGCGCCACACGAAACTGGAGCCGCAACGTTTTGTTGTGGAACCTCGCTGCAGATCCTGAAAACAAGCCTCATACCGATAATGGCGGATGTCCCATATGCCAGGGCGCCATCACACTTGACGGCAACAAAGTAACCAGAAATATCGCATATTACACGGTCGCTCACGCCTCAAAGTTTGTGCGTCCAGGGTCGGTTCGCATTCAATCCAATCTTCTCGATGACCTGCCAAATGCGGCCTTCAAAACGCCGGATGGAAAAAGAGTTTTGATTGTTGTGAACAGCAGTAAATCCTCGCAGACATTTCAGATTCGCTATCGCAATAAGGGCGTGACATCGACATTAAGTGCAGGGGCTGTGGGAACATATGTCTGGTAAGACGGGGAATCAAAGACAAAATACTATGCAATGGCTCTCGCAGCAGCTAGTGCAGGAAAAATCCAAAATAGTGGCCCTTACCCTTCTGGCGCTCTTCGGAGTAAGCCTGTGCTCGTCGGCCGCATCTTATTACCCGCTTCGTCTTGATGATCCGAAGGCCGTTTATCTGACAAAAGACAAATTTCCGGTTCACGGCGATGGCGTCGCCGATGACAGCGACGCGCTACAGCAGGCAATCGATAGGGTGCAGGAAACATCACAACAGGGAATTGTCTTTGTTCCCGAAGGCCGCTATCGCATCAGCCGGACGATCTATGTTTGGCCCGGCGTGCGGATCATTGGATATGGCGCGACCCGCCCAGTCATTGTCCTTGGAAAAAATACTCCAGGTTTTCAGCAGGGCGTCGCTTACATGGTGTTCTTTGCCGGGGGAAGGCCCGGGCATGAAGGCGCTGGACAGCATCGTATTCAGACAAGACATGCATCCGATCAGCCTTTTCCCGGAACCGTTCCTCCGGCAATGGATGTGATCGATGCGAACCCGGGAACCTTTTATTCGGCAATGAGCAACATCGATTTCGAGATCGGTGCCGGAAACCCCGCGGCGGTAGGTATTCGCTTTCACATCGCGCAGCACTGTTTTCTCACGCACATGGATTTCCACATAGGGTCGGGGCTGGCGGCATTGCACGATGTCGGCAACGAAGCAGAGGATCTGCATTTTTACGGCGGTCGATACGCGATCATGACCCGCAAACCGTCTCCGGGATGGCAATTTACTTTACTGGACTCAACCTTCGAGGGGCAAAGCGAAGCCGCGATAAAAGAGCATGAAGCTGGCTTGACGCTGGTCCGCGATCAATTCAAGAATGTCCCGGCTGCAATTTCGATTGACCCTGGCTATGCGGAAGAGCTTTGGGTGAAAGACTCGCGTTTCGAAAACATCAGCGGCCCGGCGCTCACAATCAGTAACGAAAGCAATGCCAGAACAGAGATAAATCTTGAAAATATTGTGTGCCGGCATGTGCCTTCTTTTGTTCTTTTTCGAGAAGGCGGAAAGAAGATCGATGGATCGGGCGAAATATATAAGGTCAGTGTTTTTTCGCACGGGCTAACCATCGCCGATACTAACGCGAAAGCCGAAATTCAAACTGCATTTCGAAGTGAGCCTCTCAGCAATTTTCCGGCAGCTGAACCGCCTGCGATTCGCGATCTTCCCGAGCGGAAAACATGGGTGAATCTGCGAACACTTGGCGTGAAGGGTGATGGAGTTACCGACGATACCGCCGCTATCCAGAAGGCGATTAATGAGCACGCGGTCATCTATATTCCCACCGGGCGCTATCTTGTCAGCGACACCATCACACTTAAGCCGGATACCGTGTTAATCGGCCTGCATCCCAGCACAACTCAGTTCGATCTGGCGGATTCGACGCCGGGCTTTCAAGGGCCGGATACTCCCAAGCCTTTGCTGAAGACCCCGCAGGGCGGGACGAATATCGTAACCGGCATTGGGCTTTATACTGGCGGAATCAACAGCCGTGCAGTCGGCGCGATGTGGATGGCAGGCGCAGACTCTCTGGTGGACGATGTCCGTTTCCTCGGCGGTCACGGGACAAATAATCCTGATGGCACTCGCAGCAATCCATATAACAACGCCCATACCGCAGATCCCGACATTCACCGTCGATGGGATGGACAATATCCAAGCCTCTGGGTCGCCAATGGTGGTGGCGGCACGTTTGCCAATATTTGGACACCGGATACGTTTGCACAGGCGGGTCTCTATGTTTCTGATACCGAAACGCCGGGTCACGTGTATGAGTTGTCGAGCGAGCATCACGTTCGCAATGAAGTGAAGCTAAATCGCGTTTCCAACTGGGAGCTCTTTGCTTTGCAGACGGAAGAGGAGCGGGGCGAAGGCCCGTTTGCGCTTCCTTTAGAGATTGATCACTCGAAAAATATCCTGGTCGCAAACTATCATTCGTACCGCGTAGTTAGCATGTTTCAACCATTTCCATATGCGGTCCGTATAGCGCATTCGCAAAATATTCGATTCCGGAATTTGCACGTTTACAGTGACAGCAAGGCATCGTTCGATAGTTCAGTGTTTGACCAGTCGCACAATGCGGAGATTCGCTTCCGCGAGATTGGATCCCTCACGCTGTCGGGTGAGGATACAGCTCCTCAGCCACTCGCCGCATCTTCAGGCGTTGCCGCTGACTCCAAGGTAGAAAAGCTTGCAAGTGGATTTTTCAATATATCTGGCGGTGCTGTTGATGCGGACGGCAGGCTCTATTTTGTCGATCCGCACTGGCAGAGAATCTATCGCTGGTCACCGGAAGAGCACGATCTGGACATGATCCGAGACAATCCGCTCGACCCAGTGAATCTTGCATTTGATAAAGCAGGGAACTTGATGGTGATTTCGTACGGAGGCGATGGCACAGTCTACAGCTTCCGTCCTGACTCGGCCGCCGATCAAATCACGCTGCTCAAGCCTCAACCTGCAACCTCTCGCCCAGATATGAGCGCCGTATTACCGGTGGACTACTGGAGAAATGAGAACGACTTCCCGCAGGCTGTTCCAGTTCGAAAGCCATATCAGTATGTTTCGCCGGATGGAACCACCTTCATACCCGCCGGAGAAGACTTTACGACTGGAGCTCTCTACTATGGCACAAAGATGTCGGACGTCCTTCGTGCTTTTGGGCTGGCGAAAGCAACTCAAGGTCATCCATTTTATGTGACGAGTGAGTCAGAGGGGAAAACCTACTCTGCCAATGTAACTGCAGACGGAACTCTTTCTGGCTTGAAGCTCTTTGCAGAGCAAGGCGGAGAAAGTGTCGCCTCCGATGCGGATGGCAATGTGTACATAGCTGCAGGTCAGATTTTCATATACAAGCCGGATGGCACTTCACTCGGCACAATTAATGTTCCTGAGCGGCCCATTCAGCTTGTGTTTGGAGGCAGGGACGGCCGAACTCTATTCATCCTTGCAAGGACCTCGCTTTACTCGGTTCCAATCAAGAATCGCTGACGCGCGAAGGCACGATGTAGGAACGACTACATCATGCCTTCGTTCAGAACATTCAGGAGACATTCCCAAACGGCTCTTCCAGCGAAGGACTCTGCGGTGTAAGTAACTCCGCACCATCCTCGGTCGTGTGGAGATCGTCCTCCAGCCGCACACCAAATTCTCCCCGGATATAAATGCCTGGCTCGTCGCTGAGCACCATATTTTGCTGGAGAACCGGATCGAGATCCCAGCCAAACATGTTGTTTTTCACAAAGTACGGCCACTCGTGCATATCCATACCCATTCCATGACCTACGCGATGCGTAAAGTATTTGAAGCCCGGTCCATAACCAGCATCGTTTATGACTTTTCGCGCTGCCGCGTCAACATCGGCCAGAGGAACGCCGGGCTTCGCTGTCGTGACCGCCGCCGACTGTGCCTTGTGAACGATGTCGAAAACAGCCTTCATCTTGTCTGTCGCCTTACCGAGCACGAACGTGCGGGTAATATCCGATGTATAGCCTTCCACCAAACAACCATCGTCCAGCATCAAGATTGTGCCCTCACGAATTGTCTGGGGCTGCATGGATCCATGCGGCGACGCGGTGAACTCGCCAATGTTGAGGCTCGCCTCACCCTCGAATCCCACTTTCTGATACGCCGTCTGAATCAATTTCCGAACATCCTTCGTCGTCATGCCTTCCTGCAACGACTGGTAGACCGAGCGATAGACCAGCAATGTGGCCCGCCCGGCAAGACGGATGCAATCCACCTCATGCGCGGTCTTGATCATGCGGCAGCCCGCTGTCACCGGAACAGCGCTGACTAAATGAAGCTGCGGGCCGGCCTTTGCGAGACTGTCCGCAAAGATGAACTTCATATTTTCATCCAGCCCAACTGTGCCGGTCGCGACCCCGCGATCCTTCAGCCCTTTCACCGTCAGCGCGAATGGATTCTCATCTTCCTGCCAGGTCAGAATGTCTCCCTCGTTCCCAAACGGGCCTGCGCTTAGTAGCTCGCGTGCGCGGTCCTCTTCGAACGCAGGGCAAACGACAAACGGCTTCGTTTTCGCTGGAATCACCAGCGCCCAGAAGCGTTCGCTGCTGCCAAAGCGAATGTTCGCGAAGTAAACCGATGACGTAGCGCTGTTCGAGAGGATGATGGCGTCGATCTTGCTCGCTGACATCAGCTCTCGCGCCCGCTCAATCCGCACCATCCGCTCTTCGTTCGTAAACGGTTTATCCTGACCTGAAAGATCCGGCAAAGCGGCAATCGCAGGTGGAACAGAACCAGCAAACGCACCCTGCTGCGCCCGAGCATCAGACCGCAAAGCAAGCAAAGCCGCGGCAGAAGAACCCCGCAAAAAATTCCGGCGTGAAAACATACCCCATGCTACACAAGCCGCATGTGTAGATCAGGAACCTGTATCACTTGGGTGCCCCATGTCTCAAAGAGACATGGGATCTATTGCTTTCCCGCAGGAGCTTCCATATGGGCCTGAAGTTTCCACTGCCCAGCAGAGTTTCTTACCCACACCGAGGTTGCGTTAAAACTCCCAGTCATCTGCTGCGGCTTATCCATAGGCCCGCAGGTGAAGTCCTCCGCAACCGGATACACCACGAGCGCCGAATCCGGAGTAAGTAGACGCACCTGTTTCTCGCCCAGCTTGTAATGGTTGATATGACACTGCGCCAGAAACTGACGCACAACATCACGCCCCTCGATGGTCTCTCCGATATGGAGATAATCGGGCAGCATCAGATCGAGCAGTGCAGCCGCGTCTCCTTTGGCGAACACAGTCCAGAGCAATTCTTCCTGAGCACCGATCTGCTGGCTCGCCGTGGAAGTCTGCGCCATGCCCGTGAATGCAAATGTTGCAAGAAGAAAAGCGATCGATTTCATAGGAAGATCAGTTTAACCCTGACCGATAATATGAATCCCGACGGCTCCCCGAGGGCTTGACACGGCTGCTACCATAAGGACGAGTAAAGCTCTTCCTGGAAGGGAACGCCCGTACCCCACGGGCGTTTTGCTTTTCCGGAAGCACAGGGAAATGTGATATTCGCAACTCCCATAAAAATGACGAATTTACGAAAAAGATATGGGGGAGGGGGACCCCGAAATAGGAGTAAAATAGAAGTAGATCTTTCACAGGCTTCAAACTCCACGAAGCTGCTCCAGATGGGGGCGTCACGGTTTCGACGGGATTGTTTGCGGCAAAGAGGCATGCCGGGGGCTGGGCACCCGTAATCGCCCGGAAAATGATAATTGCCGATCATCAACTGGCATACGCAGCTTAATTAATTAAGTTGCCGTCCTCCGCGGCTTTGTCTGCGGGCTGCGAGAGGACGTCGCACAGCAGGCTGGTTTCTGTGGCTGGGTACGGGCCATAGAGATGAGATCCACGGACTAGCAATGCGCGCATCTTGTCCGTTCTGAGCGCGCAACGCGAAACCTTCCGGAACGCGACTGAGCATGGAGTCTCTTTGTTGACTACGATTTCGGACGCGGGTTCGACTCCCGCCGCCTCCACCAACTTAAGTAGCTATATATCAGCCACTTAGCGATTCGGACGGGAAAATTTGAGTTTGCCCCAATTTGGCGATTCGAGCAGAATTTCGCTGAAGTCGGGGTGCTCATGCTTTCCGTCTATACCCGCCACCATCCAGACTGTAAGAACGTCGGCGATAAGACATGGCGCCGTTGTAGCTGCCCCAAGTGGATATGGGGATCGCTCAACAGCAAGTTCATTCGCCAAAGCGCCAAGACCCATCGCTGGAAGGATGCCAAAGAACTTCGACGGCAGCTGAGCGAGGGATGGCTGGCGGCAAATCGTCCTGCCGCAAAACCAGATTGCGACACGGCTGGAGCAAGTGTCAGAAAAGCTACTAGACCTGAACCAGGGAACACTGTATCCGGCGCTGTGGTCGCTTTGACCTTGGAGGTCGAACTATAGAGTGATCGCAACCCAGGTCACACCCGGACGCACCATTTCCTTGATCGATCGTGCGAACGGACTTCTCTTCACCGGTGACACTTACTATCCCGCGCCCATCTGGTTCTTCCGCCCGGAAACTAATCTGGACGCGTATGCCTCGTCCATTCGACGACGGCGGCTCTTCTCCCACGAGTGAAACTTGTTCTGGGAGCGCACAATATTCCCGTCGCGGCGCCCACGATACTCCCACGACTTGTGTCAGCATTTACTATTGTGCGCGCTGGGAAGGTCTCTCCCATTCCGGAGTCCCGGGCAAGGTCCTCTACAGAGTAGATGACATTTCTTTCCTGATGCGTGCACTCGATACTCGTTGAGCTGTGTCTTCTCTGGAACCAGCCTTAGATGACGCGTTTCCCCAAAACGACAGACCTGTCATCGGGTGTAGGGATTTCACCCGTGACTATTGACGTCGGTGTGTGAACTAACCGGCATCATCACCCGAATGCTTGAATGTGTGTGGATCAACATTTCATCTGAAGTCACGTTTCCGCTCATAGCTCGTCCAGATAAACGCCAGCGTCATGCTTTGCCTCTATGCTCATGAATCATTTTGGTTGGATCGCTTACGTTCACTTGTGAGCATTTGTGAATATGCTCTTCAGGGCTTCAACGGTAAGGGAGCCAGAAGGCGCAATCAAAGTAAGGAGTTACCAATTCTTGGGAAAATTTGGAATTTATTGGTGGACACAAATTTTCGCTTATTGAAACGATTTATAGTTAGTAAGGCGAATGCAGTCTGAAGTGAACTGTTCTCTGCTACGAGCTTGAGGCGCGGTTCTTTGTTTAGGATGCTTCTCCGAAACGAGGAGTCCGGTAATCGTAGACAAGTCCCTGAGATTTGACCCCGAAAGGCGTTCGACGAGGAGTCAAGCTAAGGCGATATTCTTCATTATCGATAAGAAAATTCGGTTGCTAAGGGGAGTGCTTGCGTCTTCATAGGAAATTTTTCTGTTCTCTTATTGTGCTGCTGATAGGTGGGCTGGTCGGACAGAAGGGGGGTGCACAACAATCTGAAAACAATTCGGGCGTGGCTCCTCCACCATCCACCAAGCAGATCCACTTGAAACATGTTCTGGTCATTGGACAGACAAAAGGCTTTGAGCACGATTCGGTCTCAGCGGCGATGAATGCCATTTACGAGATGGGAAAAGAAAGTGGACTGTGGGATACGACGCTACGTACCGACACAGAATTGCTTACCAAGAAAGATCTTGGACGCAATGCAAAAAACCTGAATCACTTTGATGCCCTCGTTTTCGCTAGTACAACCGGTGAGTTGGACATGGATGCCAGCCAGAAACAGGACATGATGTCGTTCATCAAGGAAGATGGCAAAGGGTTTGTTGGAATCCATGCTGCACTTGATACGAACTACAGCTGGCCCGAGTACGGAGAGATGATCGGCGGGTGGTTTGATCAGCACCCGTGGATGACTTTCAACGCGCCTATCGTTAACGAAGACCCTGATTTTCCTGCAGTTCGGCATTTTCCTAAAGCATTCACTAAGTATGACGAGATTTATCAGCCCAAAGAATGGTCGCGCGACAAGGTAAACGTGCTCCTCAGCCTTGATCCATCCAAACTCGATTACAGCAATAATCCGCGCATTCATCGCACGGACCACGATTTTGCTGTGGCATGGAGCAAGATGTACGGCAAAGGACACGTCTTTTACTCCACGCTTGGTCACACTGAAGATGCATGGCAAGACCCTGATATCCGCAAGATGTATTTTGAAGCTGTTAAATGGGCCCTTGGAATGACGGACGGGAGCACGGCATCTCATCCTCGCATTTCTGCAACGACAGGCAAAAATTGAAGCTAATCCTTCTTAAGGAGTACATGCGTCGCTCATGAAGAGAATCGGGATGGGTCTGATTGGCCCCGGATTTGTCGCAGCTCATCATCTCGATGCTGTTCGACGGCTTGGTGATGTAGAGATCATCGCCATCGCTGGCTCGTCACAACAGTCGGCAGAGACAAAAGCGCATACGTACAAAGTTGACCGTGCTTATGGAGACTACCGAACGCTGGTCGCTGATCCTGATGTGCAGGTGATCCATAACACGACGCCTAATCATCTGCATTTTCCAGTAACGATGGCAGCTCTTCAGGCAGGGAAGCATGTTATTTCTGATAAGCCGCTTGCTCTGAATGCAGAAGAGGGGAGGAAATTGCGCGATGCCGCAGTCGCCGCCAAGGTGGCTCATGTCGTGACTTTCAACTATCGCGGAAATCCACTTATACAGCAAGCACGTGGGATGGTGGCTCGCGGCGAAACTGGACCCTTGAGTTTTATTCACGGCTATTATCTGCAGGACTGGATGACCGATCCGAATGTTTATTCTTGGCGTTCGGATCCTGCAAAGGCGGGGCTCACTTCTGCAATTGGAGATATTGGCTCGCACTGGTGTGATCTTGCGGAGCATGTTTCTGGATTGAAGATTGTCTCGGTGCTCGCGGATCTGACCACGGTGGTTCCTGTCCGTTATTCTTCTGGCGGATCAGCTGAGGCTTTCTCCGCTAAAGGCAGCGGCGAGCGCCAGCCTGTACAGGTGAATGCAGAAGATTTGGCAAGTGCACTCCTCCGTTTTGAAAATGGTGCGAAGGGTTGTTTGTCTGTCGGACAGGTACTTCCTGGTCATAAGAACGACCTTGAGCTTGAGATCAATGGCAGAAAACTTTCGATCAAATGGAGACAAGAAGAACAAAATCAGCTATGGATTGGTCGGCACGATCAGCCCAACTCCGTCATGGCTAAAGATCCATCGCTTGTATCAGCTGATGTGCTTCCTTATGTTCATCTTCCTGGAGGACATCAGGAGTCATGGGCAGATGCCTTCCATAACTTGATTCGCGATGCTTACCAATGGATACGTGATGGCGGGCATCCTGAAGCTAAACCAGAGCCGCTGCCAACCTTTGAGGATGGCTACCGCTCCACTTGTATTGTCGCAGCCATGCTCAAAAGCCATGCAGCAGGCGGAGGATGGGAAGATGTGGAGCAGTAAACGAGGAGTAATTGGATGAGACTTGGAGTATTTACACCGTTGCTTTCGCAGCTGCCTCTGGAAAAGGTACTAGCAAAGCTGAAAGAGCTTCAAATCGATACTGTAGAGTTGGGGACCGGCAACTATCCCGGTGATGCTCACTGCAAGTTGTCGATGCTGGACGACCCATCCGCACTCAAGGAGTTTCGGCAGAAGGTGGATGACCACGGTATATCGATCAGTGCGTTGAGCTGCCATGGCAATCCCTTGCACCCTGATCCGGTGCAGGCAGAAATGGCACGGGAGGTAAATCGTAAAACGATCCTTCTGGCAGAAAAACTGGGCGTCTCCGTTGTAGTTGATTTCTCCGGCTGCCCGGGGGATTCGCTCCATGCTAAGTTCCCAAACTGGGTTACATGTCCATGGCCGCCGGAATATCTAGAGATTTTGAAGTGGCAATGGGAAGAGGTTGCCACACCATATTGGAAAGAACGCGCCAAGTTTGCGTCTGACTATGGAGTAAAAATCGCTATTGAGATGCATCCCGGTTTTGTGGTCTACAGCCCGGAGACGATGCTACGCCTTCGCGAAATTGCAGGGCCCTCCATTGGTTGTAATTATGATCCGAGTCATATGTTCTGGCAGAACATTGACCCCATTGAAGCCGTGCGTGTTCTTGGAGACGCTATCTTTCACGTGCATGCAAAAGATACGCAGCTTTATCCTGCAAATTTGACTCGCACTGGTGTTCTTGACACGAAACCTTATACAGACGAACGAAATCGTGGCTGGATCTTTCGTACTTGCGGTTACGGCCATGGAGCTGAATGGTGGAAAGAGTTCGTCTCTACTCTACGTATGTTTGGTTACGATGGCGTTCTCTCTATCGAACATGAAGACAGCCTTCTCTCTCCGGAAGAAGGTCTCACTCGTGCAGCGCATTTCCTAAGTGACGTTGTGTTGAGAGAGCAGCCCGCGGCGGCATGGTGGGTCTAGCAGTCGTCTAAAACAAAACCCTGATGAAATCGCTTTCATATAGAGACTCAGATTATTCATGAATCGCAGAGATTTTCTCTCATCGGCAGGTATGTTAATTACAGGCGGCGCGCTGAATGCGCGGCTGCCGCGTGCTTTCGCAGCAAACGCGCTCTCAGCAAATGCTGATCACAGTTTTCGCATTGAACCATGCACGCTCGATATTGGGCCGCGTGTATCCATCAAGACCACTGCCTACAATGGCCAGGTTCCTGGCCCTCTGCTTCGTCTGAGTGAAGGTGTGCCAGTTTCCATCGATGTGACGAACGCAACAGCAAACGAGGATCTGGTGCACTGGCATGGCCTTGCCATCGATTCGCTTAACGATGGAGCCATGGAGGAAGGTTCACCCATGATTCCAGCAGGAGCGACTCATCGCTACTCGTTTACTCCAAGGCCTTCGGGTACTCGCTGGTATCACACACATGCATCGGCATATGACAACCTCTCGCTGGGTACTTATACAGGGCAATTTGGCTTCTTGTTGATCGAAGGACGCGAACAGCCTGGTCATTACGACCAGGAAATCAATCTCGCGATCCATCATTGGGAGCCCTCATTTGTACCGATGGTCGAGACGATGCGTGAGCAATCCTCAAATATGCCCCTCACTACTGGCTCTGACGTGGGCTATAAATACGCCACCATTAATTCTCACATGCTGGGGGCAGGAGAGCCGATTCGTGTGAAGCAGGGCGAGCGTGTACTTATGCGTCTGCTCAACGCGAGCGCAACTGAAAACGTCGTACTTGCGCTTCCGGGACATACTTTCAGAGTCATCGCTATGGATGGCAATCCAGTCCCAAATCCTAAATCGACAGAGGTGATTTCGCTAGCAGTTGCAGAGCGTATCGACGCAATCATAGAAATGAACTCACCAGGAGTGTGGGTACTAGGCTCAACACTTGAAAAAGCGCGCCAAATGGGCTTGGGCATCGTCATTGAATATGCAGGCAAAAAAGGCGCTCCCGTCTGGAAAGATCCTGCGCCTGCGGAGTGGGACTATACGCAGTTCGCAAACCCTACAGCTGCGCCCAAGCCAGACGAAACTTTTGTTCTCACATTTCGCGACATCGGATCCGTGCATGGATCACAATTCGATACCTGGACAATAAACAATAAGGCGTGGCCGAATACAGATCCACTTATGGTCCGAGAAGGAAACCGTTACCGCCTTGTTTTTCGTAATGGCAGCGGAGATCAACATCCGATCCATCTGCATCGCCATACTTTCGAGGTCACGCGTATCGGAGATAAGCAAACTAGCGGATTGAGGAAAGACGTAATTAACGTTATGCCGCTTGATACCGT
>DATHQH010000016.1:0-18125 GCA_035482895.1 Alloacidobacterium sp. | reverse complement strand
AAGAACCATGAGTTCATCCACGCGCTGGAGCTGAATGGGCTTCGCCACTGGGAAGAAAACCGCACGGTAAAAAAGATGGCGCAGCAGTGGAACAAGCTGTTGATTTCCGGCGGCGACCGCCACGGGATTGAGCCGAATGCCAACGTCAACCTGTCGAACGCATCATCGTTCACAGAGTTTGTGCACGAAGTCCGTTATGAAGGCCGCAGCCACGTCCTGTTTATGCCGCAGTATGCAGAGCCGTGGAAGCATCGCATCCTGGCATCCACCCTCGATGCCATCCGCGACTATCCGGAGTTTCCACAAGGATCACGTTTTTGGGATGAGCGCGTCTTCCATCCCGACCATAACGGTGTGATTCGCCCAGTACGCGAACTCTGGCCGAATCATCACGCACCCTACTCAATAGGCCTGGTGATCAAGGCCGTCCGCCTGATGGGCAGCCGTCCTGTTGCCGGAGGTCTGCGCGTGGCCTGGAGCGAATCGCGCGAGCTGCAATTTGCGTTGGGTGAAGAGGCAGTTTAGTTGGTTTTGCTTCTCTGCATGAATCGAGGCGCTACGACTGTAGCGCCTCAACTGTTTGCGCGACGCGCAGGATCATCGCCTCATCAAAATACTTGCCCAGGATCTGCACTCCAATCGGCAAACCTTCTGATGATTTGCCGCACGGAACGGAAAGCCCGCAGATGCCGGCAAGGCTGGCGGTAACGGTGTAAATGTCCGCAAGATACATCGACACCGGATCGTCGACTTTCTCCCCGAGTTTGAAGGCTGGAGTCGGCGCGGTCGGAGTCAAAATCGCATCGACCTCCGTAAACGCCTTCAGAAAGTCCTCCGCAAGCAGGCGCCGGACCTGTTGCGCCTTCTTGTAATAAGCATCGTAATAGCCGGCGCTCAGTACATAGGTTCCAAGCATAATGCGGCGTTTGACCTCCGCCCCGAATCCCAGATCGCGCGAGCGTCGATACATGGCCGAGAGTGTGCCGGTATCCTTAGCGCGGAAACCATAGCGCACGCCATCGAAACGAGCGAGGTTCGCGCTCGCCTCCGCCGTCGCGACGACGTAATAGGTGGGAACCGCATAGCGGGTATGCGGCAGGGAAATAGGCTTTATGGAAGCGCCGACAGCGCGCAGCTGGTCGATGCTGCGTTCCACGGCGGCGCGCACTTCGGGGTCGAGACCTTCGGCAAAGTATTCTGATGGAACGCCAAGTCGCAGTCCGGCAACTCCCTTATCGAGCTCAGCGGTGTAATCGGTAATGGGCAGCGGCGACGAGGTCGCATCCTGCGGATCGTGACCCGCAATCACTCCCAGAACTGTAGCGGCGTCACGCACATTCGCGGTGAACGGCCCGACACGGTCGAGCGACGATGCGAAGGCGATCAGGCCATAGCGCGACACGCGTCCATAGGTGGGCAGGATGCCAACGACACCGCAGAATGATGCGGGCTGGCGAATAGAGCCACCTGTATCCGTGCCTAGCGTGGCGACCGCCATACCTGCAGCCACCGCTGCAGCCGACCCACCGCTGGAACCGCCGGGTACGCGGTCGAGAGCATGCGGATTGTGCACCGGACCGTACGCAGAATTTTCATTCGAGGATCCCATGGCAAACTCATCACAGTTGAGCTTGCCCAGAACGACTGCGCCGGCAGCTTCCAGCTTCTGTACCGCGGTAGCGGTGTAGGGCGCGCGATAACCTTCGAGTATTTTGGAGCCGGCCGTCGCCTGCAGTCCTTCGATAGTCAGCACATCCTTGATGCCTACAGGCACGCCAGCAAGAACAGGCAGAGGTTTGCCCTTTGCAGCAAGATCATCGATGCGGCTGGCCTGCTCAAGCGCCCGCTCACGGCTTGTGGACAGGTATGCATGGATCTGCGGATCGCGAGCTTTGATCTTTTCGAAGCTCGCTTCGGCAATTGCACTGGCCTTCCTCTCGCCCGATTCAATGGAATTGCGAATATCGCCAATGGAAAGCGGCTTCATCTCTGCAGTTTCGACTGTCATGGACTACCGTTCAATCACTTTCGGAACTTTGAAAAATGTGCCATCGGTCTCCGGCGCGCATGCCATCACGACTTCATGATCAAGCGACGGCCTCGTTTCATCGGTACGCAGGACGGTTGGCGTCTGGCTGTTATCAATCAATTCGCTGACTTGGGCCATGGGCAGCACGGCAGAGGTATTCAGCTCATTCAGCTGCGCTACATGCCCGAGAATGGCATTTAAGTCGCGCAGCATGCGCGTCTCTTCCTCAACCGTCAATTCAAGGCTCGCCAAGTCCGCAACGCGGCGGACTTCGTCTACCGATACCGTCCCAGATTCACTCATGCAAACACACTTCCTGTTCAGCGGAGAACGATGGATCTCCTCTAAAAAGTATAGCGACAAGACGAGAATTTCTGGTGGCGTAGAAGAGAGTTTTATACCGGCTCAGGAAACTCGATGATCGGAGACGGCGCTGCACGATTCGAGAGGCAGGCCGTGGCTGTGCACCAGAGCAATCCGAGATCGGTCACCCATGTGGCGCGCTGCATGTATTCCCAGTCCAGCTTTGCCTTCAGCGGCTTGATCGTGCGAGCGTAAAAAAGATCGAGATCCTGTCCCGGGACGTGACGTAAGATTTCTTCTTCGCAACGGAACGCAAGCGTTGCCGCCCCCGTGATGCCGGGCCGGAAAGGCATGTGCAGACTCTCATGATGTGGGAGCTTGGGACGAGGGCCGATAAAGCTCATGTCGCCCTTGATGACATTCACGAACTGCGGCAGCTCATCCAGTTTGAATTTACGAAGAATTGCGCCTACCCGCGTAATTCGGCAGTCGCCTTGCACCGTGATACAAGGGCCGCTTTCCGCTTCGGCAACCATAGTTCTGAATTTGTAAATCGTAAATAGGGTGCCCCACCTGCCCATTCTTTTTTGCCGGAAAAAAACCGGCCCCGGAGAGCTGACTGCAATTACCAGCCCAATGAGAATCATGAATGGGAAAAAGACCATAAGACCGAATGTTGCGCAGACGAGATCAAATAACCGCTTGCCGTCCGACAAACTCCAGGCATCCTCTTCCAGAGGTTGATAGGCAATTGTCCTGCTGTAAACAGTCCCTGAGATGGAATGCAGCTTGATTGCTTCGCTTGATCCCTCAAGACGCTTATCGATGCTACTTGTCCTACGAGGCTGCAAAGGAACAGAGGAAGGATTCATTGTCGGTCCTGGTACAGCAAGCTACAGTGTATACAAGTCTTGGATTGATTCAAGTCATTTTAGAATCGTCCACGATAAGTTCATCTGTCTGTTACGTAACTAAACTTAGATGCAAGATTAAAAACCTCGTAATTGTCGCTTTTTACAGAGGGAAATAGTTTCATTCTAAAATTAGATAACCTTATTGTTAACAATAAGTTAAGTGGACGCATGCAGCTTGTTAATGACGCGATTCGGATCTATGGAACAATCCGTCTTAACCGTGCTCTCCTCAAGTTTTAATAAATGACAAACCTTAATGCTGCCTGAATTAAATACCTCTAAGCGAGTTACTTATCTTCTATGTTCTTTGATGCAACATACGGATTAAATCGCATGTAGCATCCGAATGCCCAAAATCGCAGTTTCCACAAAATCAGAAACACTCCGTTTAGATCACGCTGATGGCTGCCACGCCGAGGGCCAGTTGCGAGAAGAGCTGTGACCAGTCAAGCCAAGCGCGAAGTGCCGTTGGGCGAAGGGTCTTTTCCGGTACCACGACCGTATCACCGGGATTCATTTTTGCCGCTTCAAATGTATTTCCCCACACTCCGCTACTCGTTGTCCTGCTCACCACAGAACCATCTGCGCGGATGATAAAAATATGCTTCTTATCGGCATCCCTGCTTGGTCCACCGGCCAGCTTCAGGTAATCTCCAACCCGGCGATTGGGCGAAAAAAGGAAAGAATTCTGATCGTAAACCGAGCCCACGACATTGACAGTTGCCGGATGCGGAGGCACAGAAAATATATCCCCATCCTCGAGCGACAGGTCAGGCAAGCTATCAACACCGGTACTGGACGGACTGATCTGTAATACGATGCGTCCAGTCGCCCGCAATTGCCGCAGCCGGTTCAACAATTCACGAGCGCTCGTAGTGGCGGCTGCCGCACTGTTGGTATCTGCGATCGTTATAGCTGTGTTTGCCTGGGCGAGCGCTCCCCGCTGTATTTCGAGTTCTAGACTTTGCACATATTCATCAATGCGCTGCTGTTGCAACACGCGCGTCGATTCGCGGGTAAATTCTGAGCCATAGAGGTAGGCGTTGGGCGTCAGACCTCCGGCACGATCCACCAGATGACGCAGTGTCTCCCCGGGAAAGGCACTGTATATGCCCGCGCCGATAAATTCGCCTTCGAGACGCACGAACTTTGTCTGCTGATTCAGCGGCACCCGGATATCCGCCTGCGAAAAGATGGAAACCACATCCCCCGGCTGCAAAAGCAGATTCTGAGAAGGATCGTGCTCAAGCACCAATTTGCCGAGGTTAAAGGGGAGGAGCGAGGTTTTGAGCGTTGCCGGATCCATGCGCTCAATAACAGCATAGTTCCAGTCGATTTCAGGAGCCGACATTTTCACATCAGTCCTCACAGTAGCCGCAGCTGTGTTCTGTGTAACGAGCTGGTTTTGTTGCCGCCCTAGGCTCTCGGTACTGGCCTGCTGCGCGGCGGTGAGTTGCGCGTTTTGTTGTTGGCCAAATTGGTATTGTTGCTGTTGACCATTCTGTTGCGTTGAGCCGCTGTTTGCGTCATTCGTTGTCTGAGGAATGAGCACTGGCGGATTTCCCTGCAGGTACACATTTCCCTGTGCATAGGGGTATTCATTCACGACCGGACTTTTTTGACCTTGTGAGTTTTGCTGGCCTGGCTGTCCCTGGGAATTATTCGGGACGATGGGAACATATTGGCCATTGGGCAGGCGCTGCATGCTGTTTTGCAACTGCCACTGCTCGTATGCCTGCTTCGATTGCAGGTCCACTGGATTGGTTGGCTGGTATTGCACTGGACCCGCGACATAAGGCTGGAATTCCGGGGTCGGAAGGCCGAGCTGTGCGCGTCTCCAGAAATAATCCCTCGTAATCAGCGACTCACGGTCGGGAATCAGGTCACTCAGTCGCATTCCCTCATGCCAGGCAAAATGCCCGGGATTCGCGGTATTTCCTCGCAATGTTACCGTCTTCTGGTAGCGAGGCACAATCGAGAGCACCCGCAACACATCGCCATCACGCAGCGTAGTTTGCAAGCCCGCTGTATCGAAGGCTACCTCCATGGCCTCGCGCGCATGGCGATCCTGGATGCGCTCGATTGAAATACGCGAATCAGAAGCCGTCGTCGATGCACCGCCCGCGTCTGAGAGCAACTCTTGAATCGTCGCATTGTTGTCCCGCAACTCGAAAATTGCGGCATGACGAACACTTCCCATCAACGCGACTTGCGGGCCTGCCGGCGGGATAAAGATAACATCGCCAGGCAGCAGTTGCGCATCCTTCGACTTGTCGCCATTCACCAGCAGATCGTAAAGATCGAAGTCGGTGACGATCTTACCCTGTCGCTTGAGAAGGATATGACGCAACGATCCCTGGGTAGACGGTCCACCGGTGGCAAAGAGCGCATTGACCAGGCTGCTCAGTGAGCTGACCGTATAGGAACCTGGCCTGCGCGCCTGACCCACAACAAATATCTGGATGGATCGAAGCTGCCCGGCATCGACGGTAAGATTGAAATTGCGGTAGACGCGTCCAATTTCTGAGCGCAGATGCTGTTCGACCGAGGAAAATGGCAGGCCAGCCACGTGAATGTCTCCGACCTGCGGCAAATATATGGAACCTGAGCGGTCCACGCGCACATTGGCATTGAAGTTTACCTGGCCCCAGATATGAATCCGCAGCTCATCATCCGGGCCGATGATGTAGTCAGGCGTGACCGGAATCTGCTCGACTGGTGCGAAGGTGGACGGTACGTTGCGAAAGAGATTCGCGCCAAAGATAGGCAGGACCTGGCCTGTCGTCCCGGCAACAAATTTTTGGAATTCCGTTAGTGGCTCAGGTGGCGCCGGGATGGTATACGGTTGCAGATTGCGGTTTATATTCGCATTTGCACCGTTGTTGTTGCCTAAATCAGTATAGGTTCTGGTATTGAGCGGAGCGCCAGCGGGAACATTCCGCTCTCCCGTCGACCCGAAGTTCCCGCTCTGCCCATAGTTGTCCAGCCCATACTGACCCTGCTGGTTCAGGTCTGAGCCGCAGGACGCAGACATTGCATTTATCGGGTCAGAACAATCGGTGCTTTGTCCCTGAGACGAAGTTCCGGTCGTGGTCTGGGATTGCGCATACGGCATGGCTGCCAGCAGGAACAATAAAAGTGAGAGAGCCAGTCGCTTACGCATAATGCCTGCAGTTTGAGCCGGGCATACCCCGCTGTGAACTGCGTATTACTCCTTGGTCAGAAGATTTCTATGTACAACCGCTACAAGCGCCTTTTGCAGTGTAGAGCTTTCCAGCGTGAGATGAAACACATTGCTGGCCACGCGGGGACCTACACGGTTAATGAGGAGGCTGCGGATTATCCACCACATGCACCACAAGCTTCATCGATCCATGGCCGACGCCGCAGAAATGAGAACAACTGCCCGTGAAATCGCCAACCCGGTCCGGCGTTACCGAAATTTCAACAGGCTTCCCCTTGGGCATGTCAGCACGGATACCAAGATCTCTGACCGCCAGACCGTGATCGACGTCGTCTGAGATGAGTACCAGCTTCACCGGCTCACCCTTGTGAAGGGTGACTTCCGCGGGTACAAACTCGTACCTCTTCGCGTGCACGGTAATGGTGCGCATTGTCTCGGCTGGACGGGCGGGCACAGCAAATACTAAAAAAACAAGAGAACTGATGAATACTGCCCTACAAATTGCAATCACGAATTAGGAACCTTGATTCTAATTTTATCCGAGCAATGCCGCTCTATTGGATTGTAAGGGTTACTGGCACGTTTTTTTGCAGTCCCGGGATTGCGGCAGTGATCGTGAGGGTATATACCCCTGATGGCGTTGTTGGTCCCTGTGGCGGGCTCGACGGAGGCGTTGTGGAGCCGCCAGTGGCATGGGTACCGCACGCGATGGGAACCAGCAGAAGGAGCACGACCAGCAAAGCGGGCCAACCGCGCATCGATCGATTGCTCTTCCTGAACCGAACGAAAATGCACGGCAACAGCGCCGCCAGCGCGATGCTTATCTTTTTCCATGAAACGAACGAAGACGTTGCCGAAGAACTGGCGCTCGAAATTCCGGTGACAACGGTGACAGTGGCAAATCCTGTAGATCCGCCTGTGACAGGCAGCATCACCGGATTCACCGTGCAGGTCGCGTTCTGCGGCACCCCCGTACAGCCCATCGTCAAGGTGCCGCTGGAGCCATTCACCGAAACTACCTGGGCGGTGTAGGTTGCACTCTGCCCGTTTACAATCACAGCGGAAGAGGGGCCGCTCACCAGTACCTGGAAGTCCTCGCCTGCGCCTGTGACCGCAATATTCAGAGGAGACGGAATATTGGTGGCGTCCACGGTCAGCGAGCCGCTGCGCGGACCTGCCTGCGTCGGGGAAAATGTCAAATCGATGTAGCAGGTCCCTGGACTGCCGAGCGTCTGACCGGAAGAGCAGTTGCTCCCGGCAATCTTGAAATCGCCATTTACACCAAAGGTCAGCCCAGTCAGAGGAGAACCACCGTTATTGGTCAGCACGACCCGCTGCGGACTGCTGACGGAGCCGACAGCCTGTTCTCCGAAGTTCAGCGTGGTAGGCAGTGCGGATATCCCGGCCGGAGCAAGACCTGTACCGGAAAGAGCGACAGTCTGCACGCCAAATTGAGTGTTAACAGCCAGAGCCCCGCTTTCCGGACCAACCTGTGTCGGCACGTAAATTACGGAGATGGCGCAAGTCGCATGTCCAATGAGAAAAGACCCGCAGTTATTCTGCGCCGTGAAGTCGCCGCTTACGGCAATGGAAATGTCCGTCAATGAAACGTCGCCATTGTTGGTCAGCGTGATCTGTTGCGGGATGCTTTTTGTTCCTACCGTCTGCGGCTGCGAAAAGTTCAGGCTGGTGCCGGAAAGGACCGCCGTCGCAGCAGCCTGCCCGTTGCCGGAAAGCTGCACTGCCTGTGTGCCCGTATCATCGCTGACGGAAAGCACGCCGGTGCGTCCGCCTGCCACGGTAGGAGTGAAGATAACGGAGATCGTGCATCCATAGTTGGGCGCGAGCGAACCCCCGCACGTATTCGCGCTGATCTGAAAATCGCCGGTAATTGTCGGCAACTGCAGATTTACGCTGATGCCGCCGGTATTCGAGATCGTAATGTTTTGAGCGCTTGTAGCCTGACCGATGAGCGAATTACCGAAATTGAGACTTAGCGGTTGCAGCAGGATGTTCCCTGCAGCGAGTCCCACGCCGGAGAGGGCTGCCGTCACTTGTCCGGTAGGCACATTGCCATACACAGTGAGAACACCTTGCAGCGGACCGGTTCCCGCCGGCGCAAAGCTCACCTGCACGGTGCAAGTGTCTCCCTGCGCAAGTGGCTGCGTGCACTGGTTCTGCTCTGCGAAATTCGGGCTCGCGGTGATGCTCGTAATCGCCAGGGTGACAGGACTGGTATTTTGGACGGTGATCGTCTGCGGACTGCTGAGTGAGTCGACCTTCTGACTTGCAAATGTAAGCGTGGCCGGCGTAAGCGTGGCCGCAGAGGTCGCAGTACCCGCCGTCAACAGCGGGATCTGCCAAATGCCTCGTCCATACGTCGCGGCACGCAACAAAGATATGCTCGAGTAGTTGACCGCGCTCAGTTGCATCACGGGTGCATTTGGCAACCCGGTACCGAAGAGGCTCCAGCAATTCTGCGATGTATCCGTGCACAAATTGATATTGCGGGTTACATAGGTGCCTGTGTCGAGCGCCACATACACCGTGTTGGCATCGTTGGGGTCAACGAGAATGCTGTTTGCGGGCGCATTCGGTAGATTTGCCGCAATCGCGATCCAATGAGCACCCCCGTCCACGGACCGGTATACCAAAGAGCCGTTATTGCCGCCGGTTATAAACCCCTGCAGTGTGACGTAGACGGTGTTTCCCGTGCTGTCGTGCGGATCGACGTAGACGCTTGAAACATCGAAGCCAGCAGAATTGAATTGGCTCTGTGGATTGTTGAGCACTGGAGCATTGGATAGATCGCTCCACGTTGCAACAACGCCGGCCTCGCTGCTGACGGATGCGGTGTAAATATGTCCCGCCACGGTCGCACCGCCGTCGTCTGCCCCGGTCATGCCAGCGTAAATCTTCTCAGGCGCACCGGGAGCATCGCCTGGCGTACCTGATGCAGCGAGGGAACGTACCTGCGCGTTGCCACTGCAATAGGAGTTCTGGATGCCATCGAGCATAGGGCTGATGGCATTGTTTGCGCTCCATGCCGACCCATTGGCTGAGCCGCGCCACACACGGCAAGTTCCGATGACCATGTTCGCTGAATTCTGCGGGTCGAGAATCCACGGGGCGGTTTCGGTAAGCCCATAGCCGTCATCGCCCACTTGCGAATTTCCGATGACGGGCAAACCGAAGGCTGTCTCATTGCAGGCCGTTCCCTGCGTGCATTGATTGATGGCAACCGGAGCGGCTGACGTGGCATACCAGTTCTGCGGGTTTTCAGGATCGATCGCGTTATAGTCGCCCTCGCCGTCAAGTATCTGCGCCCATGTGCTGCCCCCATTTTGCGGAGCCGCGGTGCCAAATGCTCCCATCGCCGCCATCAACGCATTCTGATCTTGAGGATGCTGCGAAAAATCTCCGATTTCCGCAAGCGAACCAATACCGCCATTCAGATTCTGGAAATGCGCCGCATCATCGGCAGAGCATGTCGGCTGCTGTTGATTTACCGCATCCGTAGTGCGCCACAGGCCTCCATCATTGCCGAAATACATCAGGCCGTTCGCGCCGAAGGTCGCATCGAAAACGTGCTGCGAGGGCGAGACCTGCGCCGCGACGCACCCATTGACATTGGTCGTGTTGCGCCAAGCACAGCTGTTGGCGAGACTGCATCGAAATATGTCACGAGTGCCTACGAACAATAGCGTATCCTGCTGGGAAGGCACGGCGGCCAGCGACAGATCATAGTCGCCTTGGGGAATTGCGGTGCCGTTCGCGCCGGTATCGACAGCGGTATCCGCGATCTGTTTCGAAAATGTAACTGTCGCGGATGCACATCCGTTCGTGCCGGCATTGCAGACGTCCTGCCATAAACCCTGATCTTTGTTGTTATTGTCGACCGTGATGGCGAACAGGTCTCCTGTGACCGGCTGCGAGGTAATGGTCCCGCGAAAAATCGGGCAATATAAATAACCCACACCGTTCAGATTGTCGGGACACTGCGCGGTTGAGAGATTTGCACCGGGCTGATTCGTCAACCTGGTCCACGTAATTCCGTCCAGCGACTCATAATAGCCGTGATACTGGACGGCAGCGTAAAAGCGCTTGCGTATGGGGTTCCATGTCACCGAAGTGGCCGGATTTCCCGGATCGCCCGGCGGCGCAGATTGTGACGACTGAATAATCTGCTGGGGACCGTCCTCAATGGTTGCTAGCAGCCAGGTCTTACCAGCATCGGTTGAATAATAGAGGCCCGCGAAGCTGCTTGAGCTACCAGCATGTACAACAATGCCTTCGACCGACTCCGCCACTGCCGCAACCACCAGTTGCGTGTTAACCGTGCTCCACGCAAAACCGGCGAATCCCTCGCCAAGAAAGGAAAAACTTCGCAACGCGCCATTGTAGGCATCCTGCGAGCTGGAAATGAGGCACCACGTATTACCGCCATCGGCAGAACGAAGAATGCCCGAGCCGTAATAGGAGTCCAGAGAATCGTTAGGATCACCTGTACCTGCAAGGATGACGCCTGTGCCGCCGGGCTGGACGGTGAGCGCTCCAATACTCAAGGAGATAAGAGGCGGCGTGGTGCAACCGGCGGAGACCGGCAAAGTATCGGTGAGCGGCGTAAAAGTAGCCGAACCTGCCGGGCCTGCTGCGTTGGTCGATCGCCAGACGCCTCCGCCGGTTGTGCCAACGTAGACAGTATTGCCGCTCGCATCTGACGGGTCGACGGCGAGACTCGTGACACGGCCACTGATCAGACCGAAGGCGCTTGTCTGTACGGCGGATGGCCCCAGAGATGTCCAGGGGGCATTTAAGGGGTTGACCGCGGTGGACGACGCCTTTAGCAGCGCATGCTGCGCTCGGGCACGCATAAGCAGCTCAGCCGAACTCTCCCTGATTCCATTCGAGCGATTCAGGCTGCGCTGCGCCAGAAAGCGCGCGGAGTGTTGTCGATTGGGGGGAATAGCCGTCTTGATTGCGGACGCGGGCTGTGTTTGCTGCGCAGCCACGAACCCACAACCGAATGCGACGACAGAGGCCAGTAAGGCCAGCTTCCACCAGCGAATCGTTGCCATGTACCTCTCGTCCGCACACGACGAGTAAAAATTGCTTCTGCGCCTGTACCAAGACGCAGAAGCGTTCAGTGACTTATCAAAGTTGCGGAAAGTGGCTTCATTATGCGTGAAGCCATACAGGACGCAAAGTTACTTTGGTGCGCGATCTATGCAAGGGAATTGCGGTCTATGCGGGTATCTAGTCCGCTGTTCCAGTCCCTGACCAATGACCGTTCGCGATGTTTTCCATGTAGCGCCTGGAGTTGAATTTCCTTCCGGTGGACGCGCCGGACATGTAACGAATCGTACCGAAGATGGGGCGATCGAACCACGGGCGATCATGCACTCCTGCCATGGCCCATGCAATGCCCTGATACCCGTTTGGATCGCGGCCGTCGAGCTCATATTTGTCATTCAGGATGACCGCATATTCAAAGGCGCGCGCCGGGTTAGGCGACCATTCGAGAATTTTCTTGGCCCAGTACATGCGCAGGTAGTTGTGCATCCAGCCATACTTCACCATCTGTATCTGCGCGGCGTTCCACAACTCGTCATAGGTCCTGGCATGTTCCATCTCCTCCAAGGTGTAGAGCGGATCGCGCTTGTCGCGCGCATGTTCGCGAAGTGTCTTCTGCGCCCACTCTGGCGCGCATTCCAGAGAATCGTAATCAGGCACATACTTCACAAAGTTCACCGAAATCTCGCGCCATCCGATCAACTCGTTGAGATAGGCATCGCAGGCTGTCTGTGTCGCTTTGCCCTCGTCCACGGCTTTTTGTGCAGCCAAAGCAATTGTGATGGGGCTGATATGCCCAAAGTGCAGATAGGGCGAGAGCCTGCTGGTCCCGTCCCATTCCGGGTGATTGCGCTTGGTCGCGTACGCATGGAGATCATGATCAACGAAATCTTTGAGGCGCTGCAGCGCGGCGTGCGTTCCTCCGGTAAAAGTATCGACGGGGCCGACGCTGCGGTCGAAGTCCTTCCAGCCTTCGGTTACATCGTCTCGCACGTCGAATGATTCAAAGTGCACTGGCCACTTCCACGCATAGATTGCCTTTGTTTTCGGCTGGTGGACTAGATATTTCGGCAGCTCAGCATAAAGCCTCGGCTTCATAATGTGCAGCGCATACTGGTGCTTGGGAAAAAGCTTCGATGGCACGACCACATCCGCATCGACGGTAAGAAAGGGTAGATGCAGGTGCTTTGCCAGTACCCGCCGCCAGCGCTCCGGCTCACGGCAGGGGTTTTCGTCGCCGACAACTATAGCGGCCTCCACTTCATGAAGCAGCTTGTCCAATTGGTGATGGGGCGGCCGCCTGACCACAAACGAAACGTTGCGCTCAGCAAGATCCTCCTCAATATCAGGCAGCCCCTGGTTCAAAAATACGTAGTGGCGCAGATTTGCGTGCGGAAAATTTGAGATCGCGGAGAAGTAGGCGATGACGGGTAACGCCAACTCATTCCCGAGGGCAATGGCGAGATCGAGTGCGGGATTGTCGACGCCGCGTTGTGCCCGCTGCATCCAGTAAACAACGCACTTGCCGCCTTTCAGAGGCTCTCCGCCACGACGAACGGTAATGCGCGGATTCTCAGCATAATCCTGCAACATCTCGGGGAGTGCGGTGGTAATCGCCATTCCTGATGATGGTAGATGCTGGATTTTTATCGTGCGGCTTTGGGCAGAATCAGAATTGGAGGGTATCGCAAAAGCAAAACGGCGGCCCCTCAGGCCGCCGTGTCTGGACACAGAACTACTTCTACCAAAGACCCCACGCACGGCTCATGTAGTCGGTCAGCGTCATGGTAATAAGAACGAGGAAGGTGAAGAACCCCGCGGCAACGGTCAGCTTCGTCAAACGCGAACTGTATTTCACGTGCATGAAGAAGAGAATGACCAGTACCGCCTTGATACAGGCGATGGCGATCGCGACAATGGGATTGAAGATACCCAACTCAAGATAGGAAGCTGCGACCGTAAGCCCGGTGCCTAAGAGCAGTGCCCCAAAAATCACACCATAGACCTTTGGACTGACTATGTGTTCCGAGTGGTGCGTCGGTTCCGTATCGAGTACTTCTACTTCGTGCGGTGTATGTTCGGACATCTGTTTTCAAATCCTCATTGGTGACGACTGATCAGGTAGAGCAACGGAAAAAGGAAGATCCATACAATATCAACAAAGTGCCAGTAGAGACCGAAATTTTCTATGGTCGTCATGTGACCCTGCGTGTACGCTCCGCCCCACGCTCGCACCACCAGAACCAGCAGGATCGAGATGCCGATAATCATATGCAGCGCATGCATACCGGTCATGGCGAAGTAGAGCGAGAAGTAAACCTGCGTCTTCGCGGCCATGTCGGGCGCCAGCGGAGGTTCGGAGTCCGTGGGATGTATAAAGTTCTCAGCGTTGAAGTTCAGTCCTGGAACATGCTGCTTCTCCCACTTTTCATGATATTCAACGGCCTTGACGCCAAGGAAGACGCTACCGAGAACAATCGTGGCCAGCAGCCAGCCTACCAGGGGTTTACGCCACTTCATTTCCGCGGCGTGGACGCCCATGGCCATGGTAAAGCTCGAGCAGATGAGCACGGCCGTATTGAATGTGCCCAGAAAGATCGATAATTGATGGCTGCCCGCGACGAACGCGGGGTAGTACCAGTTGCGGTAGATCAGGTAGGCCGCAAACATGCCGCCAAAGAACATGATTTCGGTCAGCAGAAACAGCCACATGCCGAAGCTCGCTGTTTCGCGCTGCTGCTCTACCGTGGCGAAATGATGGCGCAGATATGGCGGATGCGCCGCGTGCTCGTCGTGTCCGTGAACTGGTTGGGTTGCGATCGCTTGACTATCCAACGGTCTGCACCTCGTGTTCCGTCTTGTGTGCCAGCCATTCGTAGTCGTATGCCTCGTGGTCTACGATTGGCGTTTCGATAAAGTTTTCTGTCAGTGGCGGAGACTGTATCTGCCATTCAAGACCCGTTGCCTGCCAGGGATTGCTGCCGGCGATCTTGCCATACTTCAGCGACCATGTCAGGTAGATCATCGGAAGCAGATAACCGACACCAAGCACCGTCGCACCAGCCGTCGACAGAATATTCAGCACCTGAAATTCCGGTGGATAGGCTGCATAGCGGCGCGGCATGCCCAGATAGCCCACGATGAACTGCGGGAAGAAGGTCAGGTTGAAGCCAATAAAGGTAACCAGGGCAGCCAGCTTCGAGAGCGCTTCTGGATACATGCGGCCCGTCATCTTAGGCCACCAGAAGTGGATACCTGCCAGGAATGCCATCAGCATGCCGCCGACCATGACGAAGTGGAAGTGGGCCACGATGAAGTATGTTTCCGTTAGGTGGATATCCATGCCCAGAGAACCGAGAAAGACACCTGTGAGGCCGCCGATGGTGAACAGCCCCATGAAGCCGAAGGCATACAGCATTGGCGTCTCAAAGGTAATGGAACCCTTATATAGCGTTGCGGCCCAGTTGAAGATTTTAATGGCCGAGGGCACCGCTACCAGCATCGTCAGCAGTGAGAAGACCAGCGCCGAGTAATTGGAGACACCCATGATGAACATGTGGTGCTCCCAGACAAAGAACCCGAAGACTGCAATCGCGACCGAGGAGAACGCGACTGCGGTATACCCGAAGACGCGCTTGCGCGAGAAGGTGCTGATGACCTCAGAGATGACGCCCATGCCGGGCAGAATCATGATGTATACGGCCGGATGTGAATAGAACCAGAAGAGATGCTGGAACAGAAGCGGGTCGCCGCCCTTGACCGGATCAAATACACCAATTCCGATGGTGCGCTCCAGAATGACCAGCACCAGGGTGATGGCCAGCACCGGTGTTCCCAATACCATCAGGATGGATGCCGCATAATGCGACCACACAAACAGCGGCAGACGGAACCAGGTCATTCCCGGTGCGCGCATGCGGTGGATGGTCACGATGAAGTTCAACCCCGTAAAGATCGAACTGAATCCGGCAATAAAGACCGCTAATCCTGCCGTAATGACATGTGTATTCAGGTAGTGCGTGCTCAGCGGCGTCGTGAAGGTCCAGCCTGTATCCACACCGCCCAGAATCAACGCCGCCAGGGTGAAAATACCGCCGGCTATGTAGAGATACCAGCTCAGCAGGTTGATCTTCGGAAATGCCAGATCTTTGGCGCCCACCATGATCGGAATCACGAAGTTGCCGATGGTTGCCGGAACCGACGGCACCAGGAACAGGAACACCATGATGATGCCGTGCATGGTGAAGACCTTGTTATAGGTATCGGTCGCCATCAGGTCTGACTGTGGCGTCAGCAATTCCAGGCGAATCAGGCCAGCCATGGCGCCGCCAATGAAGAAAAAAAACGTAATCGAGATCAGATAAAGAATCGCAATACGCTTGTGGTCGCCCGTAAGCAGCCAGCTCTTCAATCCATATTCATTGTTCAGGTACGACCTCTTGGGGAGACTGGCCGTCTCCTGAGGAGGAAGCTTGACGATTGTCGCTGTGCTCATGGCTTCACCATCCCCGGTCCGGATATCTGTCCAGCCGCTGTTGCGGCTGGCGCGGTGCTCTGGACCTGGCTCGTATTCAGCGTTTGCTGAATACGATAGTTCGAGTTTAAATTCTTGATGTACTCAACGATATCAATCAGGCCTTCTTCGCTGATCTGCCCCTGATAGGTCGGCATAATAGGTGCATATCCCGCCACCTGATGCATCGTCGGATTCAGGATCGAATCCCTCAGAAATGCGTCGTCCACCGTGACAAAGGACCCGTTGGACATCTGCACCTTCCCGCCATAGATCTGAGCCAGGTTCGGGCCATGCGCATCCGCATTGCCCGAATGGCAGGAATTGCAACCGAAACTGGCAAAGAGCCGCTCGCCGTTTTGCGAGAGCGAGGCGCCGCTGGTCGTACCGGCCATCCATGCCTGATAGTCATCCGGCGTCATGGCAACGATCTGCCCAATCATACCGGAGTGCAGCGTACCGCAATATTGCGTACAGAAAAGGTGGTATGTGCCGACCTTCGTTGCTTCAAACCATACGGTTGAATAGCGCCCCGGGATCACCTCGCGCTTTACTCTGAAGGCGGGAATCGAAAAGCTGTGAAAGACATCCTGTGAGATCATGGTCAGCTGCACCGGCCGGTTGATCGGAATGTGCAGCGCATTGATCTCATGCTGGCCGCCCGGATGCTCGGCCTTCCACATCCACTGCTTGCCTACGATGTAGATATTCATCGCGTTGGTCGGCGGATTGTAGATGCGGAAATAAAGTAGTGCGCCCCAGACGAATGTGACCATGAAGAGCGCCAGAGGAATGATCGTCCAGGTCGCCTCGAGCAGCGTCGATCCCTCGATCTGCGTCGCCTCAGGGTTCCTATCCTTGCGGTAAAGGACTGAGAACAACACGACGAGCAGCGTCACGATCGCCATGCCCACCAGCGAGATCAGCACCAAGAAGAAATACAGTGCGTCCGTATAGGGCGCGATCCCGGAAGCCTCCGGTGGAAACAGCGCAAAGTGCGTGAGCCAATTTACGAGAAACTGCCAAAGTACTGGACTGATGAAATGCATCGTTCCCTTTTATCCGATCACGTTTTTCCAGTTTGGAACCGGCATGGCTTTCGTTGCTTTCACGTCACGCCGGAACATCATCACCATGTAACCGCCAAGCCATAACAGCGTCACGATGCAGCCCAGCTGCACGATGCGCGCAATTACCAGGCTGTGCCTGTTCAGCAGGGGATCGTAGTGGTAGCAATAGGTCATAATCTCATCGACCGGCGAACCGATCTTGTGCTCTGACGCTTCCACTAACCCGAGCCGTAAATCTTTCGGCGAATATTCCACGCCGAGGTAATACTGCGAAATCCTTCCATCCGGCGTGATCAGCTCAATCGCGCTGCCGTGCGCAAACTGCGTGAGCTTGCCGTCCGGGCCCGGAACGCGCACATAGCCGAATCCTGTGGCGTTGGCGAGCGCGTCGATGGCCGGTTGCTGACCGGTAAGAAAGTGCCAGCCGTTTGCCGTCTCCGGACGGCCGTAGCGCTTCAGGTAGAAGGCTTTTTTCTTGGCCGCGATCGCTGGCGTCTCGCTCGGGTCAATACTCACCACGATGACATCGAAGTCCTTGCCCGGCGTGAACTTCACCATTTCAAGAGCGCCGGCAAGTCCATCCATCTCTTCCGAACAGAGCATCGGGCAGTTGTAGTACACCAGCGCCAGGATAGCCGGTCGCTTGCCAAAGTAATCGCCCAGGCGAACCGTTCTTCCCGCCTCATCACGGAACTCGCCATCGAGCGGAAGCCGCGTGTTGAGCTTCTGCACAATGTTGACCCGGTTCAAGACGGTCGGCAGCTGGTCGCTCGCTGGTTCGCCCATCTGCTTGTCCCCGTAGCTCGAAACCTGCGCCCGCGCAGCCGATCCGGCCAGCAAAAGACAGGCTGCGAGCGCGAGTGCGCCGCGTACCGTTCTGCTGCGTCGAATTTTGCTCTCTGTCCGCATTCTGTTCCGAATCAAGGTTCCTGTTTCTATGCTAATCCGCTTTTCCGGCAATTTGGCGCCGCTATAACCCTGCCGCTAATGATTGTTTGCTTTCGTCGAAGCCTGTTCGCCGGGCTGTTTCGAGCCTTCG
>DATHQH010000015.1:0-9838 GCA_035482895.1 Alloacidobacterium sp. | reverse complement strand
ACCGCTCCCCGAGGCATAGAGTAGCCGGGTCGTTCCGGAGAGCCGCATCGCTTCGACCACGTTGTTTGTCAGCACTGTGCCTTGTTGGAAATCAATCTCAGGCTCGATTGCGGCGCGGGCAATATCCGGATTCGAAGCCAGATGAATTACAACGTCATGACCCGCCATCGCATCAGTCAACGCCGCCAGGTTTCGCACATCGTCATGCACCATCCGAAATCGTTCGTCGTCCTGAAACGCTGCGTAGTGCCACTCTCGCCCAGAGGAAAGATTGTCATAGATTGTCACGGAGCCGGCGAAGTTATCTCTCAGAAGCGTCTCGGCAAAATGGCTGCCAATGAAACCCGCGCCTCCAGCGAGGAAGTATCTTCGGCCGCGACCGTCGCAAAAAAAGTCTTGAAGCATAGGCAGTAATTGCAAACGCCGCAATCCCATCTCCACGGAGTTGCATCGGGATCTCTCCCATTTGCAGATATCCATGGCCTCCCTCCACTCGCCATGCGGATCGATTCTCGTATCGCACGCATCAGGGAGAATCCAATAGGCCGCTGCCATGCGGCTTTGCTTAGCTGATGGTTTTGTAAGCAAGTTAGCAGAACTACTCTGGAATAAAAACATTACCTAAGTTTTTGCTAACTATAAATACGGCTTGACTCGCTACTTTGTGTGGGTAGATATATGTCAGTAATTAAAACAACTACTAAGTATCTTGTTACTTTTGTCTTATTCAGCCTTGGACTCGTCGCGCACGGTCTTCCGTCACACATGTCCATGCTTAAGAGGGCGTCGAGGAGTGGCCTTGCAGCAAAGCTTCGTTACCGTTGGTCTGCCCGTCTACAATGCGATGCCCTTCCTGACTGAGGCGGTCGAGAGCCTGCTGACTCAAACAGTAAGTAACTTCAACATTCTTGCGATTGTGGATGGCGCAGACGATGGGAGCCTGCAATATCTAGAAACCATCCGTGATCCACGCCTTCAAGTCATTGTTCAACCAAATCTCGGACTCGTCGCCACATTGAACCGCATGCTGGAGATGACGGAAACTGAGTGGCTGATACGCCAGGATGCCGATGATATCTCCTACCCGACGCGCATCGAGCGTCTGCAAGAGGAGATCGCCCAGTATCCTGATGCGGCCGTATTTTACTCGCTGGCGGAATACTATCCGCCGAAGCGCAGCCTGGGGCTGTATCGCTGCAGCCGGGGATCGCCACAAAAGCTGCGCCGGATCGTGCGCTCCGGCTACCTGCTATCGATCTGTCATCCATCGGTCGCATTGCATGTAAGGAAGACGCTAGCGGCCGGAGCTTACCGTGATCTTCGGCATGCCGAGGACGCCGATCTGTGGTGGCGTCTAGCCCTTCATTACGATATTCGTCTCCTGCCGGAAGTTCTCGTCGGATTTCGCCAGAATGCATCGAGTATCAGTTCCCGCAATTCCTATGCGCAGGAGTTAAACGGCCTCTACATCCAATATCTGCTCCTCTCTCATTTATCCGACCGCGAGCCGCTGCCCCTGTCAGTCATAGCACCTCTTCTTAAAACTGAAATTTCAATGGATATGCTTGCTGCAAAGCAGCATCTTCGCAACTTGAATATGCACCTTGCTGCGAAGCGTTATTCAAAAGCCTGTGCAGCATTCGTCCATTCACTTTTGGCATCTCCGACGTATTTCTTTCAACGGCTCAGAGATGAGTTTTTTCCGCTCGGCACGATAGCCAACGGGATACCTCCTGAATGGTTTTATCGCAGAAAGGAAGCGTTCTGGCCGTGAGCCTGGCTCCGTTTTTTGATCCAAAGATGGCCTATCGGAGGAAAGCGCCGAAGCCTTTCCCGACGCCTTCGCGATGCATGGTCGCCGGAGTGGCAGTTGATCGCCTTTCCCTGGATGAAGCTGCCACGCGAACCGTGGAAACCCTTCGAAATCGCTCGGCTGCCGGGCCATTTCTCATCATGGGGCCGAATGCTCAGCTGGTAACACTGGCGCAAGGCAATAAGCGGTTCGCTGAAGCTCTACATGCTGCCGCGCTCAACATTCCTGACGGCATCTCGGTCATCCTTGCCTCAAAGATTCTCGGCAGGCCCATTTCCACGCGCGTTCCTGGAGGCGAGCTTATGGAACGCCTTTGCCTTGAAGCCGCACAGAATGGTCTGACCGTCTTCTTTCTCGGCGGCCTACCTGGAGCGGCCAGCCAGGCCGCTTATCGATTGCAGAAGCGTTACCCGGCGTTGTCCATCGCCGGACATTATTGCCCTCCCCGCGGCTTTGAAGAGAATTCCATGGAAAATGCACATATTCGCCAGCTCATCACAGAAGCCGCACCCGACCTCTTGTTCGTGGCCTTCGGCGCTCCCAAGCAGGAGATATGGATGCACGAAAACTGCCCAACTCTACCGATCGGCGCTGCGCTTTCCGTAGGAGCTGCGCTCGATACGCAGGCCGGCTTGAGGAAGCGCGCTCCGCGCTGGACGCACAATCTTGGCGTGGAGTGGCTTTATCGCCTAATCCGCGAACCACGCCGCCTTGGACGCAGGTATCTGTTTGGGAACACTTATTTTCTCTATCTCGTGTTGAGGCAGCGCTTTCATTACGGCTCTTCGCACACGGATAAACGATCGAACCTTTTATCCATGTCATCCTCCATTGCCTCTGATTCGGTAAAGGCCGAAACACAAGTTTGATCTTCCTCACACACGAAAGAAAAACATGTCAGACATCGATCAATTGCGCATCAAGCTATTTTGCGATGGGGCCGATTTCGGCAGCCTGCTTACCTGGTCCGTGGACCCGCGCATCAAGGGATTTACCACCAATCCCACGCTGATGCGCAAATCACATGTCGTCGACTACGAAGCCTTCGCGAAGGAGTTAATCCGGGTGATACCGGACCGTCCTATTTCGTTTGAGGTGCTCGCGGACGATCCAGAGACCATGGAAGAACAGGCCCTGGCCATCTCGACGTGGGGGGCAAATGTAAATGTAAAAGTTCCGGTGACAAATACGTGGGGAGCATTTACAGGACCGTCTTTACGTCGGCTCTCAAGCGCTGGTGTGGCGCTGAATATTACAGCACTCTTCACACTTGACCAGGTGGAACGCGTCGCCGCATGCCTGGCCCCGGATGTTCCTACCATCATCTCCATCTTCGCCGGACGCATCGCCGACACGGGGATCGACCCCATTCCCATCATCCGCAGCGCCGTCAAAATGATTGAGCCCCTTCCCAATGTCGAACTGCTATGGGCCAGCCCACGCGAACTGTTGAATGTCTTTCAGGCAGAAGATGCCGGCTGCCACATTATCACGCTCCTGCCGGAGATACTCAGCAAACTCGATCACGTCGGCAAAGACCTTGAAGCCTATTCGCTTGAAACCGTCAACATGTTCTATCGGGATGCTTGTGCCGCGGGCTACGAGATAGATATCCGGCGAGGCGCCGCGGCATTATCCGCGTAATTTCTGATTTATGATCTGCGCTGCCGACCATAAATCCGGGACCGCATGGCCTTCATCTGCCTCTATTGCGTGCGGATTGGCAATCTTGATGGTTCGTACGCCCGCTTTGCGCCCGCATTCTATGTCGGTAACACGATCACCGACCATCCATGATGCGACCAGGTCAATTCCAAATGCATCCCGTGCCTTGAGCAGAAAATAGGGCGATGGTTTACGGCAGGAACACTCGCCGGAGAACTCAGGATGATGGTAGCAGTAGTAAAAGGCCGTAAATACTATCTTTGCTTCAGCGAGAGCTGCCTCGAGTTTGTTATGGATCGCATCAAGCGCTTCCATGCTTGCTTTACCTTTTGCGTAGTTCGGCTGGTTTGAAACAAGAAACAGCAGGTAGCCCGCATTGCATAACAGTTGCAAAGAGGGAATGACTCGCGGTAATAACTCGAACTGTTCCGGCCTTAACGGCGATTCATACTGTCTGGTCCTTGGATTCCAGACGTTGCGGTTCAGAACGCCGTCGCGATCGAGAAAGACTGCGGGCCTCATACCAGGGCTGCAGACGCCTCCCATTTCATCTCGTTGACTTTGAGACGCGGATGAGAAACGATCAGGTGCCACACGACTGCTTGAAAAGCCTCTACCAGAGGCGTGACCATATCGGCCGAAGCTGTGGGAATGACAACACAGACGTCGGCGACCTCAAGGGTATAGCCTCCGTCGCGCCCTACAACGCCCAGTATCTTCGCACCAACATCTTGCGCAAACTCAAGGCTGCGGACAATGTTCATGCTGATTTTCCGTTCTATGCTTCCACCACCGACAGAGAAGACAAAGACGGCATCCTCCGCATTCAGCCGGCTGCCGCGCAGCCAGTTCGCGTAGCAAGTCTCCCATCCGTCGTCGTTAATCCGCGCCGTCAGCTCTGAGACATTGTCGCTAGGAGCATAGCATTCCATTCCCGCAATTTTGCGAAAGTCATTCACTGCGTGGCTGGCATGCCCTGCTCCGCCGCCAACTCCAAGAAAAAAAACGCGCCCTTCTCGAGAGCGAATTTCGATAAGCATATCAATCATCCGCTCCAGGCAGTCCAGATCGAGCAATGACGCAGTCTCCTGTATTCCTTGGAGGAATCTTGCCGTGTAGCTGTGCATGTCTAGCTGTAGGCCTCACACTCCATCGCTGTTTTTGTTCGTAATAGCCGGTCGCGCAATTGCCTGCGCATGTCCTCGGGAACGAAGCAAAAGAAAAAGAAAAGCGCCATCTGCCGCAGGCCGGGTTGGCCGCTCCAAAAGCACTCCCAGAACAACGGCAATAGCGCGCTCATGCGCACGCCGCTCCTCCGTGCCCTTGAGACGCATTCCGTGCTGATAAAAAATGAATAAGCTCTTGCACTCATCAATGAGCGGTTCTGCTTCGCCCAGACCTGGGACGTCTTCCAATCTCCCATACGGCTGACGCTTCCGTCTGTCCTCTCAACGCGCATCACCGTCAATGGTTCAGGAAGCATCAGAATTTCTACATCCGGCCTCTGCGAAACCTTGAGCAACCAATCCCAGTCCTGATGTCTTTTCAGATCTTTCTGGAATGGAGCCTGCAGCAGCAAATTTCGTCTCACCAATAGAGTCGAAGTCTGCAGCAAGCCGTCGCCATAGGTGAAGCCGCGCCTGCAGAATAGATAGTTGCCCACAGCTTCGCCGGGCTTCAATAACCTCCGTGGTAAGACGCGCTCTATGTCCCGACTGCGTGCCAGCAATCTCGAACTCACAATCGGATAACGGACCCGGGAGTTTGCAGCGAGCTGCATCTGCCGTTCCAGCTTTTCCGCCATCCACCAGTCGTCATCATCGAGGAATGCAATCCACTCGCCCTGCGCAGCGCGTACACCGATATTCCGCGCCTCGGAGCCTCCGGTATTTTCCTCAAGTGCAATCACCTCCAGGCGAGCATCCTTGCAATACTGCAATGCGTTCATGGTTTCCGGATCTGAACCGTCGACCACAACGATGACCTGAAGGAAGGTATAGCTCTGCTTGAGTACGCTCTCTACCGCGCACACTATCCATTGCGGTCTTCTGCGCGTAGGAATGACTACGCTCACTAGCTCGCGCTCGTGCAAGTCTGGCTTCCCTTTTTGTAAGAATTTGGGTTACTCACAGCATACAAATAGATTCATAAGAGAGATAGGGAGAACTTACATTTTTCCGCACGAAAGTAATGAATATTCTTACTTAGGCGATGCAAAGTCACCCTTCAGCATTCTCTTCCTATTTTCTGGTGGGAAATGCTCAATCGCATAACGCAGCGACGTTCGCGGCAGGCGCGCATAGTGGTTTTCGAGGAACAGGACGAGGCGCGCACGGTCTTTGATTCCAGCTTCGCGCAGCACCCATCCGACGGCTTTATGAATCAGATCATGCCGGTCGTCGAGCAACATCTCGGCAATCTCCATCGCATCGTCCAGCTCTCCGGCCCATACCAGCGTCATGGTGGCAACCATGGCGATCCGCCGCTCCCACAAGCTCTCTGACTTTGCCAGCATTCGCAGGATCTTGCGTGGGCGGCCTTTCAGATGTTCTCCAAGGATAGGCCGCGCCGACGCGTCCACTAAGTCCCAGTTATTGATTCGACTCGTATTTCGCAGATAGAAATGAACAATCTCTTCGCGCTGCTTATTATCTCCACGGACGTATTGCGCCACTAGAATTTCCAGTGCCGCTGCGCGGTAATCGTGAATTTTGGCATCGAGAAGCTTTTGCAGATCGGCAAGCGTAAGAGTGCGATACTTCAGGGCAATTCGGCGCATCGTCGGAACCGGAATGCCCAGGAAAACGTCGCCTTCGCCATATTCGCCTTTACCGGCTTTGAAATATCGAGCCACTTGCACGGCCCGGGCAGCGTCACCCGCCGCCTTTAGCTCCCGCTCCAGTTGCGCTTTGGTCTGCTTTTTCTCCATCGGTCCGTCCGACGTCCAGTCTATCTAAATGCAGATATCTTGCAGGAACGACTATCATGTCCAACATCCTATGGCGAGCAGCATATCCATCCTGCAAAGATTCTTCGGCCCGGAGCCACTGCCGGACGAGAATCCTCTGCGCGCCAGTCATCTTATTCCGCGCTGGATGTTTCTCCGCTCCCTTGGTCTCATCTATCTCTCGGCCTTTCACTCCTTGTTCTGTCAAATCCGGGGACTCATCGGCCCTGAAGGCGTCTTGCCCGTTCAACAGTTCTTACAGGCGATTGACCGCTCGTTCCCCAGCCTGACGCGTTTCTGGTTTGCTCCCACACTCCTGTGGTTCGGAACCGGCAATCGTGCGCTCATGAGTATTACCGTCGTTGGCCTCGTTTTCTCGCTGTTGCTCATCGCGAATGTCTGGCCGCGGTTTTGCCTGGTTGTCTGCTTTCTGTGCTTCCTTTCCTTTGTCAGCGCAGCGGGCGATTTCTCCAACTATCAGTCCGACGGAATGCTGCTGGAAGCCGGCTTTCTCTCGCTCTTCTTTGCGCCGCGCGGCCTCTGGCCGGGTCTTGGAGCAGCAAGCGCTCCCTCCCGCGCTAGCCTCTTCCTGCTGCAATGGGAGTGGTTCCGCATCTACTTCCAATCAGGCATGGTCAAACTTCTAAGCGGCGATCAGGAATGGCGTCACTTCACGGCCATGGATGAGTATTACCAGAACGGTCCGCTGCCTACCTGGATTGGCTGGTATATGCAGCATCTTCCGCACTGGTTTCATGCCTCAACCGTTGCCGCCACGCTTGCGCTCGAACTTGTCATCGTCCTCCTGCTGTTTTTCCCGCGACGCTACCGCATTCTCTGTTTCTTTATCGTGACTCCGTGGCAAATCGTAGTCATCCTCACGGCAAATTACACGTTCCTCAATTACCTGGTGCTCGCACTTGGCTTTCTGCTGCTCGACGACCAGTTTCTTGTGCATCTCCTTCCACGGCGATTCCACCCTGGGCTGCAGCGAAACAAGCCGGATCTATCTATAGATGGCGTGGTGGAAGAACCAGATGTCGTCGATCCGGAATCCGGCCGCGCCTCAACAAAACGCCGGAGACTCCATCTGGCGGCCCTGCGAACCGCTGTCAGCGCCGTCTTCCTCACCTGGATCTTTTACGTCACCACAGCTGAACTCATTCGCATGCTCTGGCGGGAAGCGCCTTTGCCATCTTCGCCCATTGTCGCGCTTGAACCCTTTCGCATCGCCAATCAATATGGACTCTTCGCCATTATGACCCGCGGCCGTTACGAAATCGAATTCCAGGGGTCAAACGACGGCCAAGTGTGGACTCCCTATCCATTCCGCTACAAGCCGCAGGCGCTTGACAAACCGCCGGGCATCTACGCGCCCTACCAGCCACGCTTCGACTGGAACCTCTGGTTTGCCTCGCTCGGCGACTGGCGTCAAAATTCGATCGTGCCTCTTACCGAGGAGCGTTTGCTCACAAACAGCCCCGACACCCTGGCGCTCTTTGCCGGAAATCCCTTCTCGCAGTCTCCACCGAAGTACGTTCGCGCGGTACTCTGGCAATATTGGTTTACATCGATGGCGGAAAAGCGTACGACCGGCTTGTGGTGGAGACGGCAGCTTTTGGGCCTGTACGCGCCCGTGCTTACCCGCAAACCCGACGGCGGTTTTGACGCCGTTCAATGGCCGGAGCCACTGGCACCCCATGAGTGACACAACAAGCCTGCTCCGTGACAAGAGCCACCGGCACGGCCGGCATGCGGTCGTCATCGGATCGGGTCCCAACGGTCTCGCGGCCGCCATTGTCCTGGCACAGGCGGGTTATGGCGTCGAGGTGCATGAAGCCGAGGCCGAAATCGGCGGCGGCGCGCGCACTCTACCCCTTACCCTCCCCGGTTTTTGGCATGATTTTGGTTCGGCTGTTCACCCTGTGGCCATCGGCTCTCCGTTCTTTTCATCTCTGCCGCTGCAGCAATACGGTCTCGAATGGATCCATCCACCCGCGCCGCTTGCGCATCCGTTCGACGATGGCACAGCTGTCATGCTTGAGCGCGATCTGAGCAGCGCCGAACGCGCTTTAGGGGCCGACGGCAAGCGTTGGCGCAAATTTTTTGAGCCGTTCGCGGCACACTGGATGCAACTCGCCGAAGAGGTCTTTCAACCGGTTGTGCATCTCCCGCGTCATCCGTTTTTGCTGGCGCGATTCGGAATACCGGCGCTGATGCCGGCACATACCTTTGCCCGACTGTTCTTTCAGGACGCGAGAACACGCGCACTCTTTGCCGGAATCGCAGCACATTCATTCCTACCGCTCGGCGCACCGCTGAGTTCCTCTGCCGGCGTGCTGCTTGCGGCAGCTGCCCATGCTGTTGGCTGGCCCATCCCGCGCGGAGGCGCGCAGTCCATCACCCGGGCACTTGCCGCGCAATTGAATACGCTCGGTGGGGTGATCCACTCCAATTCGCCTGTTACAGTGCTCGACTGCTTTTCCCGAGACACGCTGTTTCTCTGTGATATAAGCCCAAGGCAGTTGCTCTCGATCACCGGCCACCGGCTGACAAAACAATTTCAGCAGGATTTGCGCTACTTCGAGCCGGGGCCGGGAACCTTCAAGATCGATTACGCGCTGTCCGAAGCGATTCCATGGAAGGCTTCCGATTGCTGTCGTGCTGGAACCGTTCATCTTGGCGGCACATTGGAAGAGATAGCCCAGTCGGAACGAGCGGTGGCGAATGGACAACACGCGGAGAGGCCTTTTGTTCTGCTCGCTCAGCCTACGCTCTTTGATACGACGCGCGCACCGGAAGGGAAACACGTTGCGTGGGCCTATTGCCATGTGCCGAACGGCTCTATAGTCGACATGGCGGATCGTATCGAAGCGCAGATTGAGCGCTTTGCTCCAGGCTTTCGCGATTGCGTTCTCGCCCGCCACATTTCTTCGCCCGCCGTCCTTGAATCCATGGACGCCAATCTCATCGGAGGCGACATCAGCGGCGGCGCCATGACGATGCGCCAAACACTCTTCCGTCCAAGCCGGCACAGCTACGCCACCTCCGACCCCAATATTTACCTCTGCTCCTCATCTACGCCAGGCATGGGCGGCGTCCATGGCATGTGCGGTTATCATGCTGCGCACGCGGCCCTAAGAGACTCGACCAAGTAGACTTATCGATATGCGAGCACCACCACAGCTCTTACATGAAACCTCTTTATGCTGGCATTTCTTTCGCCTTCAGGTTATAAGCTCTATAAACAACATCTTTCGCAAACCCAAAATTCCAACCCACTACATTGGACTTTTTCTGGCATGGATTTCGAGCAACTGAGAACTTTCCTGGAAGTAAGCCGGCTGAAAAGCTTTTCTCGCGCAGCTGAAAAGCTGGGTGTCACCCAACCCGCCATCTCAGCGCAGATCCGT
>DATHQH010000014.1:0-29808 GCA_035482895.1 Alloacidobacterium sp. | reverse complement strand
GCCGTGGTTAAGGGTGATTTCCGTCCACGCGGTGGTATTTCCACCATCGTTGAAGCACGCTGGCCCCGGCCGGCAACGGAATAACGCTCCTGCATCGAAAAAGGATGTAGCGGCTGATATCATGCGCTCATCGCATGCCTGCATCGATTCCTGATAAATCAGCGAAACCATCCGCCGCACAAACAGCAGGGCTCGCGCTGTTTTTACTCACCTGCCTCAACTTGTTCAACTTCATTGACCGTTACGTACTCCCAGGTGTACAGCCGCTGGTACAAAAGGAATTTGGGGTCAATGATGCGCAAATCGGGCTGTTGACCACAGCCTTTTTCTTCACTTACATGATCGTGGCTCCGCTCACGGGATGGCTGGGCGACCGCTATCCGCGACGGCCCCTCATAGTGGCCGGGGCGCTTCTCTGGAGCGCCGCCACACTTCTCACGGCAACCGTCCAGAGCTACAACACGCTGCTCATCCGGCATGCGGTCGTGGGCATCGGTGAAGCGACCTTCAGTATCTTCGCGCCGGCGCTACTTGCCGACTTCTACCCGGAGATCGACCGCAACCGCGTGCTCAGCATCTTCTATGTCACCATTCCCATAGGCGCGGCGCTCGGCTATCTCATGGGAGGCGTACTCGGCCAGCGCTACGGCTGGCGTGTTCCGTTCTTCATTGCTGCTTTGCCTGGGGTCATAATCGCCGGAGCCTTCTGGTTTTTCGTAAAAGAGCCGGCGCGTGGAGCCGCCGACAAACTGAAACCCACGATGGACCGCACTACGATTTCCGGCCTTCTCCACAATCCTGCGTTCTGGACCGCAACCGTCGGCATGGCTATGTGGACCTTTGCCGTCGGTGGCATTTCCACTTTTCTACCAACGTTCTTCGTTCGTTTTGGAGGCTATTCTGTTGCCGGAGCCGGACTGGTGACCGGCGCCATCACCGCTATCAACGGGCTGGTCGGCACGGTGCTCGGAGGGTGGCTCGCACACCGCTGGCTGCGAAAGAACCATCGCGCCCTTTATCTCATTTCTGCCTGGACCATGCTGCTTGCGATTCCAGTTTGTGCTGCTACTTTCTTTGGTCCGCGCTCCATGCTGGTGCCGGGCGCGTTTGCCGCAGAGCTTCTTCTTTTCCTGAATAACGGACCGCTCAACGCCGCTATTGTGAATTCTGTGGCTGCGTCCATCCGGGCTTCAGCTATCGCCATTAATTTGTTCATGATCCACGCATTGGGGGATGCTTTCTCGCCGCGTCTGATAGGCCGTATCTCCGACGCAACAGGCTCGCTGCGGATTGGGCTTGGCGGCACGCTCGTCTCACTCGCCGCAGGTACATTGATTCTGCTCATTGGCTCGCGCTTCGCGCCTCTGCTGCCTGAGAGCGAAGACAGCGCTGCAGCCTCGGACTGAAATACGCGGCTTCTCTGAAATACTGAGGAGAATGCATCTCCTCTTGTTCGCCAACCTGCTCGCATGGCTCATCGCGCTTCTGTGGGCAGTACGCTCGCTGGCCGCGCTCCGCAATCTTCCCAAGCTGCCGAATCTGCTCGACGAAAAATATTCAAAGCTTCTGCCGCGGAATGTACAGCCACTCATCTCCGTGATCGTTCCAGCGCGCAATGAGGCGCAGGCCATTGAACAGACACTGCGTTCTCTTCTGACGCAGCAAGAGATTTCTCTCGAAATTCTTGCCGTCAACGACCGCTCCACAGATGCAACCGGCGATATTATGGACCGCGTTGCCACTGAAGCCTGCGCGCAAAGCAAAAATATCAGCATCATTCACATTGCAGAATTGCCCGCAGGCTGGACCGGCAAGACGCACGCTATGGCGATGGCTGCTCGGCAGGCAACTGCTCCATGGCTCCTCTTTACCGATGGCGACATCATCTTCCGTGAAGATTGCCTGCACCGCGCCATTCTCTATGCTGACAGCGAAGCGGATCATCTCGTCCTGTTTCCCACGCTTCTTCTCAAGAGCTTTGGCGAGCGGATGATGCTTTCCGCCATTCAGTCGTTGTCACTGATCTCCTGGAGGCCTTGGAAAATTGCCGACGCCGGTAACCGTCGTGAATCCATCGGTATTGGAGCCTTCAATCTCATCCGGAGCGATGTTTACCGTAGCATTGGCGGATTTGAGGCACTCCGCATGGAAGTGCTCGAAGACCTACGTCTCGGATATGAGGTTAAGCAAAACAACTTCCGGCAGCGCATTGTCGTCGGGCGCGATCTCATCCGCGTGCACTGGGCCGCAGGAGCGCTTGGGGTTGTCCGCAACCTGACGAAAAATATCTTCGCCGTCTTTCGCTTTCGTCCACTGTTGTTGCTGGGCGCCTGCATCGCTCTCGCTCTCTTCTGTCTTGGGCCGGTGTGCGGACTCTTCGGCCCATGGACCATGCGCGCAGCCAGCCTGATTGCGCTGGCCTCTGTCTTTGGTGTGTATCGATATTCAGGGCGCAATCTTAACGGTGTTTCTGCGGGATACAGCGTTGTGTTCCCTATAGCCGTGTGCGTGATCATCTACATGTTGTTGCGGTCCATGTTCGTCACGTTAGCCCGTCGAGGAGTGGTGTGGCGGGGAACTTTTTACCCACTCGCTGAACTCCGCAAGCATGCCGGACCATTGCGATGAACCTTATTCCAATTTCAGAATCGATGTCATTCTGAGCGCAGCGAAGAATGCAGAGAGGCTTAGCAACAGCAAAAAAGGGCCTCTATTTTCTGGCGAGAAACCTGAATGTCCTTTGCGCTTGAAATATCCGCCGGATTCTTCGTCGCAGTGCTCCTCAGAATGACTTACCGGGTCTAGGTCGATATTTTCGTTATTGCGTCGTCTTGAACACGCTCTGGTGATGCCCGCTTCGTAGAGCCGGATCGTTCACCGCAGGTTTGTGGTCCTCTGCAGAAAATCCATGCAGCAGCGCCGGATTGGGACGGAACTTTTCTGCTCCCCCGTGAAACTGCCGCGCGTGGCTCAGAATGATCTCTGCCCGCCCGCCATAGGGGCGCACAACACCGCGAATCTCAATGTCCTGCTGCCGGTATTGGTTCAGGTCGCCTACTTCGTTGCGGTCGCTATGCATGCTCATGACCGTGAAGCGACACTGTTCATCTGGAGTTTCTGGACGGCACACATCCAAAAAGCGCGTCCCGTCCGCCAATTCCACTACATCGTATACGTGGGCCGTGACACAAACATCTTTGTTCTGATGGGACAACGCATCTTCCGGCGAATAGCAGGTCCTCGCTCCAGACAACATCGTCGCTGTAAACAGCATTACAGAGCAAACCGCGGGAACGCGCATGCAAAACCCCATGGCAGAAGAATTAAAGAGCGTGCTCTCCACGTTAGTGAAACGGCATGCAGAGGAAAAGATTACGAAAGGTATGTGGCATTCAGGGGGAGGGGCAGGGCAAAGTCGTACGCGCCCTGCCAAACCTGAAGCGATGAAGACCTGAGACAGTTAAGAAATCTGCCTAGTGGACTTCGACCAGCTCTTCTGTCTTCGCGCCGGAGCCATAGCGCGTTTTGACATACTCATCCAGAATCTTCTGGAAATCCTGCACGATGGTGTCGCCGCGCAGCGTTGTCATCAGGCGGCCGTCGACATAGACCGGAGCCTTTGGCTCCTCGAATGTGCCCGGCAACGAAATGCCAATATTTGCATGTTTCGATTCGCCCGGGCCGTTGACTACGCAGCCCATTACGGCGAGCTTCAATTCTTCGACGCCAGGGTAGCGCTCACGCCAGACAGGCATCGAATCGCGAAGGTAATTCTGAATTTGCTGGGCCAACTCCTGGAAAAATGTGCTCGTCGTCCGCCCGCAGCCGGGGCAGGCCGTAACTTGTGGCGTAAAGCTGCGGATGCCAAGCGATTGCAGAATCTGTTGGCCGGTCAGCACTTCTTCCGTCCGGTCGCCGCCAGGTTTCGGGGTCAGAGAAACGCGAATGGTGTCGCCGATGCCTCTCAATAAAAGGGGAGCAAGCCCGGCAGTGGAGGCGACAATGCCTTTCATGCCCATTCCGGCTTCGGTAAGCCCGAGGTGCAGCGGATAATCGCAGCGGCTGGCGAGCATTTCGTAGACATCGATCAGGTCGCGCACGCCGCTCACTTTGCCGCTGATGATGATCTTGTCATGTCCGAGGCCATAGCGCTCGGCGGCGGCGGCGGAATCAAGCGCACTGCGGCACATCGCTTCCATCATCACGTCGCGGGCGTCCAGTGGTTCGGGCCGCTTGGAGTTCTCGTCCATCATGCGGGTCAGCAGCGCCTGATCGAGCGAACCCCAGTTCACGCCGATGCGGACAGGTTTGTCGTTCTCTACCGCGCACTCGATCATGGTGCGGAAGTTGTCGTCGTCTTTGCGGCCAATCGAGACGTTGCCGGGATTGATGCGGTATTTGGCCAGAGCCCGTGCGCAATCAGGGTATTTTTTCAGTAATTGGTGCCCGTTGTAATGGAAATCGCCAATGATGGGAACATGGATGCCCATTTTGGCTAGCCCTTCAACGATGTGGGGTACTGCCTTTGCCGCTGCGTCATTGTTCACGGTCACGCGCACCAGCTCCGACCCGGCCGTGGCAAGCGCTGCCACCTGCTGAATGGTCCCCTGAACATCGGCCGTATCGGTGTTAGTCATCGACTGGACGACGACAGGAACATCCGATCCTACGCGAACATGGCCGATCTTGACCGTAACGGTCTTCCTGCGCTGAATTTCGGGCATAGATTTCCTCATTCACATTTTACTAGAGATGGCGCCTTATGGCTGGCACAACACTACAACCGCGCCATCAATCGAATCCCGATAAACCGCAGTTAAAGCTTCATTTATCTGATCGAGTGTAAATAGGGTCGTGCGCGGACGAATTCCGATCTCGGTCGCCAGCTTTACGAAATCGTGCGCATCTTGCCGTGTCATATTTGCCACACTTCGCATCTGGCGCTCGCCCCATAGCAGTGTGTCGTAGTCGAACTGCGGTATACGATCCATATGAATGGCATTGATTGCGACAATCCCGCCTTTGCGCAGAGAAGCCAGTGCAGCAATCACTACATCCCCACTCGGGGCAAAGGTCACGGCGCGATCTAACTGCACTGGCGGCCGTTCAGTAGCCTCACCTACCCACACGGCTCCCAGCTCATGCGCCAGTTGCTGGTGCGAGGCACCCCGCGTCGCGACGTAAACTTCACATCCCCAATGCTTTAGCACATCAATTGCCAGATGCGCCGAAGCGCCAAATCCGAACAATCCGATGCGCTCTCCGGGCTCGACTTCTGCAACCCGTAGGCTGCGGAAACCGATAATCCCGGCACAGAGTAGTGGGGCCAGATTTTTTGCTTCCGTATGTTCCGGTAAGGGAATACAAAAATCCGCACGGGCAATCGTGTACTCCGCATAGCCGCCATTTACGGTATATCCGGTAAAGGTGGGCTGATCGCAAAGGTTTTCCAAGCCCTTGTGGCAGAGTGGGCAGGTTCCGTCCGTTCCGCCAAGCCACGAGACGCCGACACGCTCTCCAACACTGACGTCGTGAACATCCTCACCACATTTTTCGACATGTCCCACAATCTGGTGGCCCGGTGTAACAGCCGGACGCAGCGGCGACAACTCACCGCTGGTGATGTGTAGATCGGTGCGGCAGACGCCGCAAGCTTCAACACGTAGAAGAACCTCGCGCCTGTCCGGCGAGGGCATAGGCAGGTCTTCCAGTCTCAGAGGATTCTGCTCAATCGGTGCGGGTTGGTGAAGGACAGCAGCTCGCATGGCGCCTCCACCTGAGATTCTAGCCCGTCGGTTATCTACCAATGAGCAGACGAACCGCGTTCGTGAAACTCCTTCCGGAGGTAAGGCGCGCGCCGTGCTGCATCTCGACCTCATATGTGCCGGCGGTCAAGGGATGGACTGCCACAATGCGGCTTGTGTTCACGATATGGCAGCGGTGAATCCGCAAAAATTTCTCCGGGTCGAGACGCTGCTCTATTCCGCTCATCGTCTCATTCAGCAGGTGGGTTTTATTTCCGCAGTGCAATTCAACATAGTTGTCCGCCGATTCGATCCAGTCGATGGAGTCGGCGGACACGAATTCATAATGGTTGGGTTTGCGGACGACGAAACGCTCCGGTCCCCTGGGGCGATAGGTGGTAAGCAGCGATTGAAGCTGCTGGACGATGTGTGGCTGTCCGTCGAGCGCTAGCCTCTCTCGGGCCCGCTTCAAGGCGCGCTCCAAATATTCTTCGTTCAGAGGCTTAAGCAGGTAGTCAAGAGCATTTAGCTCAAACGCTTCGATCGCATGTTCGTCGTATGCGGTGACGAAGACCAGCAGGGGCATCTGTTCCGCTCCGACAGCGCGCACAACGTCAAGGCCGCTCGCGTCGGGCAGGTGGATATCGAGCAGGACGAGGTCAAGGCCTCCGCGCTGAATGGCTGCAATGGCTTCGGCGGCATTCCCGCACTCGCCGGCAACCTTAATATCCGGCCATGAGGCAAGCAGTTTGCGGATGCCGGTACGGATGGCCGGCTCGTCGTCGACGATGAGAATACGTAGCTGATTCATGCTGTATGGCGCGTGCGGAAGGGAAGTTGAATGTGGACGAGAGTGCCTCCGTCCTCAGAGCGCTGCACCGAAAGGTCATGATTCCGTGGATACATGCGCTCCAGGCGCTCCTGCGTAGATCCGAGGCCTATGCCTAATTGGAGCTCGGCCAGCGACTGGCGAGGCGGCCCATTACCGTTATCTTTTACCGTGAGGACCAGAGATTCAAAGCTTTTAACGCTGCGCACCTCGATTCTGCCAATTTCCGTTACATCACGAAGGCCATGCAGGATGGCATTTTCAACCAGCGGCTGCAACAGAAGACTGGGAACCAGGGCGGGTTCTGTTTCCGGTGCGATATCGACACTTACCATCAGGCGCTCGCCAAAGCGGACACGCTCGACATCGATATAGGCGTTCATCAGCGCAATTTCAGAGCTGAGACTGATCTCGGCCTGAAAGTCACGTCGGAAGGCGGCTCGGAGCAATTCACCTAAACGCGACAGCATTCTGCGCGCAAGACGTGGATCGTCTTCAGCAAGAGCCGAGATATTTTCCAGAGTATTAAACAAAAAATGAGGCTTGAGCCGAAGGCGCAGGGTCTCCAACTCGGCATGCTTCAGAGATGTTTCGAGCTTTGCATTTTCTAGGGCCAGTTCGGCTGCGAGCCTTTGTTGGCGTTCCAACTGAATCATCGTGCGGATCACAGCGCCAGCAATCACGATATTCCAGTAAAGAAAGAAGGCAACAGAGAATTCGGCGACCGGATAATCGAGGATCAGGGCATACACATCGATCCGCCTATTGATCAGCATGTTAAGCGCAATCGTTATTTTGACCGCGACCACGGCAAGCACTAGGCCACCTGCTATAAGCATGGGAAGGCTGCGTATCCATTTCTCCCGATCGAGCGGAAACCGGCGTTCCAGACGGAAAACCAGAGGAGCGAGCAGCACCCACGGATAGAAGCACGTGAGCCATTCTGCAAATTCCGTCAGCGGATGAAGGTGAGACGGGGAAGAAGACGGATCAAGGCGATAACGCAAAAAGCGAAACGCTCCGATCAGCGTCCAAATGACAAAGAGGGCCAACCAGCCGGGGTAGCGGATGCCCTTTTTGTTGTGCTGCGGCTGCTCCTCTGGATCCATCGTTTTATTCTCGATTGACGGCTGCTACTTCTGAATTGATTTTGGGCCAAATTGTTGGTCTGGCAGGTGAACCGCGGTCTGTAGTCGGCCAACGGAGGCCATACAATAATAGCGGAACAGCGAGAGAGTGATTTGTCCCAAACCGCAGCGTCTCAATTGATTTCAAAACCTCTTCCTTTTCGCCCGATGACGGTAGCCGGCATCATGAGTGGCACGTCTGCCGATGGTATCGATGTTGCGCTGCTGCAGATCCAGCCGCATCGCGGCCAATGCAGGTTGAACCTGCTAGGACATACCGCGTTTCCATTTTCTCCGGCTTTGCGGAAAGCAATTTTGGCCGCGATGGATGCCAAGTCTACGTCCACAGCTGAACTGGCGCGGCTCAACTGGCGTCTGGGACAAGCCTATGCCGAGGCGGTTCGTTCTACCCTGAATCACTATCCCTGCAGGCTGGAACTCATCGGATGCCACGGACAGACGGTGTATCACCAGGCCATGCCTGCGCCCTATGCGGGCCGCAAAGTAGCATGCACCTGGCAGATTGGCGAACCAGCGCTTCTTGCCGCCGAACTCGGTGTGCCGGTCGTCAGCAACTTCCGTCCGGCAGATATGGTAACCGGTGGTCAAGGTGCTCCGTTGGTGCCGCTCCTCGATTATGTGCAATTCGCAGATAAGAAACGCGCTCGTGTGTTGCAGAATATCGGAGGCATTGGAAATCTGACGCTGGTTCCTCCCGCATCGGGAATAAACGAAATAATTGCTTTCGATACCGGTCCGGGAAACATGGTCATCGATGCCTTGATGCAGCGGCTTTTCGGCAAGCCGTACGATCGTGGAGGCAAGACAGCAGCCAAGGGACGTGTCATGGAGAGTGCGCTGACCGCCGCACTCCGGCATCCGTTTTTTAAGAAACCGCCGCCAAAGTCAGCCGGGCGGGAAGAGTTTGGGGCGGCATTCGCTGAAAAATTTCTGCGCACGTGCGGTAAGGCGAAGGGTGCGGCCGAAGACACAATCGCTACGGCGACAGCGCTGACTGCGGAGAGCATCGTCGACGCATTTAAGCGTTGTGTGTTGCCGGAACTTCAACGCGGCACTTTCGTCGATTACATCGTCTCCGGCGGCGGAGCAAAGAACAGCACGCTCATGGAAATGTTACGCAACAGACTTCAGCCCCTGGGCTGCTCTCTTATTGAGAGTACAGACGCGGGTATCCCCGTCGATGCAAAGGAAGCGGCGGCGTTCGCGCTTCTTGCGTATTACACATGGCACAGGCGACCGGCCAATGTTCCTTCCGCAACCGGCGCGAAGCGGCCTGCCATTCTGGGACAAGTCAGCTATGTTTAAGAGACTGGCGCCGATTTTGCTGATCGTAGCCTGCAGTTGCAATTTCGGCTGCAGACAGAAGACATCGGCGAACACCGTTACGGTGCTGATTGAAAGCAGCCCCACAAACCTTGATCCGCGGATCGGCATAGACGCGCAGTCCGAGCGTATCGACTCGCTGATCTTCGATTCACTGGTACGTAAAGATCAGCATTTCGAACTGCAGCCATGGCTCGCCGAGAGTTGGCAGACGCCCGATCCATTGACCTATATCTTTCATCTGCGCAGCGACGTGCACTTTCACGATGGGCGTCCGCTCACTTCCGCCGACGTGAAATACACGCTCGATACCATTCTCCAGGGCAAAGTCGTCAGCGTAAAGGCAAATGCGTACCAGACCATCGATCGCGTAGAGGCTCCCGATGCGAAGACGGTTATCATTCATCTGAAGAAGAATGATCCGGCCTTACTTTGGAATCTCAGTGATGGAGGATTCGGCGTCGTTCCCGCCGGGAGCGGACGGGACTTCTGGCTACACCCCATCGGCAGCGGACCATTCGCATTTGTGAGTCAGGAACAGGATAAAGAGGTGGTGTTGCGGCGTGCGCCACATACCTGGCAGCCGCAGCCTGCGATTCAGAGCCTGCGCTTCGCCGTAGTGCCCGATGCGACAACGCGCGCTCTGGAGCTCCAGAAAGGCTCCGCGGACGCTACCATCAATGCGCTATCCGCCGACACGGTTTATGCCATGCGGCGCAACAGCAACCTCGAAATTGACTCAGGACCGGGCACCACGCTTATCTATCTCGTATTCAACACGCGCGATGACGTATTACGAGACGCCCGCGTTCGCAACGCAATCGCTCTTGCAATCAACCGTCCGTTGATCATTCACTCCCTTTACCGCGATCAGGCGCGTCTAGCGGAAAGCATCTTGCCGCCTGAACACTGGGCATGGAACGGAGATGCAGAGCAGCACAACTTCGACCCAGCCAGGGCCAATGCCTTGCTCGATAGTGCCGGATATCCGCGCAAAGCCGATGGCTACCGCTTTCATCTCGGCATGAAAACCTCAACCGACGAGAGCAGCCGCTTGCTGGCAATGGTCGTGCAGCAGCAGTTCGCCGACGTGGGTATTGCCCTCGACGTGCGCAGCTTCGAATTTGCAACCTTCTACGCGGACGTCAGCCGCGGCACCTTCCAGATGGCTCCGTCGCGCTGGATCGGCGGGAACGAGGCACCGGATATTTTCCGCTACTCCTTCGCCGCGTCGAGTTTCCCGCCGCATGGCGCGAACCGAGGCTTTTATGCCAATTCTCAAATCGATCAACTGCTAGCCGACGCAGCCTCCACATCGGATCGCTCGCTTCAACAGACCGACTATGGCAATGTGCAGAAGATTCTCGCCAAGGATATGCCGACCATCAATCTCTGGTACCTGGACACAGTACTAGTTCATAGCCGCCGTCTGCAAAACCTGCATCTTTCGCCCTCGGGCAACTATGATTTTTTGCGCGACGCAACGTTGAAGGAATAAAACGGATAGCGACAAGGAGATCCATGAAGGCACTCTTGCTTTCCGAATACAAAAAGCTTGAAGTTGCAGACCTGCCGCGCCCGGTGCCTGGCAAGGGGGAAGTCCTGGTACAGGTGGCGGCGTGCGGCATTTGCGGCAGCGATGTACACGGTTACGATGGCACTTCAGGGCGACGCATTCCTCCCATCGTCATGGGACATGAAGCGGCAGGAACGATCGCAGAAGTTGGCGCTGGCGTAACGTCATTTCAGCCGGGCGAACGCGTTACGTTCGACTCGACCGTTTACTGCGGTGAGTGCGATTACTGCCGAAGTGGCCAGGTCAATCTCTGCGATTACCGCCAGGTTGTCGGCGTTTCCTGTGGCGATTATCGTCGCGCTGGGGCCTTCGCCGAATATGTCGTTGTCCCTCAGCGCATCCTCTATCGTTTGCCGGATACGCTGTCATTTCCCGAAGCGGCCATGCTGGAAGCGGTGTCCGTCGCATTGCATGCCGTGCGCCTTTCAGAACTCGAGGGGGGAGAAACAGCGCTGGTCATCGGCGCAGGCATGATCGGTTTGCTTACTCTGCAGGCCGCTCGTGCAGGCGGAGCGTCGCGAGTGATGGTCGCCGACGTAGACCCGACGCGGCTGAAGATGGCGAAAGAGATGGGAGCCGATGAAGTGCTGCATCTTTCCGGCGTGGATTTAGTTGCCGAAGTGATGCGTCTGACAGCTGGTCAAGGAGTCGATGTTGCGCTTGAAGCCGTAGGCCGCAATGAAACCGTCTCCGCAGCGATCGACAGTGTGCGCAAAGGAGGAAAGGTGACGCTGATCGGCAACATCGCTCCGGAAGTAACGCTGCCACTCCAAAAAGTCGTAACCCGGCAGATTCGTCTTCAAGGTACGGCAGCTTCCGCAGGAGAGTACCTGCAAGCCATCGATTTGATGACCAGCGGAAAAATCCGCGTGAAGCCTTTGATCACTGCAGTCGCGCCTCTCAGCGATGGGCCACAGTGGTTTGAACGTCTCTATTCCCGCGAGCCTAATTTGATGAAAGTCGTACTGGAGCCATCACCAGCTGCGGCAGAGGCTGCTCGATGAGCAAAGCGCTCTTTGATCTCACCGGACAGGTCGCGCTCGTCACCGGAACCAGCCGCGGGCTGGGCCAATACTTTGCCCGCGCTCTGGCTCGTGCTGGTGCTGACCTGATTCTCACCAGCCGCAAACGCGAATCCCTCGCATCGTTTGAGTCTGAAATAAAAGCGCTGGGCCGTCGTGTCGTCTCGCTCGAGCTCGACGTGCGCGATCAGAGGAGCATCGAGAACATGGCTGCCGAGGCCGAATCCGCATTCGGGCAGATTCATATCCTCGTGAACAATGCAGGTTGCAATGTGCGCAAGCCTGCTCTCGATATAACGTGGGATGACTGGAATCTTGTGCTCGATACGAACCTGCGCGGCAGTTTTTTTGTGGCGCAGGCCGTTGCGCGAGGCATGGTGCCGCATCATTACGGACGCGTTATCAACATAGGGTCAGTAACAAGCGTTGCGGGCTATGCAGGCCTTGGGCCCTACACGGCAAGCCGTGGAGGCATCAAGCAACTCACTATGAGCCTTGCCGATGACTGGGGTACACACGGCATTACCGTGAACTGCCTGGCGCCCGGCTGGTTCAGAACCGAGCAGAATAAAGTCCTCTATGAGAACAAAGAATGGGTCGATTATCTTGTCGATCGCATTCCATTAAAGCGGCCCGGGCAGCCTGACGATCTCGATGGAGCCATCGTATTTCTCGCCTCGGAAGCAAGCCGCTACATCACCGGGCAAACGCTGCTCGTAGATGGCGGCATTTCTACCGGAGCGACGCGGGCAACCGTTGCGCAAAAGGAGCCATGATGGGCATTCTCCAAAAAATGACGCTGCTGTGCTGTCTATGGAGCTCTATATGTGGAGCATCTATTGCGTTAGGCGCCGCTCAGAGCGACGGTAAACTGCAAATTTTCTTTGTTGACGTAGAAGGTGGTCAATCAACGCTGTTCGTTACCCCGACTGGTGAATCTCTGCTCATCGATACTGGCTGGCCCGGCCACGAGGGTCGCGATGCCGACCGTATCGCAGCCGTCGCCAAAAAGGCTGGCATCAGCAAGATTGACTATGTGCTGTTCACCCACTATCACGACGATCACGTAGGAGGCGCGCCGCAATTGGTGGCTCGCATTCCCGTGGGCACATTCATCGACCATGGCCCCAACCGCGAGACGTCGGATGCTGTCACCGAGCACGGTTATGAGGCCTATCAGCAAATCCTCGCGACAGGGAAGTACAAGCATATTGTCGCTAAGCCCGGTGACGTGCTTCCAATTAAGGGCATTAAGGCGCTTGTCATCAGCGCCGATGGCAATCTGATTGATCACGCCTTGCCCGGTGGCGGAGAGCAGAATGCGTATTGCAAAGCATCGGAGACCAGAGCCGCGGATCAGACAGAAAACTCCCGCTCTCTTGGCGTGTTGATCACATTCGGCAATCTGCGCATTCTTGATCTGGGCGATCTTACCTGGGATAAAGAGATGCAGCTGATGTGTCCCATAAATAAGCTCGGGCATGTAAATATTCTCGTCGTTTCGCATCACGGCTGGTATCAAAGCTCAAGCCCGGCGCTGGTCGATGCGATTCATCCGCAGGTTGCCATCATGGACAATGGCGCAACCAAGGGCGGTTCAAGGGCTACGCTGGAAACATTCAAGAAGGTCCCTGGACTGGAAACTCTCTGGCAGCTGCACTATTCCGAAGAAGGCGGGGCGGCTGACAATACAGAGGCACAGTTCATCGCCAATCTTCAAGGAGCGGACAGTGGCAATTACCTGGAGCTGGATGCAGCACCAACCGGCAACTTCTCAGTGTTGAATCCACGCACGGGGGAATCCAAAGCCTACAGCGCAAGATGATCTTCGCCGGGGATCGGCTCGATATCGCCGAGTAGAAATAAATACCCTGCGATGCCAATCACCAGGTAGACCGCAGCAACGCCGAAGGCAAGAGTAAAGGATTGGCGCGCGGCTACAAGATATCCGGTTGCAATCGGTGCCGCGATTCCTGAAATCTGGTTCGCGAAGTTCAGAATGCCACCGACTGCGCCCACTCTTCCGCGCGGCGCAATCAGTGTCGGGATAGACCAGCCGACAGGAGCTGCAGCGGCGAGCCCTCCGATTGAGAGGCTGATCCAGAAAAGCGCTTGCATAGGAGTACGTGCGTTGGCCGCGCCCAATATGCCGAGTCCGAGCGCAGTGCCGCCAATTAAAACCACTCTGCGCACGAGATTGGCATTCCAGCCCCGCTGAATCAGTGCGTCCACCATCCAGCCACCTACGATCAGATCGGTGAAAGTGGCAAAGAGCCAAGGTACTCCGGTGTAAAGGAAGGAATGCAGCAGGTCGATATGCAAAGATCGTGCCAGATAGCTTGGCAACCACGTCAGCAATAAATAGAAAACGTAGTTATAGGACCCGAAGCCGAGCGCCAGTCCAATCACTTTACGGCGGCGCAGCAGGTAGCCAAGCGATGCACGTTCTGCTATTGCCGTATCTGCCTGCGCACCGGCTGACTCGGAAAGAATGTACGCATGCTCAGTCTTGCTCAATCCCGAATCGTCTTTGGGGTCGCGATAAATCCAATAAAAGAGCAAAAAATAGAGAAAGCTGATGAGGCCGGTAGCCGCAAAACTTAACCGCCAGCCTATATGCAGCAGCAGGATACCGATCAGCGGAACCCCGATAGCCGGAGCAAACTTGGCGGCGGAGTCAAAAATACTGGTAGCGAAGCTGCGCTCTTTCGGCGGAAACCAATAGCCGATCGCCTTTGCATTTGCCGGAAACGTTGGGGCTTCGCCGATGCCTAAGAGAAAACGTGCGCCAAAGAACCCGCTGATCGTAGGTGTGAGAGCAGCGGCGAACGATGCCATGCTCCAGATAAACGTGCTGATGCGACCGATACGGCGTACGCCGAACCTGTCGATCACCACCCCGATGGGAAGCTGGCAAAGCGCGTACGTCCAGTTATAAGCAGCCAGCAAATAGCCAAACGTGATGTCGGAGATGCGAAAGGTTGCGTACAGGTCGCTATGCGAAACGGAAAGATTAACGCGGTCAAAGTAGTTGACTAGCACACCTATTCCCAGAAGGACGGCGATCCTCCAGCGGCGGCGAGGAACAGTATCGATGGATAAAGCTGTTTCAGCAGGCAAAAGTCGTCTCGCTTTTCTCAAGCAACAGTCTAGTCGCTCGCTGCTCGACTAACATATCGTAGAGCGTTATTTCATGCAGCCCGTCTCTTTACAAACGCTGATCGCACAGGAAGCCGCGAATGCCGGCTTTTCGGCCGCGGGGATTGCTGCCGTTCCCGCGCCCGGCTCGCCGGAAGACCAGAACGATCGCCAAAGCTTCGCCGAGTGGATTGAGCAGGGAAGCGCCGGCGATATGGAGTATCTGAAACGTCGCAATGATGCGGGAGAACTGGTGCGCTCGTCCCTGCGTATCGCTGTGCCCTGGGTCAGGTCTGTAATTGTTTGCGTTACGAATTACAACGTGCCGCAGCCTCTTTCGATCGATCCCGCTCCAGACGGTACAGGGTGGGTGGCGCGATATGCTTGGACTGGGCAGTCGAGCGTCGATGGCCTCATGCCCTCCGACTATCACAAAGTCCTGCTGAAGCGGCTTGAACGGCTAAACGCTTCCCTTAAAGATGCACTCGGTCCATTCGCATCAAAATGCTATGTCGATACAGGCCCGCTGGTGGAACGCGTTTATGCGCGCTACGCCGGGCTCGGCTGGACCGGTAAAAACACCTGTATTCTCAATCAGAAACTCGGCTCATGGCTCTTTCTCGGGGTAATTCTTACATCTCTTGAACTTCCACATGATCAGCGCCCCGAGCTGGCTGCCGACCGATGCGGAAGCTGCACTCGTTGCATCGATGCCTGTCCAACGGGAGCGCTTACCGCGGCACGGCAGATGGACGCAAGCCTCTGCATCTCGTATCTGACGATCGAAAAGCGCGCATCCATTCCGCTGGAACTGCGAGAGGGAATCGGCCGGCAGATCTTCGGCTGCGATATCTGTCAGGATGTTTGCCCATGGAATCGCAAAGCGCCTATCGCCGTTGATTCTGAGCTGCAACCTCGCACGGAGTTGGTTAACCCGGCGCTCGACTGGCTCGCAGAACTGGATCAAGCGTCTTTCGGTCAGCTATTCTTCGGCTCACCAATCAAGCGGGCGAAATTCGAGGGCCTGCGGCGCAATCTCGCCATTGCCATGGGCAACAGCGGACTAAAGCGCTTTCTCCCAAGACTCCAGGACTGGAAACGAAGCGACGACCCGGTGCTTGCGGACACCGCGACGTGGGCGATCCAGCAGATTGAGAAACGCATCTCTTAATCTGAGACAGGTACTAATTGTTTCTGATGCGCAGCAGTGCGTAACACCGCTGATACGTAGTGGCGTTTATCACGCAGGAAAGATGACAGATGTAACCAGAAGGGTCATCGATTGAGTAAAGACATTTCAGCCAATTGAGAGGCGGTCCTTTACAAATTTACGAGACGTTTAGACATCCAGTCCTATCGAGCGCATTAGTTTTAAAGCGTTCGCGGTCTGGACGACTCCTGGGGTGAGCCTATAGTCGAAGCGCAGTTCTCCATCTTCCAGATGATCGGCAAAATGAAAGTTGGACGCATGCCCGCTCAAGCTCTCAGCAATCTCCGCGAGCGCAAGATCGTGTGTAGTAATCAGTCCAACGGCTCCGCGTGAGAGCAGACTGCGAACGAACGACTCCGTTCCAACCCGCCTGTCATGCGAATTCGTTCCCGAAAGCAATTCGTCGAGCAGAAAGAGCACCGGGACCGGACCTCGGCTCAGCTCGTCAATTGCCTTAAGACGTGTAATCTCCGCATAAAATCGTGAGAGACCGCCTTGCAGCGAATCAAGGATGCAAATGGAGGCAGCTACAGCGAGACGCGAAAGCTTCAGTTGCCGAGCACATACGGGCGCTCCGGCCTGCGCGAGAACAACGTTGATTCCGACACAGCGAATAAAGGTGCTCTTGCCGGCCATATTCGGCCCGCTGATGACGATCAATTGAAGATCGCTACCGAGCTCCAGATCGTTTGCTATTGCTTTACGAGGCGGAAGCAAGGGATGAGAGAGTGCTTCAGCATGCAGGTACGGTCCTGCGTCCACGAATTCCGGAAAGGTGTTTTCAGGGTGTTCATAGGCATAACACCCCAGAGCCGTCAGTGCCTCGATCTCACCTGTAACAGCGATCCAGTTGCGCACATTGACTCCGTGCAGCGCGCGCCATGCTTCGGCGGCCATGACCCACTGCGGCGTCCAGAAGACAAAAAGATCAAGCACCTTTACAAACCAGTTCTCGTGCGCGTCGAGCCACGTTACCCGTTTGTGCAGTCGATGAATCGCCTGCGATGGGTTCGCTCCTTGAGACTTGAGCCCGCTTTGCAGCCTTGTCAGTTTGTCTGATGTAAAAGATGCCTGTTCAATCTCCATCAGGATCGAAGCAAGCAGATCGAGATTATGAGATGCTTCGTCAATTCTGCCGATGGCGACCTGCACGCGCGGACGGAGCTTATAGGTGAGCGCCAGGTTGAGCAGACTTATGCAGAGTGCGATCGTGCCCCAGTCCCACATGATCCAGGTTGCCAGACTTATCACCCAGCAAAGAGCGAGCAACGGCAAAGCAATGCGCAGGAATTTATGGGGGCCAACGCGCATCGTCGATTCGCTCCAGTCAATCAGAGGCTCTGGGTGCAGGCCGATGCGAACATCCTCGCCTGCAAGGGCCAGGCGTTCGCGAAAGTCGAGCTGCGATGCGAGCTCTTGTACGGCGGCGTGGCGCTGTCCTATTTCTTCAGCGGAAGCAGGGGCCAGCAGCCATTGAGCAAGCCTGTCTTCGCCTGCGCGCGTGCGTGCTGTGCACAGCAGCTCAAACAGGCTGCCCTTGCCAAAGAGATCGAGATCACGAGCGTAGGGATGAGAAGTATTAAGAAATGCCTCGCCCTGTTGCCCGGCCCCGGCCCAGCGATCTTCCAGCCGCGCTATGCCCTGCTCGTAAAAACTTCGCAAACGCACACATCGCCGCAGCGCCCGCAACACACGTTCGTGCGCAACGAAAAGCGCCAGCAGAATCAGAAGCGGCGCGAATACATAAGCGATTAGGGCGGTATGGTACTTCGCCAGCCAGATAATGGTGCTGACCGTCAAGAAGCCGACGGCAAGCTTTGCCCCCACAAAAACCCTGTCCTGCTGCGAGTGGCGAGTTTCCACGATCCGGAGAGCGTTGAGCCGAGATAGGTACACATCTTTGGGGCTTTCAGCTGGCACTTGATCATTATCGCAAGCAGCTGTCTTTGGCTGCATCACTGAAAATATCCGGTCTTGACAAGCCGTTATAGCGAAGTAATATATGTTGCTATGAAACATATGGGAGCGCAAGCTGTTGATCGTGAGCTGAAAAAAGGTAGCGCCGAGTTGCTGATTCTATCTTTGATTGAGAACAAGGCAAGGCATGGATACGAGATCAGCAAGCTCATCGAAGAGCGCTCGGCCGGCGTTCTCAAGTTCAACGTCGCCTCGTTTTATCCTTTGCTTTACCGGTTGGAAGACCGCGGCCTGATTGCGGGCCGCTGGGTGGAAAAAGCGGGCCAGCGCCGCCGGCGGTATTACCGCCTGACCGCGCAGGGAAAAGACGTCCTGAAGACACAGCGCACAACCTGGCTCGATTTCGTGAACGCAATCCACCGCATTATGGAGGCGGAAAATGCCTGACTGGCCGAAAGAAATACGTGCTGCCATTGCTGGCCTCAATCTAGAGCCAACGCGCGAAGAAGACGTGGTCGAAGAACTGAGCCAACATCTGCGCGACCGCTATGACGAGATGCTGACGAGCGGCATGGATGCAGATCAGGCATACCGGATACTGCGTACCGAACTACAAGATGGACGCCTGCTGAAAGGGTTAGCAAACACCGTGGCCCGAGCCCGTGAGCCATTGGCAGCCGGCAGCCGCGGCCGGAAAAGGTTCTTTGGCGGCATGGGCAGAGACATTCGATATGCGGCTCGTCAACTCTGGCACAATCCCGGCTTTGCTGCAGTCGCGATTCTATCGTTGGCCCTGGGCGTAGGCGCAAATACGGCCATCTTCCAACTGCTTGATGCCGTGCGCCTCCGCCTGCTTCCCGTGAAATCCCCGGAGCAGTTGGCAATGATACGCATCACGAATGCCGCCAACGGCCGGACAGGCAATTTTGTAACAAACCGATCGGACCTAACCAACGGGATCTGGACTCTGCTTCGGGTGCAGCAGCAGGGCTTCTCAAGCATCGCGGCATGGTCTCCTGGGCAGCGCAATCTCAGCCAGGGAGGCGAGGCCCGCAACGCCAATACTCTGATGGTCAGTGGCGATTTCTTCCCCATGCTAGGCCTCCACCCGGTGATCGGACGCTTATTGTCGCCCGCAGACGACTATCGTGGCTGCGGCACGCAGGGTGCCGTGCTCAGTTACTCCTTCTGGCAGAGAGAATATGGCGGGCGCGACGCGATACTGGGCAGCAAGATCGCACTGGACCGGCAGCTATTCCAGATCATAGGTGTTACGCCGCCTTCATTTCATGGCGTCGATGTAGGCAGAGATTTTGATGTTGCTGTTGCACTGTGCTCTGAACCAACCCTTACCGGAAAAAATCCGTGGAGCGACAATCCTCAAACATGGTGGCTGGCTGTGATTGGCCGTCTCAAACCGGGCTGGACGTCTGAGCGCGCATCAGCGCAACTGGCGGGTATTTCGCCGGGTATATTTGCGGCGACATTGCCTGCGAAGTATGACGAAATCAACAAGAAGGACTATCTGCATTTCCAGCTGGGCGCGTCGCGAGCGGACAAAGGTGTTTCATCCCTGCGCGGCGAAAATGACCCGCTGAATATCCTGCTTGGGCTGTCGGGCCTGGTGCTGTTGCTGGCCTGCGCAAACCTGGCCAACCTCCTTTTGGCGCGTGCCAGCGCACGCCAGCGCGAAATGGCACTCCGCCTCACGCTGGGCGCATCGCGTTCACGTCTCATGCGGCAGGTGCTGGCTGAAAGTTTATTGCTGGCGGTTCTCGGCACGGCAGCAGGAGTGGGCCTCGCCCAACTGCTGAGCCGCGCCCTGATATCCATGCTAGGCTCCGGCCAGCGCAGCATTGTCCTCGATATGACAATCGACTGGCGGGTCCTGGGCTTCGCTGCAGGCCTGGCGGTGCTCACGTGCATCCTCTTCGGACTCACGCCCGCGATATCGGCCTCCCACACCGACCCCGGAGCTGCGATGAAAGCGAACGGACGTGGCGCGACAGCGGGGCGCGAGCGCTTTCTTATGCGACGGATTCTTGTCGTGGCACAGGTGGCGCTGTCCTTGGTCCTGCTCACCGGCGCTCTGCTATTTGCCAGAAGCTTTCGCAATCTGCTGACGCTGGACGCGGGCTTTCAACAAGATCACCTTCTCGTTGCGAGCTTCGACTATTCTCCGCTGCAAATCCCGTTAGAAAGGCGTGTAGCCTATAAGAAGGAATTAACGGAACGCATGAGCGCGATTCCAGGAGTGGAATCAGTGGCTGGGACTTTCATTGTGCCGATCAGTGGCAGTGGATGGGACGACAACATCGATATTCCCGGCGGACCGCAGCGTCAGGACACGCAATTCAATTCCATCTCATCTGGTTTCTTTCAGACGATGCGCGTGCCGATGCTCGCAGGCCGCGACTTCAACGAGACCGACAAACCCGATTCGCCGCGTGTGGCCATGGTGAATGAGACTTTTGCCAAAAAATACTTTCAGGGAGCAAATCCGGTAAACAAAGTCTTTTACGATTCGGGAAAACCCGACAAAACATACCAGATCATTGCCGTGGTAAAGGACACGAAGTACCAAAATCTGCGGGAAGACTTCCGGCCCATTATCTTTGTCGCCACATCGCAGGAAAAGGAGCCAGGCGAAGGCTTAACCCTCATGATCCGATCCAGCGAATCCATGGAATCGCTCGCAGCGGCCGTGAAACGCGTCGCTAGTGACATGAATCCAGCCATGATTCTGACACTTACTGTGTTCAAAACTCAGGTCCGAGACGATCTGGTAGGCGAGCGGGTGATGGCAACCCTTACCGGCTTCTTTGGCATACTTGCCGTCACTCTAGCCATGGTCGGAATCTACGGCGTGATTTCGTACATGGTCGTTCGCCGTAGGAATGAAATCGGCGTGCGCATGGCGCTGGGAGCTGCCCGCGGCAAGATCCTGTTCATGATCTTGCAGGAATCAATCGTCCTTCTTGGAATCGGTGCAGCGATTGGAGCCGGCCTGGCACTCGCCGCCGGCAGTGTGGCCAGTACTATGCTCTTTGGATTGAAGCCTCGTGACCCGTTGACACTCGGAGCGTCAATCCTTGGCCTGGCTGCAATCGTCATCCTTGCCAGCCTTGTGCCTGCCCACCGGGCCGCGACTGTCGATCCGATGGTGGTGTTGCGCGAAGAGTAGGACGTTTTAAAATACAAACGGTCTCCCTGTTTCGATGACAGGGAGCCGTTTGCAGAAGAAGTTGTGCAAAAGTCTAGGCGTTGCGTGTCACATTAGCTGCGTTTAGCCCTTTGGGGCCTTGCTGACACTCGAATTCCACTGCCTCGCCTTCATTTAATGTTTTATATCCATTGTCCAGAATCGCGGAGAAATGAACGAAAACGTCCTCCCCGGTCGAACGCTGGATGAACCCATAGCCTTTGGCTCCATTGAACCACTTCACAACACCATTCTCTTTCACACGTACTCCTTTCTGCTATTGCTCTGCAGAGACCCATAAACACCAAGAGCCGCCGTTACTGCATCGGCAGCCCAACGCGTCGACAGTTTTCCGCAGAGTAGACCCACAAACAAACAAAACGGCCTTCCGACAAATACTTGACCTGCCCGTCAGGGCAAATCGTGCATATGTTATGGCAGGAAACAGTTGCGGACGCAAGAAAAAAATGTGTTGCAAATGCAGGAGTTGGATTTAATTACGAAAGGGCAGTGGCCTAAAGTACCCATGGGCCAAAGCCTTGAGAAGCGTGAAGGAAAGGCGATAGTGAGACGTTCCGTTATGGCGGTTTGGTAGCATCTCGCTTAAGAAGATATGCAGGCAATCCCTCAGAAGATTGAAATCAAACAGCCGGATGCTTTACCACCTGTTGCAAAACCGCCGGCACACCCGTCCTCTGAATCAGGCATCTGGGCGCAGATTGTCTCGCTCGTCAGATACCTCGCGCAGACAGAGGTGCATACCTACGCCTTTAGCGTGGCTGCAAACGCAATTCTGTCGCTCTTTCCTTTCATTGTGTTGATGTTCACCATAGCACGTCGCGTCTTTCATTCCACGGCCATGGAAGATGTGATCGGAGACATGCTGCGCTATTTTCTGCCAACCAATCAGGACTTCGTTGTGCGCAACATGAGCCTGTTGGCGAACCCGCGTGGCGGAGTGCAAATTGTCTCAATCCTTATGCTGCTGATTTCATCATCGGGTGTTTTTCTACCGTTGGAAGTAGCGCTCAATCGTGTCTGGGGCGTAGCCGAGAACCGTTCCTACTGGAGAAATCAACTGGTATCGCTAGGTCTGGCATTCACCGTAGGCGTTCTGGCGCTCACTTCCATTGCCTTCACCACCGGGCAGAATAAAATACTTACACTCCTGTTCTTCGGGAAGACCAACAACATCTTCTTCTCGTTTTTTGAGGATGCCTTCCTGCAAATTTCCGCTGCGTTTCTAAGTGTCGCTATCTTTTTCGTTATTTACTGGGTTCTGCCGAACCGCAAATTGCCGGTGCGCGCTGTGCTTCCTGCGGGAATCGTCACCGGCCTTATGTGGGAAGGCGCTAAAGTGATTTACGTCAAGGTCCTTCCCTGGCTGGACCTGCGTTCCGTGTATGGGCCGTTCTCGGTCTCGGTTAGTTTGATGATGTGGGCTTTCCTTACAGGACTGCTGTTACTTGCCGGAGCGCAGTCTTCTGCGACCCGATATACCCTCCGTTTAGCGCACCAGGCAGACGTTGAAGCTGCCCAAAAAACAGATAACTGACGGACTTTTCTCGATTTGCGCAGACTCGCGTACACTCACTGCATTAAGGCGAAGCAAGAGCGAATACATAAGAATGGGACAGGTTAAAAATTTCGAAGCCCGCATTTTCCGCGCACTCCGTCGCGATCCGCCGCAGAGCAAAGTGCATCGTCTCGCATTCTGGCTGCTGATCATTTACTTAGCCCTCATGCCCGGGCGACTGCTGCCCGGCTCCGCAGGTCAGGTTTTCAGCGGGCTAAGCTTCTTCACATTCATACTTCTGCTGGGATTTTGTGTGCCGCTGGTTTGGCGCTGGATCTTCGGGCGTTTTCTCTGGAAGCTGCGCAATCGGCTCATCATGACCTATCTGCTGATGGCGTTGACGCCGATCGTGCTCTTCGTGCTGTTGGCGCTGAGCGCGTTATACATATTCAGCGGGCAGTTCGCTATCTTTGCCGCCAACGCTGAAATGCGAGCACAGCGCGAGCATTATGCTGCAGAGAATCGCGCTTTCGCCATGCATGTGGCGCACATCCTTCATATGGATCCGAGCTCCAAGACGGTTGCCCTGCCGGAAATGGAGGACACCACGCCCGGAAGTCAGGACGCGAGTGTGAAGGTCGCCGCTTTCCATGACAAAAATCCGGTCCCGATTACTCCGGTCAGCCTTCAGGCCGCGAATATTTCGCAAGTGCCGTCATGGGCGAAAGATCGCTTTAGCGGTGTCGTGCTCGATAACCGCAAACTTTACCTGCGCGCCATCGATATGCAGACGATCGACGGCCATACGACGACTTTGATTACCAGTGTGCCGCTCAATGAGCAAAGCATCGATCAGGTAGCTCACGGCATTGGAACAATCGAAATCGCGCCCTATCTTCCGGTGAGAGATGAGACATCCGCGGGTGGCGAGCCATCGAAAAGAACCTCGAACAACCCATCGAATTCGGGGCTGACGGCAAGGATTGATAACCGCAATTTGACCCGGCAGCAAATGAGAGAAAACTCGATCATTGGCGGCGTGCTTCCGGCGGCCCAGCACTTTTACGACATCCCGATTACTTTCTATGCGCCTATGGAAACGACCGACTGGGCCACGGGTAATACTCGGGATACGCCACAAATTGTTACCTCACGTCCATCGCTGCTCTATCAGCGACTTTTCATTACTTCTCTGAATATCGCTTCGGTCTTTCAGAACATATTGATAGCCATCGCAGCCTTCTTCGGACTGCTGGAACTGATCGCCTTCATCATGGCCGTGCGTTTGAACCGGACGATCACACGATCGGTGAGCGATTTATATGACGCGACGGTGGAAATCGACCAGGGCAACCTGACGCATCGCATCAAAGTCACCCGGAACGACCAACTTGCTGCGCTCAGCCGCTCCTTCAACCGTATGTCGTATTCGCTGGAGCGTTTGCTTGCGGAGCAGCGCGAGAAAGAGCGGCTGCAGGGCGAACTTGCCATCGCGCAGGAGGTACAGGCAAACCTCTTTCCCCGCAGCACCGTTTCCATGCCCACTCTGGAATTGCATGGTGCCTGCTACCCGGCACGCACGGTCAGCGGCGATTATTACGACTTCCTCGTCTTTGGCGATTCCGGATTAGGGCTTGCGTTGGGTGATATCAGCGGCAAAGGGATCTCGGCCGCATTACTGATGGCGACACTGCACTCGGCGGTGCGCGCCTATCGCTATGCGGGCGAGGATCTTGTTACAGCGGGATCACAGGTCGCTGCTGCGATCACTGAAAAGCTCGGGGCCGGCGGTTCAAATGGCCGTGGCGGTGATCCGTTCCTTCAGCCGGCAAAGATCCTGACGCAGCTCAACCGCCATCTCTATCGCAGCACGCAGCCGGAAAAATATGCAACGCTCTTTCTTGCTCACTATGATGGAGCAACCAGCCAGCTTACGTACTCCTGTGGCGGCCAGCTTCCTCCTATGATTCTGCGGAGCGATGACAAAATCACCCAGTTGGGTTGCGGTGGTACAGTCGTCGGTTTGCTGGAGCATGCAACCTACGAACAGGGAACCGAGACTCTATACGCAGGCGACATTCTTATTGCGTATAGCGATGGCGTCACGGAACCAGAAAACGACTTCGGAGAATTTGGCGAAGATCGTTTGATCGATGTCGTGCGTCGCCACCGCCACATGCCGCTCGATGCCATCTCCGAGCAGGTTATGCAGTCATTGCGTAACTGGATCGGCGGTCAGGAGCAACCGGACGATATCACACTGGTGCTGGCGCGCCAGCGTTGACGGAGTGGAGATGAAACAGGCTGAAACAGGCAAAGTCTATATGGTTGGCGCAGGACCGGGTGATCCTGATCTGCTAACCGTGCGAGCGGCTGCGCTGATTCGATCCGCCGACTTTCTGTTTCACGACGATCTGGTAGCGCCGGAAATTCTGCAACTGGCGCACACGGATGCTACGGTTCAAAACGTGGGCAAGCGCTGCGGCAGCAAATCTATTACCCAGGAAGACATCAATCAACTGCTGATTCGCAATGCACGGTTAGGGCATAGTGTCGTTCGCCTCAAAATAGGAGATCCGATGCTCTTTGGCCGCGCCGGCGAAGAGATGGATGCCTTGCAGACCGCGTCGATTGCATTCGAAGTGGTGCCTGGAATCACCGCTGGTTTTGCCGCCGCATCCGCACTTCAAGTTTCTTTGACCGACAGACGACTCGCTTCCAAGGTCATTTTTCTTACGGGACATCGTGTCGGTACAGACGAGCCTTGCTGGGGCACTTTGCCGCCCGATGCGACGCTCGTCATCTACATGCCGGGCTCAGACTACGCGCGGCTCGCCGCGCAGATCACCGAATCGGGATTCAGTCCGCAAACACCTTGCGACATCATTTCAAATGTCGCCACACCGCAGGAACGAAGAGTCTGCACACGCGTCGATGAATTGGCACAGATTGCTTCTCTGCCAGCGCCGTGTGTGATCCTGGTAGGCAATGCCCTTGCGGCGGCGCAAGATACGCTCCCGTAATTAAGCAGCTATCTTAAAAAGCATCCTTTGTGGACGATGCCGTCGCTGCACAATTGACCAGGCTCAAAGTACAAAAGACCGCTGTCGCTGGACAAGCAGTGCTTTACTGTACGCGGAAGGCCTTCACCACAATCGCATTCGGCTGCTTTCCTGTGGGCAGCATGGTGAAGAGCGCGCCCGTGCGATTGACCCCAGCAGGTGTGCGACTCATGATGCGCACGACGGAAATCCCTCCTGTGCGCGCATTGGCGGCCAGCAGCAGATGACCTTCAGCGGAAAAGGCCAATGTATCCGGCCCACCGCCTACATGCACAGTGTTGATCCGTTTCCCATCGTCAATCGAATAGACCTCGATGGAGTCGGCGTTAAACTTGCTGATCCATAAAGTGGAATTGTCTGCGCTTACGATAGCGCTCGCCGGATGTGCCCCAACAAGATAAGCGCCGCCAACCTCATTCGTTTGCGTCGCAATTTCCGAGATCGTCTCGCTGTCGAAATTGGAAACGAATATCTCACCGCCATCCGGCTTCAGCGCCAGATGTACGGGCGTCTGGCCCACATCAAGAAACGTAATCAGACGGTCGACATGCTCACTAACGATGGGGCTGTCAGGCTGCGCCAGCCCAACCACCATCACCTGATGTCCACCCGAGCAGGCAATAAACGCCTTCGATGAATCGGGCAAAATTACTGCATGAGTTGCAGCCGGGCAGCCACCGAACACGCTGCGCACTTTATAGGATTGCGGGTCGATGATCGTGACGCTTCCACTGGCGCGGTTGGTAACCACAAGACTCTTGCCGTCCGGAGAAATGCGCGCCATTCCCGGCGCTTCGCCTGTGCCCACGACGGCGATCTCACGCCGCGCCGCAAGGTCGATCACCGATACATTGTTTGACCCGGAGTTGGCGACATACGCGCGCTCGCCTTTCGCGTCCACGTCAATGAAATAAGGCTTGCTGTGAACAGGGATGCTCGCCACCACCGCATTCTTCTCGGAGTCAATCACGCTGATCGAATTGCTGCCTGTGTTGACCGCATAAATCTCGTTTTTCACCGGATTGGCTGCAATGCCGGTGGGGTTGTTTCCAACACGGATCTCGCGGTCCTGCCGGAGGTTCACTAGATCCAGGACCGTGACCGTATTGCTGCCGCCATTCGTGACGTAGGCGTATTCGCGGTAGTCTGCCGAGTATTGTGGGAAGTCGCGCCGTCTGCATGCCGAAAGTGGAAGCAGTAAAACAAGAAGTATAGGAAGCAGAACAGCAGCTAGTCTTCTGCCTGCAATGGGCAGAAGACTAGCTGCCCCCATATCTTGCTGGATGGACCGCATGCGCCTAGCGTGAAGCAATGCTTTCGGTAATCTGGATGCCGCGAGGCACGTTGCGGCTGAGGACCGTGGCAATCTGCGAGGTTTCATCCATCAGCTGGACAAACTGCTCGGGATAAATCGACTGCATGCCATCAGAGAGTGCTTTTTCCGGCTGATGGTGCACTTCTACAATCAGCCCATCACAGCCCACCGCAACCGCAGCGCGGCTTAACGGAATCACCTTGTTGCGCTTGCCCGTGCCATGGCTGGGATCGACCAGAATCGGTAAGTGGCTCAGGCGATGAACTGCCGGGACGATGCTGAGGTCGAGCGTGTTGCGTGTGTGGTCGGCAAAGGTGCGCACACCTCGCTCGCACAGAATCACCTGGTAGTTGCCCTCGCTCATGATGTATTCAGCCGCCATCAGGAACTCGTCCAAAGTCGCAGCAATGCCGCGCTTCAGTAGAACAGGTTTGCGCTTCCGTCCCGCCGCCTTCAGCAGCGAGAAATTCTGCATATTGCGTGCGCCAATCTGAATCACGTCCGCATACTTGTCGACCAGTTCCAGTACTTCGTTGTCGATGGCTTCGGTCACAATCCGCAGACCGAACCTGTCGCGAATTTCAGCCATGATTTTAAGCGCTTCCTCGCCCAGACCTTGAAAGGCGTAGGGAGAAGTGCGTGGCTTGTAGGCTCCGCCGCGAAAGAACTGCGCGCCCGCCTTGGTGACCTGCTCGGCCACGGCAAAAGCCTGCTCACGCGTTTCAATGGAGCAGGGGCCGGCAATGATGGCGAGATCGCGTCCGCCGATCGAGGCATTTGTGCCCGGAAAGTGGATGACAGTATCCTCTTCCTTCACATCGCGGCTCACCAGCTTATAGGGCTTGGAGACGCGTATGACCTCCGCTACGCCTGAAAGTTCATCGATGTTGCCGTGGTCAATCTCCCCTTGGTTGCCGGTGATGCCGATGGCGGTACGCTGTGCGCCGGGCAGGGGATGGGGACGAAACCCTAATTGCTCAATGTGTTCGCAGACCGCCTGAATTTCCTCCGGCGTAGCCTGCGCTTTCATAACGACCAACATAATGAGGCCTTTCTTCAACTTTCAAGTGTATCGGGAGGCTGCGTCGGGCGCAATGAAGCCTTATAGTACAAATCCTGCGCCATCAAATGCTTATATGGACACAAACGAAACCCTGACGAGAATTCATAAAGAAGTCATAAATATTATGAACGCTGCCGAAACTTTTCCAGCAGAAATATGTTCTCCGTATATCAGAGAGGCAAAACACTGTAAAAGTGCTCAGGCTTCTTCAATAGCAGCAAACCCTCCTCGGACAACGAGGTTGCCCCAAGGCGGCCTCGTTGCTTTTTTCTAATGATCTGGGCCAGTAATTCCACCTGTACCTTTCTTTTATCTGCAAGTCTCCGATGAAAAAATCACGGCAGGTTTTGCGACAGAAAAGTACATTCGTAGATCAGCTGTTCTGACGAATACCGGGAGGTATGTTAGCGTCGCCGCCCCTTGTCGTACTGCTGATTCGGGAGACTGTGAATGAAAGGTGGAAAGGTGTTGTTGTGTCCGCGACGCGAATGCCTAGTAGCTAGTTCCGGCCAGATCTCCATTTCAAGGCAATATAGGCAAGATATCCAAGCTGGATAACCCACGTTACAGCGTATGCCAGTACAAGATGGCGATGAAACATTGGATTCATAGTTGTTATCCTGCCACTTCCAGTGCGTTCAGCGCAGCGTTTTGCTCGGCTACCTGGTCGCGGTAAGCAATGCCATAGCGGAAGCTGACAAGCAAAGCACCCCACGCCAGCCACGCTGCCAGGTTCCACCACACCGCCGGCATCATGCTGTGATCGAGCCCCGCATTCGGGCCGCCGAAGAAGACGGGAGCCGGATGCTGCGTTCGCCACCAGCGCGTAGACATATAAACGATCGGTACATCCGCGTAGCCGAAGATGGCCATCACTGCGGCCAGTGTCTGCATCTGCGGCCCGGCGGCAAAACGCCGCAGCAACAGGTATGCAACGTAGATAAGGTAAAGTACCAGCGTCGAAGTCAGACGCTCATCCCATGTCCACCAGATACCCCATACCGGCCGTGCCCAGAGCGACCCGGTAATCAGTCCGACTGTGCAAAAGACGACACCCATCTCCGCCGTCGAAACTGCTAGCGAGTCGGCTTTCATGGCGCGGAGGGTATTTCGATGGCGATAGACGAGGTAGACAATTGATGCGCCGAGATTGAGGGCGAAAAAGACGCTCATTCCACTCCACGCTGCGATGTGATAGTAGAAGATGCGCTGAATTTCGCCCTGGGCTTGATCCGGCGGAACAACAAACATCGCAACGCGAAAGCCCTGGGCAAGCAATCCGAGCGTAACGAGAACCCATACCCAGCGAAACAACTTCATTCCTGGTCCTTAAACGGAATACGTACCACTCAGTGTATCGCGTCCAGTGCACTCAGCGCAGCCGCGGGCGACTGTGCCAATGCATCGGGAATTGGCCAGCTTAGCCGTTCCAATGACTCACGATGTGCATGACGAAGTGGGTTGCGAAGATAATCGCCGACAGCAAAATGCCTATGGCCATCGGTCTTTTCTTTTGCCAAAGCTTCACTGCTCCAACAATGAAAATTGTTTCCGGTATAGCAAACACAGTCAGCCACGCAAGCCATGGTATCCCGCCAAATTCCAGCACAGGAAAGAGGTGAAGGGACAGGCGCAGGAGACCGTAGGCGCAAAGAGTCACCGTGATGGCCATCGCGACCCCTAATAGAAGACCGGCAATCTCTTTCACTAAGTCTTTCATCGTCAGTTCGTCAGTTCCTCCTC
>DATHQH010000013.1:0-40290 GCA_035482895.1 Alloacidobacterium sp. | reverse complement strand
GGTGAGTCGTGGTCGCCGTGGGCGCGGACCAGGCAGCAGAGGCGAACATCAGCAGGCACAAAAGCGGAATCAGGATTCGGGCGCGCATGTACGTGTCTTCTATTGTAGGACGGTAGAGCCGCAACAGCGGTTACAAGGCTTTGTATGGGATGAAGTGATGGGCACCGCAATGCTGCAAACGCTGTAGAAGCAACTTTCTTCGGCTTCGCCCAGGACAGGCTCCTCGCGCTCAGGATGACAAGTTATTAAAGTTTTACGTGGCGTCGAAGGCGCGTGGCCTGGACGGTCAGTCCCACCCGGCAGCCATACGGTCTTTGAGGATGCAGCGGTCCATGACGAGCTTGATGCCGGCAGCTTCGGCGGTGGCAGCAGCTTCGTCATGCACGATGCCTTCCTGTATCCAGAGATACGGAATTTTGAGGCGGATCGTATCCTGAACGATGTCGGGGATGTACCGCGGCAGGCGGAAGACATTGACCAACTCAATTTTCCCGACTGCTTCCAGTGCGGCATCGAGCGTGGGGTAGGCTTTTTCGCCGAGCGAACTAACGATCTGCGGATTGACGGGGATGATACGGTATCCGCGACTCTGCATGAAGCGCGAAACACCGAGACTGGCGCGGCCTTCCTTGTTAGTCAGGCCGACAACGGCGATGGTCTTGGCGTTGTCGAGGATCTCGCGGATTGTGGTTGGTTCATTCATCGTTTCAATAGACAATCTACTATCAATTATTCGAGGTCATCCCCAGCATCTGCAGCCACAGGCACTCCACCATTCCGCCTCATTAACAGATAGCCACGGATAAAGGGCTCTAAGTATCCGTCTAACACTTTGTCCACATCCCCGACCTCGACTTTCGTGCGATGGTCTTTAGCGATGCGGTAGGGTTGCAGAACGTACGACCGAATCTGCGAACCGAAATTGATGTCTAACTTCGAATCTTCGAGCTTCTTGCTCTCCGCTTTCTTTTTGTCCAGTTCGAATTCGTAGAGGCGCGAGCGCAGCATCTTCATCGCCTTCTCTCGGTTCTTGTGCTGCGAGCGCTCATTCTGGCACTGCACAACGATTCCTGTCGGAATGTGTGTGATGCGTACGGCGGAATCCGTCGTGTTGACGTGCTGGCCGCCCTTACCGCCGGAGCGATAAGTGTCCGTGCGAATCTCGTCAGGCTTGATGTCGATTTCAATCGAGTCGTCGATTTCCGGCGAGACAAAGACTGAGGCGAACGAAGTATGACGGCGCTTGGCCTGATCGAAAGGGGAGATGCGTACGAGGCGATGCACGCCGGTTTCCCCGGAGAGCTGCCCGAAGGCGTAGTCGCCTGTAACGGTGAAAGTAGCAGACTTGATGCCGGCTTCTTCACCGTCCTGGTAGTCGTTCATCTCCGTTTTGAAGCCCTGCTGCTCAGCCCAGCGCAGATACATGCGCATAAGCATCTCGGCCCAGTCCTGGCTTTCGGTGCCGCCCGCGCCCGGATGCACGGTGACGATGGCATTCAGCCCGTCTGTTTCACCGGAGAGAAGCGTGCGCGACTCCATGGCTTCAGCGAACTCATTGAGAGCCTTCATCTCACGCTCGAGGTCAGGCTCTACTGGTTCTCCTTCACGCGCAAGATCGAAATAGGCTTCGATGTCGCTGGTGCGACGCGCGAGTTCTTCGTCATCAGTAAGAAGAGCCTCGATGCGTTTGCGATCGCGCATAAGCGGCTGAGAGAGCGCAGCGTTCGACCACAGATTCGGATCGGAGAGTTTGGTTTCGATTTCGGCTAGATCTTTGCGGAGACGGGCCGGGTCAAAGATACTCCCGCAGGTCGCGGACTTTGTCCCGAACGGGAGTGTAGGCGAATTCAAGATCGTTCAACACTTAGGAGACCTGTCTTTTTGTACCAAGATTGATCCGCAATGTGAGGCTTGCTGCCCTCGCTGCGGCTGCTAAAGTGATTATCCCACACAGTATGGCAAAGAGATCGCCGTGACGGGTATAGACGGTCAGCTCGTTGCTGTATCCGTACCGCGCCACCAGAGAGGTTTGTACATGCCGCGGCGCGCTGAGCGTGACGCGTCCGTAGGGATCGACGGAAGTGGTCACTCCGTTGTTGGTGTCGCGTACGATCCAGCGGCGATTCTCGATCGCCCGCATGCGCGCCATGTTCAGGTGCTGCCACGGTGCGCTGGTGTCGCCGTACCAGCCGTCGTCAGAAATATTGACGAAGACCTCAGCGCCGTTGACGGCAAATTGGCGAATCTCATCGGCGAACACGGACTCATAGCAGATGAAGACGCCGAATGTGTGTCCATTTGTGCGAAATACCTTGCGCTCGCTGCCGCGCTGCAGGTCTACGACCTGGTGGGTAAGTTTGCCGGCAAAGAAAAAGAGATCGCGGAAGGGAATGAATTCGCCGAAGGGCACAAGATGGATCTTGTCGTAACGCCCGAGCGTATTGCCATCGGCTGCAGTAAAGACTCCGGAATTGTACGTGCCAGTCGAATCGTGCCCGAACATGCCGGCAATCATCGGCGCATGCGCAGTTGTTGTAACGGCGCGCATCATGGCGATGGTGCGGGGATCGTCGCTTATGAAGGATGACGGCGCTTCGGGCCACGCGATCAGACCCGGCGGCGGCACGTTCCTGCCGCACGGCGGTGCGAACAGGGCCGCATCGGACGTGGGCATTCCGGCGTAGCCGGGTGTGCAGTTGCGCTGACTCTGCTCCATGATCCACGAGATATTTTCATCCCATTCCGGGCCAACCCAGATATTGTCGATGCCCACGTCAAGATTGGGCTGCAGCATAACCGCATAGGCCGTGGTGGCAGATGGCTTTGGTGGGATGAAAGAACCAAGCTGCAGCAGAATAGCGAGCAAACATGCGCCGACTCCAATGCGCAAGCGCATATGCATCGAGCGCGTCAATAACGCGGCGGCGAAGAGCGCGTTGCCTGCCATGAGTACAAACGAAATGCCATAAACACCTGTGACAGTTGCCAGATGTGTGAGCAGAAAGTTGTCGACCTGCGAATAGCCAAGCTGGTCCCACGGCACACTGGTAATGCGTGAGGCGGCGAATTCAGTCGCTACCCAGAAAAACGGCGCTAGCACCAGTGGGACCGTATTCGTACGGAAGGCCTTGCGGGTAAGAGCAATGAGAAAACCGAAGAGCCCGAAGTAAAGACCCAGCACCAGGCTATAGAGAATGAGAATGCCCACGGCGCCAGGAGACGGCACATGCCCATAGATATGCATGGTGTCGTAGATCCAGTAGCAGTTCAACATGTACCAGAGAATGCCGCAGGTATAACCGGCAAGCGCGCTGCGGCGCAGGTAATGCGGCGCTTCCACGCTGCTCTGGGCGAGCAATCCGTAAACTAACGGCACGAGCGCGATCCAGGCGAATACGGCGCGCCAGGGAGGCATGGGGCCAGCGACGGGAAACGGCAGATCGAGGAGGACGGCGGAGAGCAATCCGAGAAAAATGGGATTGCGGACGTGAGAGTGCATTCGAGGTGAGTCTACCATTACGCCGTGTGGCGATCCTGGATGCGGCCGCCGGCACAGCCATGTTCCGTATAGGTTCTGCGAGAATTCTGCTCCATGACGACGAAGCTCTCAGGAAAGTGGCCATGGACCGGCATCGGATGGAGGTAGAATAAGTTCGTGGATGCCATCGTTTATCTCGGAATGCATGTGCTGACGTTTCTCTTTTTCCTCGGGCTGGCAGGCTCGTCCATTGTCGTCATCATCAGCTTTATCGAAGACTTACACGAGCTCTTTGGCGAGTAATCCAGCCTTCGCAATCATGCTTTCCATTGACTGCGCCTCAAACTAGACATAAACTCAGCCCTGTGCGTCCTTACCGAGGGCAGTTGTTGGCCCGGTGGTGAGTAGCAAGCAATTCACCCATAATCCATGTCTGCTGGTCAAACGTTTACCGCTCCGCAATCGAACCGGGTCCGGCTAGTTGTCGCCTCCTCGGTAATGCTCACTTTCATTTCCTTTTGGCGGGCGGCAGCAGTCGTTCTTAATGATTTAGGCTCGTCGGCCTTCTATGCAGGCGGCATCGCGGAAGAGGCTGTGGGAAAAGCCGCGCCGTGGTTCATCCTCGGCGTCATGCTCTTCTCTTTTGCCGTGCGTGCGGTCTATGTAGAAAGCTGCTCGATGTTCACGCGCGGCGGCGTCTACCGCGTGGTAAAAGAGGCGTTGGGCGGAACATTCGCCAAGCTGAGTGTCTCGGCCCTGATGTTCGATTACATCCTCACCGGGCCGATCTCCGGCGTATCCGCCGGTCAATACATTACGGGCCTGCTAAATGAACTGATGACGGTCGGCGCGGCGCATGGGTGGCTGCCTTTAGCCCTGATCAACAGCGGTCACGCGCGCCAGTTGCCGATGAATGAGACATCGGCGCTTTTTTGCGCCGCAGTTACGATTTATTACTGGTGGCAGAACACCAAGGGCATTGAGGAATCGACCGACAAGGCCCTTGAGGTAATGAAGATCACCACGATCATGGTGGTCCTGCTATTGGGCTGGGGCATCTTTTCTGCTATCCATGTCCGCGCCAGTCTACCGCCGCTGCCGGTTCCGGCGAACCTGCATTTCTCGCGCGATGCACTCGGCTTTCTCGGTGGTACAAAGTTCGCGACCACACTCGGCCTTTTCGGTATCCTGATGGCCTTCGGCCACTCAGTGCTTGCGATGAGCGGCGAAGAGACGCTGGCCCAGGTCAATCGCGAGATTGAGCACCCCAAGCTCAAGAACCTGAAGCGCGCCGCGATTGTCATTGCCATCTATAGCTTCGTCTTTACCGGGATCGTCTCGCTGCTTGCGGTGATGCTCATTCCGGATTCGGTGCGCGTCCCCGTCTACCGGGATAATTTGATCGCCGGGCTCGCCATGTACGTGGTCGGCCCGCTTACGCTGAAGATTGTCTTTCGCGTCTTCGTCGTCATTGTCGGCTTTCTGATTCTTTCTGGCGCAATCAATACCTCGATCATCGGGTCGACCGGGGTGCTGATGCGCGTTGCCGAAGACGGCGTGCTGACAGACTGGTTCCGCAAACCGCACCGCAAATTCGGCACCAGCTTCCGCATCGTCAATCTGGTCACAGCGCTCCAACTATTCACGATTATTGTCAGTCGAGGGAACGTCATCACCCTCGGCGAGGCCTACGCCTTTGGTGTGATCTGGAGCTTCACCTTCAACTCGCTAGCCATGCTGGTGCTGCGCTGGAAGTACAAAGGTGAGCGCGGCTGGAAGGTGCCGATCAATATTCGCATCGGTAAAGTCGAGCTTCCCGTTGGATTATTCTCTGTATTTCTCGTCTTATTCAGTACGGCAGTCGTAAATCTGTTCACGAAGAGTGTCGCGACAGAGAGCGGCATCCTCTTTGCCGCAACCTTCTACGCCATTTTCACCTTCTCTGAAGGCCGGAACAAGCGGAAGTATGCTGCGACGGCAAAGCAGATGAAGGAGCACTTCCAGCTTGAGCATCAGGACAACATCGGACGCGAGGCTCTCGAAATCCGTCCCGGTGGCATCTTGGTAACAATGCGCGATGCGGCCAATCCGTTTGCGCTGAAGTGGGCCCTCTCTCGCACCAATACAGATGATCAGGACATCGTCGTATTGACAGCGCGTGTGATGGGCGTGGGCGGCCCGGAATATATCGACGCATCGGAACAATTATTTAGTGAGCATGAGCAAATGCTCTTTACCAAGGCTGTCTCTGTGGCGGAGAGCTTTGGCAAACATATCTCTTTGTTAGTGGTTCCTGCGGGCGATATCTTCGCCGCGCTCGTGCAGACTGCGAACTCACTGGAAGTCACCGCTCTTGTATCCGGCCTTTCTACCAAGATGACTGCACAGGAGCAGGCATTCCATGTCGGCCAGGCATGGGAGAATCTGCCGGAGCCGAAGCGGCAATTTACGTTCTATGTCGTGATGCCCGGCGGAGACGCGCAAGGCTTCCACATTGGGCCGCACGCGCCTACGCTGCAGGCGGATGATGTGCAACTTGTACACAGGCTGTGGCTCAACTTCCGCCGCGATCCTGAAATGCAGGGACTGCATCATAGCGACATTGTTACGTACGCATTGACGCGCTTGGCCATTGAGTATGCTCGCGACAAGCAGGAGACGCTGCGCGAGATGCGCCGCTATACTGGCGACAGCAGTAAGAAGTCCACCCTCGCTCCACCTTCTTATCCCAAGCTAGGTAAAGAAGGTCTGGACTATTCGATCCCCGCTCCTAAACCATCTTCGGGTCCATCCGAAGATGAAAACTAGTTTCACGATACAAACACAACTAGTTATTGCTTGCGCCTACACGTCCTCATTCCTTTGCATATTTGTCAAGATGGGCCGCACTCGTTACAGTAGAAAAGCTATCTAAAGTTCCGCTCTCATTGGTATCTGTCGCTGTACTTCAATGCATGCGCGGTAATTCGAGACTGTATCTGCGCAGGGTGCAGAAAGTTTGCACTCTCTCGTAAACATCCTCGAAAACTTTGCTCTCGATGAGTGACGCTGGATCAGCACAGTAGAACCCGAATGGAGGAATAGTGGAAGTAAGTAAAATAGTTGCTGAGTTAGATAAAGAGATTGCGCGGCTGAGGGAAGCGCGCATGTTGCTTGCCGGTAATTCTTCGACATCCAGAAGTACAAAAAGTCAGAAGAGGGCCGCTGCGAAACAGCACAAAAGAGGCACCATGAGTGCTGAAGGCCGCCGCCGTATCGCGGAAGCCATGAAAAAGCGCTGGGCCGAACGCAGGAAACAACAGGCGGCAAAAACCAAATAATATAACTGATGTTTTCTTACCTATACATGAAAAAGGCAGCAGAGTTCACCGCTGCCTTTTCTTTCTTAGCGAAGACTTTCTCCAGGCGCAATGGCCTTGACTTCGATGCCGCTTCCCTCCAGGAACTTAGATAGTTCTTTGGGTGTTCCGGTAAGCGCGGGGAAAGTTCCGTAGTGTATGGGCAGCACTGCGGTTGCGCCCACATACTTTGCCGCCAGCGCCGCAGCCTTCGGTCCCATCGTATAGAAGTCGCCGATCGGCAGCATGGCAAGTTGTGGCTCGTAGAGATCGCGGATGAGCTGCATGTCCAGGAAGACCGCGGTATCACCGGCGTGATAAAGCACAGGGCCGTCTTCAATCGTGATGACAAAGCCGGTCGGTACACCGCCATAGATCACTGCCCCCTCGGCCTCCATGCTGGAACTATGTCTGGCCTCAACCTGGCTGATCGTCACATCTTCAAACTTCCATGAGCCTCCAAGGTTCATGCCTACAGTCTTCTTCACGCCCTTCGATTGCGCCCAGCCCATCAATTCCACAATACCCACTGCGGTAGAGTTGTGCTTCTCTGCCACGGCCACAAGATCGGCAACGTGGTCGCCATGCCCATGCGTGGCTAGAATCAGGTCAATCTTTTCAGGCAACTTGTAACCCTTGGGATACTTTGGGTTTTGCTCTATAAACGGGTCGATCAAAATCGATGTCCCCTTCGCCGTCGCGATATGAACCGTGGCATGTCCCAGCCAGGTTACGACCGTGCCTTTCAAATCCGTCATGCGTGCAACTCCTTCATTTTTTTCACGTTTGGAAATGCTTCCTGGGTTTGGATGCCCACCGACACCCTGAAGAATCATTCCCAGGTTTTATGTCATAAATATGGTTCTTGACGAGCCTCTCATCCGGGCGTAGCTTAATCGGCATGAGCGAAGAAAAAGCGAAAATAAAGGCATCCCCGTCGCTCTTTGAAGAAGACGGGCAGCAGGTCAAATTAGTTGGCATCGCACGTCTCGCTGACCAGTCGACATTGGCGGACTCCGGCCACCTGACCGAATACCGGGCGCTCGAGGTGCGCTCCATTCTCAACAATTCCACATCCAAACGAGGCCTGCCGTTCCGCAAAAGCATCAACCCTTATCGCGGCTGCGAATTCGCCTGCCGCTATTGCTATGCGCGTTACACACACGAGTTCATGGAGCTGCGCGACCCTGAGCTGTTTGAAAAACGCATCTTCGTCAAGCAGAATGCCGCATGGCTGCTGCGGCAGGAGCTTCGCAAACTGCGTCCCAACGAAGAGATTGCCATGGGCACCGCCACCGATCCCTACCAACCTGTCGAACGGCGGGCGCTGGTCACCCGGAGTCTCCTCGAAGTCATGTCAGAATGCAGGGGATTGAACCTCGGTATTGTCACGAAATCTACCCTCATCCGGCGTGATGTGGATCTGCTGAAGAAGTTCGCCGAGCGCAATCGCCTCGTCATACACATCACCATCACGACGCCAGATACGAAACTGGCGCGCATATTGGAACCGCGAGCGCCGCGGCCCGATCTCCGCTTCCAGACGGTCCGTGCCTTGCGCCGGGCGGGTCTGCGGACGGGTATTCTCTGCTGCCCGATCATGCCGGGCATTACCGACACGCCAGCAGCGCTCGATGCCATGGCCAAGCGGGCGAAGGAGGCGAACGCAAGCTTCTTCGCCGCGAATCCTCTCTTCCTCAAGCCCTGCTCTAAGGGAACATTCCTATCGTTCGTGCGCGAACACTTCCCTGCTCTCGAAGGCAGCTACGAGAAGCGTTACGCGGAGGAGGCATTCGTCTCAAAGGCCTATCAAAGGCGCATCGCCGATCTGGTGGCAGCAGTCGTGAGGAAATACGGCCTGGGCAGGCGGCGCGGTGAGATGGCCATGGCGCGTGAGGCTTACGCAGCGCCGGTCACTGAAAGCCAGCAGCAGTTTTTATGGCCGGAGATGGCCAAGCCTGCTGAGAGGGTGCAGCCCGACGCCGTCAAACAAAGGTTCAGCGCGTAATAATCACTTCGTAGAGGTTGTCTTTTGCCAGGAAGAAGCGGTAATTGCTGTAGGCGGAAAACAATTTTTCAATATTGCGGTTGGTGTAGACGCGCCGGACCGGAAAGGGCGCGCTCTCCTGCATTTCGATCATTTCGCTCTCCGTCAGGTGGTAACGGCAGAATATTGTTTCCGGTCCTGTCCGCTTGGTATGAAAGAGAGCCAGAATGCGGCCGCCGGGCCGCAGGGAGTGATGAAGCCGTTCGATAAGAGGCGCAATCAGACGTTCGGGTATGTAGTCGAGAGTCGTCCACAGAAGCACAACATCGAATTCTCGCCCGCTGAAATTGAGGTTTTGCTCGAAGAAGCCGTCGATGTCGAACGCTGCCTCGCCGCCATCCTCCGATGGCGTCTCCCAGTCACCCTTTATCGCCTCGTGCACAACATCGGCCATCCATACGCTATGGCCCAGATTGGTGAGATGGTTGATATTGGATGGCGAAGTGGGCCCGATATCGAGCACACGAAGAGAGAGAGACTGTTCGGCCTTTAGGTGCTTTTGCAGGGCCGACCAGCCGCTTGAATGTCGCGGCACACGCGGGCCCGAGAGCAACGTGGGCTTTTCCCGTTGATCTTCTCCCTGACCGCGGTTAAAGAAGCTACGCAGCACGCTCATCCCATGCCTTTGAGCAATTCCGTTACCAGCATCCATGTTCCTTGCTCTAGACCCGCTTAGTTCGCGGCGCCAAACAGAGCCCCTGGCTTTTCTGCCGGAGCCGTTTGCTGCGACGCAGAAGAGGCAGACCGTTCTGTCGATGCCGATGACTGTATCAAGTCTACCTTGCCGGAGAAGACAGCATTTTCTTCTATCGACAGGCGGCCTGCGCGGATGTCGCCTTTCACCTGGCTGCCGGAACGCAGCTCGACACGCCCTGTTGCGTTGACATCGCCGTTCAATTTGCCGAGAATCACTACGTCGCGAGCCGCCACATTTGCTTGTACGGTGGCGTTCGCGCCAATGGTAAGACGGCTGTCGCTCAGCGTAATGGTGCCCTCTACCAACCCGTCGACGAGAAGATCCTCGCTACCTTTGACTTCGCCGCGAATCTGAACTGACTTACCAATCGCGGCGGCCGTACTCTCGCCTGCAGCCATGTGTATTCTCCTAAAAATTCGTAACTGGAACGTTGCCACGAATATACGCAACGCAGAACCACGCTGCAACCATCGTATTCGTAGTGCGGCAATCATGAAAGCCAAAACGGGACTGAAGTGATTGATTCGGGAAAACTTCACTGCGTCGGACCACGTCTAATGGCTCAGTTGCATTGCAAGATGAGAAGAAATGTAGTCACAATGAAAAAGAATGAACTCTACGTTGTGAGGGGTGCACGCGTGATCCTTCGACGCTGCCGGTTATTTTGCCTGGTCTCATGTGTGCTCACCGTTCTGATGGGTTCCTATGCCACGCTGGCCCAGACATCGGATGCCGCCGTTGATCCCTTAGCGATTGTGCGCCGTGCCTCGCAGAACGAGTTGAGCTCCTCGAACGGAAATCATCCCTTCCGTTACAGGTTGCGCAAAGTCGACGACGGCAAGATCACGACAAAAGAGATTGTGGAAACAAAAGATGGCGAGGTAGCCAGACTCGTCGCGATCAATGACAAGCCCCTGGATGCAGATGCTCAGCAGACCGAGCTCGAGCGGCTGCATACACTCGCCGCGCATCCAGAGATGCAGGAACACCGCCACAAGAGGGAGATAGAAGACAGTAACCGCGCCAACAAGATGATCCGCTTGCTTCCCGATGCTTTTGTTTACAAGTTTGAAGGCATGGTCGATGGTCCGAATGGCCCATCCTATCGGTTAAGTTTTCAGCCCAATCCCAGCTTCAGCCCGCCTGACCGCGAGGCCGAAGTCTACCACGGCATGGCTGGTGAACTGTGGGTCGACAAAGCGCAGGAACGCATGGTGAAACTGGACGCGCACCTGATTGCTGATGTGGATTTCGGCTGGGGTATTCTCGGTCGCCTTTACAAGGGCGGCAGCATTCTAGTGGAACAGGCCGACGTGGGCGAACACCACTGGGAAGCAACCCACATGAAACTCGACCTTACCGGCAAGGCGCTCATGATCAAACCTCTCAGCTTTCAAACGACGGAAGACTCCAGCAACTTCGAACCTGTGCCACCAGACATGGACTACCAGAGCGCCATCAAGATGCTGCTAAGTGACAATGAAAGCGCGCAAACGGCCGTCCGCTGATCTCCGGTTCAGCGGGCTATCTCACGTCAGGCAAAATTACTATCGTCGCCTCCACCGAAATCGCTGCCCAAGTCGTCTCCAGTTCCAAAATCATCTCCCTGGGTGTCGTCGAACGAGGTGGGATCCGTGTCCGGTTGATAGCTCGCATCTTCGAGTCCGGCCCGTTCGTCGCGTGCTTCGCGGTCTCCACTGTCCGGGCGGTCGTCATAAGACGCTTCATGCTCGTGCCGGTCGGAGAAGCTGGAGTTTTCCGTCCTGCCCGCCTGGGATGGATCATCGTAGTAGTTGTTGATGACCGTTTCTTCCACCGGACGAGCGCCGACGCCGGACCCAAACCCGCCTCCGTATTCGCCGCCCCCATGCCCGAAGCCGTGCATCAGCGATTCGATGCCTTCAAACGCCAACGCTCCTGCCGCCACGCCAGCGGCGGTCGTGGCTGCGCTACGCAGAAAACTCCCTGCTGGGCTCGGACTCGGGGATGCATAGGAAGGCGTAGGAGGTGCATATTGCGGAGCTTCATACGCCGGCACCTGCTGGTATTGCGGCGGTGGCGGCGCGGCTGGGACAGGATCGCGATGGCCAAGCAGGCCGCCCAGAAAACTGGTGGCCCGGGCAGGCTGCGGTCTTTGCTGCAATTGCTGCATCTGCGCGCGGGCCTGGTTCAGTGCGAGGTTCTGCACCAGCACGGTCTGCGCCAGCTTGTAGATCGCGTCCCGATCCTGCCCCAGTGTCTCGATTAGCAACTGCTCTGCCTCCGGGTCTTTCTCCGTCAGCTGTGTTTCCTGTACCTTGCGAACCAAATCCTGCAACATCGAGCTTTCTTGCGGAGTCATTGCCACACCTCAATCTTTTTTGATGCTTCTACGAGAGCGTCTTACTCGCATCCTGCCTATATAAGACGCGCACAAACGAAGAAAGTGGCAGACAAGGTCTGCCACTTTAAGATACGTATTCGAAGCGGATGGAGTTCCGATACGAGCCTAGAGCCTGGTATGGTCTAGGCAAATGCCAGCGCCCGCACCTCTTCTTTGCGCACCGTGAGCTTTTCGATCAGGTCCTCGCGCACCTCAAAACCGCGGCCTACCGATTGCGGAACCGTGATCTCGCCCTGTGCAGAGACCGTTACTTCCGGCTCGATGATGTCCTGCTTCCAATAGCGCCTGGAGGCCGATACGTCACCGGGCAGCGAGAAGTTTTCAAGCGAGGATAAGGCAATATTGTGCGCCCGGCCGATACCGGATTCCAGCATTCCGCCGCACCACACAGGAATTCCCTGTTCCTGCGCAGCGTTGTGCACTGCGATCGCTTCGCTGAATCCGCCCACACGGCCATTTTTGATATTGATAATGCGGCACGACTCCATCTCGATCGCAGCCAGAGCATCGCGGCGGTTACGAATCGATTCATCGAGGCAAATCGCCGTGTTGGTACGCTTCTGCAGCATGGAGTGGAAGTAGAAATCGTCAGACCATAGCGGCTGCTCAATCATCAACAGATTGAACTCATCGAAGCTGACGATGTGATCGAAATCATTCATCCGGTAGGCAGAATTCGCATCGCAGCTCAACATGATGTCGGGCCAACGGGTGCGCACCGCCTCGAACACACTCCGGTCCCAGCCCGGTTTACACTTCAGCTTGATGCGCTGGTAGCCGGCCGCCACTTCCTTCTCAATTTCTGCAAGCTGCCTTTCGAGCGTCGGCTGAATGCCGATCGAGACTCCGCTGGGAATCACCTCCCGCGTGCCGCCGAGCAGTGCTGCCAGCGATACGCCGCGCATCTGCGCCTCTGCGTCCCAGACCGCATTTTCCAGCGCAGCCTTTGCCATGCGATGGCCTCGCACCTGGCGGAAGATGCGCGGACACTGGCCACCGTGCTCCGGGTCGCTGTTTGCCAGCGCGGGAGCCAGCTCCTGCAAGCTGATCAGCCACGCAGTATCGATTGTCTCGTCACTGAAATAAGGATGCTCGCCCGCCACACACTCACCCCAGCCGGTAAAGCCCTCAGCTTTGATCTCGACCAGCATGATGCGGCGTTCTGTTGTAGTGCCGAAACTGGTCTGGAAGGGAAGGACCAGCGGCATGCGTATCTCGCGAAGGATAATAGCGTCTATTTTCATGCATCCATCTCTATCGTTGCGGGGACGTAGGTTCTTCCCACGGTCCCAGTCCGAAAATTCCATTGCCTTCAGCGTCGGTCCTGAAATCTATGATTGCCAACCCGCGGGCGAATGCTTCCTGCAACCGTATACGATTTTCCGTCTGCACAGCCAAGGCATGTGCCTGATCCTCCGTGGACGACTTCCACGTACCGATCGCGTGTGGGACCAGAATCGTCTGCTGAATATCGAGTGGTGCGGCAGGAACGCCAGACAGAATTGCCTCGACGCGCTCCGACTGCATCCACCACTCCGCATGCAAACGGTCTGTAGGCAATCCTCCTTGCAGACGAGATGAGGATACACCATAAAAGTTCGATGTATATCTCCGAACGATCGCGCCCAGCCTGTGGATATTTAGGAAAGAGTTCTTGATCTCGAGCGGATCGAAGGTCCATTCCATGAGCTGAAAGCCTCTGGCAACAGCATCTTCACGCTGCGCCAGCTTCAACCGGCGGCCGATTCCGGCATTGCGGTATCCCGCCCGTACAGCCAGCATATGCGAATGGAGATACGGCTCCGGCGGCTTGTCCTCCTGGCGGCTCGGCCTGACTGCCGGAAGGCCCATCGCAAAGCCGATCAAGTTATCGTAAGTATCTGGCGTGCCATCGGTTACGTCGAAAGCACCGAGAACCTGGCCACCAATTTTCTGGGTGACGATAAATACCCGGCGCGGAATCACATCCCCATCCGAATATCCCCAGACATCGATCTGCAGCTGCACGCAGGCATCGAGCTCTTCAAATCCCTGGCAGGAGCGAATCAAGATGGTGCGCCCCTGCGGGGTCGCAAAGATTGGGCTGGCTAAGATCGTGCTCATTTCTGACTGCGCTCCTGCTCCTTGACTACATTCCACAATTTTTCCAGCGATGGGGCGGATAGTTTTTCCAGGGGGCTGTCGCTGACGGCCTCCATTGCAGCAAACCGGCGGCGAAACTTCGCATTGGTCCCCCGCAGCGCAAATTCAGGATCGACATGCAGATGCCGTGCCAGATTCACTACGGTAAACAGCAGATCTCCCATCTCGGAGGTGACCTTATCCGCCTCGATTTCCGGCGCCGCCAGCTCGGCTTCGAGTTCACCCACCTCTTCCTGCACTTTATCGAAGAGGCCGCGCACATCAGGCCAGTCAAATCCCACTTTGGCTGCTTTTGAACCTAGTTTTGTTGCCTCAAACAGTGCAGGCAGCGCCCGCGGAACAGAATCCAGTCGGCCCTGCAAGGCCTCATCTTTTGCTTGAGAGTTTTTCTCTAGTTGCTTGATTTGCTCCCAGTTGCGAAGAACCTGGCCAGCATCAATGCCTTCGGTTGCCAGTCCTTCCGCGGCATTGCCTGCGGCAGCGGCTGCCTCATCTCCAAAGACATGCGGATGACGCCGGATCAGCTTCCGGTTCAACCCCTCGATCACGTCCACGATGGTGAAGTCGCCTGCCTCGGATGCCATTTCCGAATAGAAAAGCACCTGCAGCAGCAGATCGCCCAGTTCTTCTTTCAGGTCAGTCCAGTTGCGGCGCTCGATCGCGTCGAAGACCTCGTAGGTCTCTTCCAGGGTATATTTTCGGATCGAATCGAAGGTCTGTTCGCGATCCCAGGGACAGCCACCAGGCGCACGCAGCCGCGCCATGATTGCAACCGCTTCCACGAAGTTTTGCCCTGCATCCTGCTGAGAGTGCATAGCCTTATGCTAACCGATTCACTCCGGTACGGAGCCTCATGGATTGACGCGATGAACCGGCAGCAGGCACAATTCGCGGTCTGAACTAGCGGGTTGAGCACCGTCTGAACCAAAATTGCGGCGATAAGCCGAGCAGGACGGAATGCGGATCGGCACAGCACTCAACTCTTTACTTGACATCCCAGTGGAACAGGCGTAATTCTACTTGCCTGAAAGGTCTACTTGTATGTCTAGTGAAGAAAAGCAGCCCATTCAGCTGCTGCAGGGAACGTTGGACTTGATCGTTTTGCGGACTTTGGCAAGCATGGGCGCTCAGCATGCCTATCAGATTGCGAATCGTCTCCAGCAAATCTCCGACAGCCTCCTGAATTTAAATCAGGGAACGCTTTACCCCGCACTGGTCCGGCTCGAACAGTATGGATGGATCAAAGGAACCTGGGGCAGGACGGAGAGCAACAGAGAAGCCAAGTACTACGCCATCACCCAGGCAGGAGAAAAAGCCCTCTCCAGTGAAACGACACGTTGGCGCACAATGGCGGGTCTTGTCGAACGGCTGCTGCTCGAGGACTTCCAGTCATGATTTACCTCAAACGCTTTTTATCGAAATGCATGAGCCTTTTGCGGAGAAAACAGGTGGAAAAGGAGCTGGAGCGTGAGATTACTGCTCACCTTGGGCTGCTGGAGGAAGACTTTCTGCGAAGAGGCATGAATGCAGAGGATGCACGGCGTGCCGCCAGGCAGGCATATGGTGGCGTCGAACAGGCAAAGCAGATGCATCGGGATGAGCGCTCGATTCTCTGGTTCGAACAGCTTTGTCAGGATATCCGGTACGCGATTCGCCATTTAGGGAGATCTCCGATCTTCGCCATCACGATCATTCTCACCATTGCGCTTGGCATTGGCGCCAACACGGCCATCTTCACTCTGGTGCACGCCATCCTGATGAAGTCACTCCCTGTTGGTGATCCAAAGTCGCTGTATCGCATCGGCGATGCATTTGACGATTGCTGCCTGAGTAGCGGCCTGGATAAAGACAATGGCGATTTCGATATTTTCTCTTATGAAAATTACCGACATCTTCGCGAAACCACGCCGGAGTTTGAACAATTGGCAGCCATGGAGGCTGGCCAATCGCAAATCAGCGTACGCCGCGCCAGTAATGCTGCCAGATCAGAGCGTAGCGAATACGTCTCAGGCAACTACTTCACTACATTTGGCGTGGGAGCGTTTGCGGGTCGCGTGCTGACGGACGCGGACGACAAGGAAGGCGCAGCGCCAGCTGTAGTGATGAGTTACCAAGCATGGCAGGCGGAGTACGCGGGCGACCCCTCAGTCATTGGCGCAACATTCTATTTGCAGAACCAGCCTGTCACCGTAGTTGGGATTGCTCCGCCTGCATTCTATGGCGACCGGATCAGCGCGAACCCGCCCGCATTCTGGATACCGCTTTCCATCGAGCCTCTGCTTGGTCAGACGCATTCGATCCTGCATCAACCGGTGATGTGCTGGTTATATTTGTTGGGCCGCATAAAACCCGGCGTAGCTGTGGGTCCGTTGCAACAGAAAATCTCGGCCAACGTGCGACAGTGGCTCATTACGCAACCCGACTATATGGCCCACGGTTTTCCGCCAAAGATCCCGAAGGTGCATGTGGTATTGACGCCTGGAGGCGCAGGCATCGGGGATCTTCAACAACAAACCAGCAGGAAGCTGTATTTATTGTTATCCATCTCTGCGCTTGTCCTGCTGGTGGCATGCGCGAATGTCGCAAATCTGATGCTTGCGCGCGGGGTTAGACAAAAGGCAGAGACTTCCGTTCGGATGGCGCTCGGTTCCGCGCGATCGAGGCTGATTCGGCAGATGCTTACGGAGAGCGTGCTTCTTGGATGCCTGGGAGGCTTGGCCGGTCTGGCGGTGGCCTATGCAGGGACACGGGCAATTCTGGCTCTCGCATTTCCTGACTCTCTCCATAGCGCAATTCACGCGACACCATCACTGGCTGTTCTTGGATTTGCATCTCTGTTGTCGCTCATGACGGGCGTTTTGTTTGGCATCGTGCCGGCATGGGTCACCTCTCACGCTGATCCCGCAGAAGCCTTGCGCGGCGTGAGCAGGTCGACAGGTGACAGGACTTCTCTGCCCCAGAAGTCCCTGGTGGTCTTTCAGGCAGCTTTCTCGCTGGTTCTGCTGGTGGGAGCCGGATTATTGACCAAGAGTCTTGTAAAGATGGAGCATCAGGATTTTGGCTTGCAGACCGATAACCGGTACGTATTGCATCTTGATCCGACAGGAGCGGGATACAAGCCGGAGAATCTGGAAGCCTTGTATCGTGCACTGGAACAGCAGTTTGCGGCGATCCCGGGAATGCACAAGGTTGGGCTGGCACTTTACAGCCCACTTGATGGAAATCAATGGGACTTTAGCGTTGTATTGCCCGGGCAACCTGCGGCAGGTCCGAATGATGACACCGATGCATTGCTTAACCGGGTGAGCCCGGATTTCTTCGCGGCCATTGGCCAGCCAGTGATCCGTGGACGCGGTTTCACTCAAAGTGATACCGCTCACTCACAGTTGGTTGCCGTCGTAAACCAGGCTTTCGTAAACAAGTTCTTCCCAAACAAAGATCCGATCGGCCGGCACTTCGGAATCTATGAGCAGGAGGATATCGGAGCCTACGAGATTGTGGGCGTAGTGGCGAACGCGAAATACGTCAATCCGCAACCGGACATGAAACCGATGCTTTTCCAACCGCTCTCGCAATGGCAGCATCATTTAACCGATCCGCCCTACATAAACCTGGAAACGCAGATGCACTACATCACCTCCATCGTGATGTATTTCAACGGGTCGCCGCAGAACCTGGAAGCAGCCGTGCGCCGCACACTGGCAAATGTCGATCCGAACCTGGCCATGGTCGATCTGCGTTCTCTCGATCTCCAGCTCGAAGGCAACTTCAATCAGGAACGTCTGATCGCCCGCCTGACAACGCTCTTCGGACTGCTGACGCTGGTTCTCACATCCATCGGACTCTATGGCATCACGTCGTACCAGACCGCACAGCGAACGCGAGAGGTCGGGCTGCGGATGGCCTTCGGCGCAAGCCGGAGCCGGGTGGTTATGCTGGTGATGCGTGGCGCATTCTTCCAGATCGTGCTCGGCCTGGCTTTGGGCATTCCCATCGCTCTGATCGGCGCGCATTCCATGGCGGACGAGCTTTTCGTAGTGAAGTCATACGACCCGGAGAGCTTGCTAGCCGCGGTACTTGTTCTTTTAGCGGCGGCCGCGCTCGCAGGCTTCATTCCCGCACGCCGCGCGGCGTCGATTGATCCCATGCGAGCGCTCAGAAATGAGTAGCTCGCCAAAGGCAATGCTGCCAGCGGCCATTTCACGAAGCACTCTGATAGCGAAAGTGCTATGCTGGCGAGTTTGCTATGAGTGCACCCGACCCGAAGCCCGACCAGAAGCTGAATAATACTTTCGTATCCAGGCTTGACCTTAACAGCCCTCGCGCCCGTGGCAACGCCATGGGCATGACGGCGCTCGTCGCCAGTATCCGCAACCAGGAAACGCAGATTCGCGAAGGCGGCGGTGCAAAAGCCATCGAGGCACAGCACGCTAAAAAACGCCTGACCGCGCGCGAGCGGCTGAACCTGCTGCTCGATCCGGAAACGGAGTTCTTCGAGTTAAGCCTCTTCGCCGCCTTCGGCATGTATGAGGAATGGGGCGGTGCGCCATCGGCAGGCACGGTGACCGGACTCGGCCACGTCGCGGGACGCCTCTGCATGATCATCGCCAACGACGCAACGGTCAAAGCAGGAGCTTTCTTCCCCATGACCGCAAAGAAGGTCATCCGCGCGCAGACCATCGCGATGGAAAACCGCATCCCGACCTTGTATCTGGTCGATTCGGCGGGCGTGTTTCTGCCGCTGCAGGAAGACGTCTTCCCCGATCAGGACGACTTTGGCCGCATCTTCCGCAACAACGCCGTCATGTCGGCGATGGGTATTCCGCAGATGACCGCCATCATGGGCATGTGCGTCGCAGGCGGAGCATATCTCCCTGTCATGACCGATCACGTTCTTATGACCGAAGGCAGCGGCCTCTTTCTCGCAGGACCCGCGCTGGTGCAGGCCGCCATCGGCCAGAAATATTCCGCCGAAGAACTGGGCGGAGCCACGATGCATGCAGAAATCTCCGGCACGGTGGATTTTAAAGAACCGAATGACCACCTTTGTATCGCCCGCCTGCGGTCCCTCGTTGCAAAGATCGGCCACAGCCAGCAGGCCCCCTTCAACCGCATTCCATTTCAGGCAGAAAAAGACGCGCCCAAATATGCAGCCAGCGATCTCTACTCCCTGCTCGATCCCGACCCATCTAAGGCCGCAGTCAACGCGTACGACACTCACGAACTCATAGCTCGAATCATTGACCGTAGCGAGTTCGACGAGTACCGGCCCGACTACGGGCGAACGCTCATCTGCGGCTACGCCCGCATCGGGGGCTGCGCCGTCGGCATCGTCGCCAACCAGAAAACGTCGCAACCGCAGACCAGCCACACGGGCGAGAAGCGCGTCGAGTTCGGCGGGGTCATCTATGCCGAGAGCGCCGAGAAAGCCGCGCGCTTCATCATGGACTGCAACCAGAACCTGGTCCCGCTGATCTTTCTGCATGATGTGAACGGCTTCATGGTGGGCCGCGACGCCGAATGGAGCGGCATTATCCGGGCAGGCGCAAAGATGGTCACAGCTGTCTCAAACTCCACCGTTCCCAAGATCAGCGTGATCGTCGGCGGATCGTTCGGCGCGGGCAACTACGCCATGTGCGGCAAGGCCTATGATCCTCGATTCATCTTCGCGTGGCCGACGGCACGCTACGCCGTCATGAGCGGAGCGTCGGCCGCCAATACGCTCGTTGAAATCAAGATCAAGCAGCTTGAGCGCGGCGGCAAAAAGCTAAGCGACGAAGAAAAGCAGGAGCTGCTTGCTTCGATCAAAGCCACGTATGAGGAACAGACCGACTGCCGCTACGCCGCCGCTCGCCTGTGGGTAGACGCCATCATTGATCCAGCGAAAACGCGAGAAGCCCTGATTTTGGCGCTGGAAGCCGCCTCGCAAAATCCCGACATTCCAAAGTTCAACGTCGGAATCTTGCAGACCTGATTTCCTCTTTTGGCGAATTACACGGAACGGCTATTACGGTCGACTGTAATAGGCGGCGTTGGTGAGCGTCTTCACTCCGGGCTTGTCCACCTTCACCGTCAGTGCATGGTATTCGTCCACGCGATCCGCCGGAGGGGCATCAAACGACATTACATAGTAAGCACTTGCATCCTCGATGCTGCTGTTGAGCAGACCTGTCAGATCATTGCTTGCATTCAGCACACGTCCGCCGCTCTGCACCGCCAGAACCTGGAGGGCCAGACTACCCGAATTGGCCTGCCGAGAGGAATGCACGCCCTTCAAATACGTCTCGTAGTAAAAGGTGCTCATGATGTTTTCGCTGGCGCCAACGGGATTCAGGGCATAGAGAGTAGTCTGTGACGTTCGCAAGGCATTCGTAAATGTCACGATGGAATTAAAAAAACTCTGCTGCTGCTTGGCACTGTACTCAACATTCGGCCCGGAAAGCAGGGGCCAGCCGGGACTGATCCAGATCAGCATCTTTCTTCCCGGAATCTGACCTCCATAGTTGATCAGCTGATCCAGCGTCTGCCACGACAATTGAAGCCGCTCCTCTGCGCCATAAAAACCAGCCGATCGGCGAACGATGCGAAGAGGAGAATTGCTCCCTTCTAAGGCTGCGGCCAGCGCATTTCCATCGCGTGATGGCTGCGGTTCCAGCTGGGTTCCGGTGTCGGAGAAAAACACAAGCCTGGTTGGGTAGGCAAGATGACCGCCATTCTGCTGCAAAAACTTCTCGACCGACTGCCGTACGAAAGCAACACGGTCGAAGGACGTGTTCACCAGGTCGATCAGCAGGATCACTTCCGTCGGCGGCTCGGCCGTTGCACCCTTCACTGCCGCGAAGGAGGCAATGGTCTGCGTCTGCTTATTATCGAGGATCGTGAAGTCCTGCTGTTGCAAGCCTTCCACAGGCTTACCCGCTGCATCTGTCGCAAGCACATGCAGCGTGATGTGACGCTCGGATTGCTGTGCCTGCATGGGCATCTCCGTTGGGTGCTGGGTCAGCCCCTTTGGCTCGCCGTCCGCAGCGGCTGCACCTTGTTGTGCAAACACTGCCCATGAAAAAGAGAAAAACAATAGCAGGATTCCCGATTTATGCATGCGATTCTCCGTATCTTCCGGCTTCGCCGCCAGCATTTTTGCGAAGCGCCCGAATGCTCCGTTCTGTTGGACGCGCCCGAGGCCTGAATAAGACGCATCGGAATCAATATGGATGGAGACATGCCACCTGATGGCGGCGTGACACACGTTCATTACCGCGGGCGATCCTGCAACCCGATGCGTGGCGCGCAGGGCACGAACAGAGGTTGGCCACACGCCTCCTGCCTGTGATAGAAAGGCGGCGGAAAATATCGGGGATCCAGCAGATAGACTATGGACAAGAGAGAGTTTTTGAAGACGTCCGGCATATTCGTCACGGGTACCATGCTGTCGCGCTTCCTGTCAGGCGAGCAATCATCCGCGCCGCGTACCAACTGGGCCGGCAATCTTACCTTCAGCACGGATCGCCTCTACTCCCCATCCTCGCTTGAAGAAGTGCAGCAGGTGGTCAAGCACTGCAGCAAATTAAGAGCCCTTGGCGCGCGCCATTCTTTCAACAGCATCGCCGACAGCACTGCCAACCAGATTTCGCTCGCAAGTTTTGAAGAGATGACGATCGATGCAAAGTCACACACCGTGACCGTTGGCGCAGGGGTGAGATATGGGCAGCTTGCTCCGTACCTCGACAGCCACGGCTTCGCGCTGCACAATCTTGCTTCGTTGCCGCATATTTCCGTCGTGGGAGCGTGTTCGACAGCAACGCATGGCTCCGGCATCCGGAACGGCAATCTCGCGACTGCTGTTTCCGGCGTGGAAGCGGTGATGGCTGACGGCAAAGTGGTGACGCTCTCACGCGCGAATGACGGCGACATCTTCCCGGGAGCGGCCGTGTCACTCGGAGCGCTGGGTGTGATCACGAAGATCACACTCGATCTGCTGCCGACATTTCAGATGCGGCAGGAAGTCTACGAAAACCTTTCCTTCGATCAACTGGAGCATAACCTCGACACCATCTTCGGCAGCGGATACAGCGTGAGCCTCTTTACCGACTGGCAGAATCACCGCGCAACCCAGGTGTGGATAAAAAGCCGCATCGAAGGCACACCGCGGCCACTGCCGCCCGAGTTCTACGGAGCGAAGCTGGCCACGCGCAAGCTGCATCCCATTGCCGGCCACGATGCCACACCCTGCACCGAGCAGATGGGCATTCCCGGCGCATGGTATGAGCGCATGCCGCACTTCCGCATGAACTTTACCCCGAGCAGCGGCGCAGAGCTGCAAACGGAATACTTTGTGCCGCGCATGCATGGCTACGAAGCGATTCTTGCCGTCGAGAAATTGCGCGACCGCATCACGCCGCATCTTTTTATCACCGAGCTGCGGACGATTGCGGCGGACGATCTATGGATGAGCATGGCCTATAAGCGGGATTCGATGGCGATTCACTTCACCTGGAAACCGGAGTGGCCCGCAGTGAAGGAGATTCTGCCGCTGATTGAAGAACAGCTTGCTCCATTCGATCCGCGCCCGCACTGGGCGAAGCTTTTCACCATCCCTCCCGCGCAACTGGCGGCGAAATATGAAAGACTCTCGGAATTCAAGTCTTTAATGCGGCACTACGACCCGAGCGCGAAATTCCGGAATGAGTTTCTCGACACAAACCTCTATAGCACCTAGAGAATCTCGGGTGCCCATCCTCGCAAAGCGAAAGGATGGGAAACCACAATTCCATACTGAGCGCCTCATCCTGCGCGATCATTATCGAGGTGCGACAGCACTCGAATCGGCCAACGCATACGCAAGCACGGTCATGACCGCTGCGTTCTCATTCAGCTCTTGCGGGTTCACCTTGTCAAAGGTGTCCGCGGCGGTATGGTGATAATTGAAATAAAAACGGCTGTCCTGGTTCGGAGCAAACTGCGGTACGCCTTTTAGGAAGCTCACATCTTCACCAGCCTCCTGACTCGGCGTCACCGTGCTGGCTCCGATCGGCGAAAGCACATGGGCTACGGGTCGCAACCAGTCTTCAAGCTCTGGTTTGCCAGCCGCAATGATGCCGATAGGATGTCCGGCGCCCAGGTCCGATTCCAGCGCGCCGATGTGGTTGTTCAACTGCGCCGCATGCTCCTGCGCGTAAGTCTGTGCGCCTTCGCCACCCTGCTCTTCATCCATCCAGGCAACAAAGCGAATAGTGCGCTTGGGATGAATGCCCAGCTGCTGCAAGAGGTGAATCGCCTGCATCGACACGACGATGCCGGCACCGTCGTCGATGGCCCCGGTAGCGAGGTCCCACGAATCGAGATGTCCGGAAACGATGACGACCTGCTCGGGATGCTCCGATCCCTTCCAGTCCGCGATGACGTTGTAGCTCTCGACATTCGGCAGCTTTTGCGGAGTCAGCGTAAGCCGCATACGAACCGGCCCCTGCTGCGTCAGGTTCTCGAGCAGGTCGGCGTCTTCCGCAGTCACCGCTGCCGCCGGAATCTTCGGCAGCCCATCGGCGTAAAAGGTAGCTCCGGTATGAGGAAGCCGGTAATCCGCTCCGCCTACCGACCGCACCAGAACAGCCACGGCCCCATTCGCGGCAGCAACGCTCGGCCCGGCACCGCGATAGAGAACCGCCTGCCCGTAGGCGTTCAGCCCGTCGCCCTGCGCGGCCAGCCGCTTGTCGAATCTCTCATTGAAAAGCAGAATCTTGCCCTTCACTGAGCCTGCGGGAAGCTTCTTGAGCTCGTCAAAGGAATTGACGACCACCACGTCTGCCAGCAATCCATCCGACGGCGTGGCGACGCTGCCGCCAAGCGCGGTCAGCACAATTTTCTGCGTCGTTCCTTCGGCCATGCCGGACCAGGAAACCAGCTCCGCTTTCTCGACGCCGCGCACCCAATGAGGAACAGATGTCTTCTCCAGCTGAACATCCGCGCCCAGAGCGCGCATCTCGTCCGCCACATACTCCACCGCCTTTTGCGCCTGCGCCGATCCGCTCAGTCGCGGTCCGATATTGTCGGTCAGATGACGAAGCTGTTTGAGCGCATACGGGTCCTGCATGGCGGCATCGCGCAACCTGGCCATGGTAGCAAGCTGCTCCGGCGTCCATGCCCCCGACGTCGAATCCATCAACTTCTCAATGCGCTCCTGAATTGTCGGGGCAGGTTGTGCAGGTGGAGCAGTCTGTGCAACACAAGGAAGTGAGACACAAAGCAGCGTGCAAATGGCGAACAATGGTTGTTTGCGGGACATAGCGAATCCTAACATGCACTTCTTGATTCACCGGCAAGAAGTTCTTCCACCGCGTTCATCGCGACGCCATGCATAAACGGTATTCTCAAATCATGAGTCCGTCCGCATCCGCCACGCAGCGCAAACCAGCCACCCGAAGAAAGAAAAAGAACGCCTCCGCCGCCTGGTGGACGTGGTGGCCCCTGCTGCTGGGCATCATCGTGACGCCGCTCACTGTTCGCGCTGCTGGAGTGATGGCATTGGCCGGACCAGACGCGTTGCGCACCCTCTATCCGTACGTCCTTCTGCTGCAAAACCACGCACTCGGCTTACCGGGCGAACTGGCAGCCAATCTTTCGCAATGGATGATGTATCTCCAGTTCCCGCTCTACGGCCTGCTGATGACGCTGGTGCTTCGCTCAAAGGCGCTATTGGCCGCTGCGATCACGGTGGCCGTGGTGCATTTCGCGGCCGTTGTCATGGTAATTGCCGTGGGACACATGTAGCGATTAAGTTGAGAGCATGGGAGAGACGGTAAAACTCATCGAGTGTCCGCGCGATGCGTGGCAGGGCCTGCCCAAAACCATTCCTGTCGAGGTAAAAGCCGACTACCTGCGTACACTGATCGCCGCTGGCTTCAAACACATCGACGCCGTTTCGTTCGTATCGCCCAAGGCCGTGCCGCAAATGACCGATTCCGAGCAGGTGCTTGAATTTCTCGACCAGCCGGGCGATGTAGAAATTATCGGCATCGTGGTCAATGAAAAGGGTGCGCAGCGGGCCATTGCAACCGACGCTGTGCAGACTTTGGGATTTCCGTATTCCATCTCGCCGGAATTTTTGAAGCGCAACCAGGGCCAGACGCCGGAGGAATCGCTCGACGCTCTGGAGGCGATCGGTCAAGCTGCTTTCAAAGCCGGTTTGGGCGTCGTCGCCTATATCTCAATGGCCTTCGGCAATCCCTATGGAGACGATTGGAGTGTCGAAGAGGTGATTGCCGCCTGTGACCTGCTCGCCGACATGGGCATTGGGCAGATTTCGCTCGCCGATACCGTAGGCCTTGCGACTCCGGCACAGACGGCACAACTGGTGAGCGCGGTGTTTTCGTCGCAAAGTGAGCTTGAAATTGGCGTACACCTGCATGCACGTCCCGAGGATGTGGCGGCAAAGGTTGGCGCGGCCTATCGTGCTGGCTGCCGCCGCTTCGATATGGCCCTCGGCGGACTCGGCGGCTGTCCCTTCGCGCAGGACGCCCTCGTTGGAAACATCGCGACCGAGCTGGCGATTGCTGAACTTGAGCGGCTTGGTGCGGAACTTCCGCCGTTGCAGCCGCTCGACGGATTGCTCGCCGCAAGCCATGGCATTGCCGAAAAATTCGGCCCGGTAAAACAATAGATTCTTATCCAGTGAAGCATGTACACTTCTCAGTTTCCGGGAGAACGATATGGGCCATTACCAGACATTGCGAAGTCACGCCGAAGAAGATGTTCTGATCATCACATTGAACCGGCCGGAGCGTCGGAATGCTCTGAATCCAGAGATGATTCAGGAGCTGACGGAAGCCCTGGAGGCAGCCGACCGCTCGCATTGCGGAGCCGTCATCCTCACTGGCGCCGGAGCAGCATTCTGCGCTGGACTCGATCTGGATCACCTGGAAACGATGACCGCCAAGACGCGGGAGCAGCACCGGGCAGACTCGGAAAACATCGCCCGCGTGCTGCGCACACTGCACAACGTGCAAAAGCCCACGATTGCAGCCGTAAACGGCGCGGCCATCGCCGGAGGCATGGGCCTGGCAACGATCTGCGACTTCACTCTGTCCGTGCCTGAGGCTAAATTCGGCTACACCGAAGTAAAGATCGGCTTTATTCCTGCGATTGTTTCCTCGTTTCTACTTCGGCAGATTGGCGATAAGCGCACGCGCGATCTGCTGCTCACCGGCCGCCTGATTAAAGCGGAAGAAGCCCATGAGCTGGGACTCGTTACGCGCATCGTGAACGAACAGGACCTGATGCCGGAGGCGCGCAAACTGGCGCAATGCCTGGTTCGCAATAGCCCGGAGGCGATGCAGGCGACCAAACGTCTGCTGAATTACTACGCCAACCATCATCTGGATGCCGAGATTGAAGCCGCGATTGCCGCCAACGCAGAGGCCCGCGTAACCGACGACTTCAAAGAGGGCGTGCGCGCATTTCTTGAAAAACGCACGCCAGACTGGCCAAGCCGCAAGGGCCAGTTCACTTCGAAATAACGTCACGGCCCATCGCGCAACGCTTCACGCCCTGATGTTCATAATAGGCTCTAATATCCAATGGTAAAGCGCTGCCGGATGTGCTGAGGATGTTCGACCTCATCAACCATTGCTATCGCGTAGTCTTCGGTGGAAATGCTGCTGGTGCCCTTCTCATCCACGACGATGACATCTTTTCCTAAGCGGAATTTATCGGTACGCTGGCCCGGTTGAATCAACGCCGCGGGGTTGAAGTAGGTCCAGTCGAGGTCCGCTGTTTTGAGAATTTCATAGGCGTGAATGTGTGCCTGGGCGATTCCCTTCCACTCGGCGGGGAAGTTTGGCGTGTCGATCAGACGAAGGCCTGGAGCCGCTTCAAGACCGGCTGCGCCGCCAACCATAAGAAGCCGTTTCACACCCGCCTGCTTCAGCCCTGTGAGCAGTGACTTGACGGCGTCATTCAATTTCTCTGGCTCCTCCATACCGGGGCTGTAGGCGCTGACGACGGCATCAGCACCTTTAGCCAGTCGTGCGACATCAGTGGAGTTAAGGACATCACCCTGCAAAGCCTGGACCAGGGGACTGGCCACCGCTTTTCCCGGATCGCGCGCTACAGCGGTTACATGGTGTCCGCGACTGATAAGTTCATTCAGAATGCGGCTGCCAACCATTCCGGTGGCTCCAAATAAAACCACGTTCATCAAATTTTCTCCTGCGCCCTGGATAGCTCATTTCAGGACCCGGAAAGATTAATTCTTCACTCGTTTTGATGACGTGGAGCCATGGCAACGGCGACCAGCGAATCTGCGCAACCATAGAAAAGCAGCCATTGGTTATGGAAAATGACCAGCCCCTCGGCAAAAGTGGTGCCCGCTGCGTACTGTCCCGTCTTTTCATAGGGCAAAACCGGTTTGAGCACCGGGGCCTCGGTTTGCGTGATTAATCGGGATGGGTCGTTTGCGGCGAAAAGTGCCTCGCCCGCTGCATAAGCATTGGGCCCAAGAGCCGGATCGCCTCCCTCGGTTGCATTCTTGCCGTTGTACATCACAACGATCCCGGACCTCGTTAGAACCGGAGGCGGCCCGGTCTCGGGAAATGTACTGTCAAAGTGTCCGGCGCGTGGACGCAGCAGTTCGATTGGCTGGCCTTGCGCGTCTTCGACCGGCGACCAGTGGATCAGATCGGAAGATGTCGCAAGGTGAACAGCGCCCTCGCCCCAGTACATCCAGTATCTTCCGTGGATTCGCGCTGCCTTGAGCCGCCCATTGTTGAGCTGCGTAACAATGCCCGCTGACTTGTATTTCAGGTTCGCGTATTTTCCATCGTTGGCTTCGGCGAAAGCCGGACCATACTTCGTCCAGTGCAGCAGGTCACGCGACGTCGCTATCCCAACCGAATATGTTTGGCGGTTCCACTGGGTATAAGTCAGCACATACGTGCCGTCTTCTGATTCGACGATGCGCGGGTCTTCCACGCCGCCGGGCCATTCACGGTCTTTCTGTGCATCCTCCGCCGGGTAGAACACCGGTGTCGCACTGCGCGTAAAGTGGATACCGTCCGTGCTTTCCGCCAGCCCCAGACGTGAAGTGTGCATGCCAATCTGCATCGAGCCCGAATCATCTTCGGCGCGATACAGCACATAGACCTTGCCGTTGCGCACAATCGCTGCCGGATTGAAGGTATGCAGCGCTTCCCAGTGCACGGGCGTGTGGCGAATCGGATCATCGAAGGTCGATGCAGGGTTCGGCGCGATCACGGGATTGCCGGTCGCCGGTCGCGTAAATGGTCCGATCGTCCACGCGCTCTGTTTTGCAGAACTCTGCGCGGAGACCGCCACGCTGATGGCGCAAGCCATAGCGGCGCAGATGCTGACCCTGAATCCTGGAAACATGTCTCACTTCATCGGATTGTGCGCGCGCAACTCAGCCACGATCTCTGCCGCAGCCTTGCGCGCCAGATCGCTCTTGTCCGGAGGAAAACTGATTGCGCCGACGCGCGCATGTCCGCCGCCGCCATAGCGTTCGCAGATAGTGGCTAGGTTCAGCATCTCTTCCGCCTTCGCTTTCGTCCACGGATTCGAACCGACAGCCACTTTGGTCCGGAAGCTCGACTTCGACAAGCCAATGGAATAGGTCGCCTCAGGATGCAGATAGTAGGGGATGAACTTGTTGTATCCCTCAAGCTGGTGATCGGAGATGTCGAAATAGATGGTGCCGTCTTTCGACTCGGATCGTTCTCCGATGAGCTTCAACGCTTCCTGATGGCGTTCGAGCAGCGGGGGCAACAACTCGGCCACAAACGGCTGCTTCAGCACCTCGGCCAGCGGCATTTCCGTAAGCAAGGGAATGAGGCGCGGAATAAATGCCGGATCCTGCGTCGATTCGATGATCAGCGTGAGCTTCATGGCCGGCTCGGCCATTTCAACGGCCGCCTCCGGGCTCGCGTAGAGCGCGCCGTCCACGATATCCGCCCATTTGACCAGTTCTGCGACCGGCGCTGCATTAAAGCCGAAACGCGTCTCGGCAATATGCGCCAGAAAACTTGCGCAGGATGTGTAATCCGGGTCGTAGAAGCGGCGATTGCCGTATCTGCCGTCAGCGAGTCCGCGCAGATAATCCTGATGGTCTTGTGGAGTGAGAAATGCGCTCAGATGATGATCGAACCACCAGGTAATCTCCGGCGATGCCGAATATTTAAAGTCGACGATTGCGTTCTCGTCGCCAATAAAATCAGCTTCGTTGAATAAGGCACCCGCGCGATGCACCAGCCCGTGATACGCATATTCCGCCTCCGGAGTGATGCATTCCCGGTGGAATCGCGTAAACAACGAAGCCGAGCAGGCCCCGTCAAAACACTTATCGTGATAAAAGACGCGCACTTTCAAAATTGTGGGTGCTCCAAATAAAATCTTAAGCTGCAGGAATCTATTAGGATTGCCGGGACTGCCTCCTGTGTCAAGGTGCCATCTCAAGGGAGAAATCGCGCCTGCGGCTAAAACTCTCCCTCATCCGCATGGCGACGGCGGTTTTCAAACGATGAATGCGAATCAGGAGCCATTCACAGTGGAGCCATAATCGCTTTCGTCACGTCTTTCAGGTGTGTACGATAGGTGGGCTACGGCCAACAAGGGAGGTCGCACGCGTGGACGAACCTACGCAGAAAATTTCCACAGAACAAACAGCCCAGCCAGCCGAAGCCGTCCCTGAACGCGGCGCGCTCTGGATCTTTGTCGGCGAAAATGGTATTCGCGCGGGGTGGAGCGCACTAATCTTCTTCGCAATTTTCATTGCATTGGAAATCGTATCCGCTTTCACGCTGCGCCATTTTTTCCGCCCGCATCCGGACATGAATGCCCCTGTCGGTCCGCGCATTGTGCTTTTGCAGGAAGCCGTTCAGCTCATCCTTGTATTGGCGGCAACCGCCATCATGGCGGTGATTGAAAAACGCAGGATCGTCGTATATGGATATGCAGGCAGCGCCAGAGTGTCGCGTTTTATCTTTGGCCTGCTGTGGGGGTTCGTTGCCATCTCCGTGCTCGTCGGCGCACTGTGGAGGACTCACCTCCTCGCCTTCGACGGTTCCCCGCTCGGCGGCACAACGGCATTAAAATATGCGGCGGCATGGGCTCTCTTTTTTCTGATTGTGGCACTTTTCGAAGAGTCGCTGCTGCGCGGCTACCTGCAATACACACTTGCACGCGGCATCGGTTTCTGGTGGGCCGCTCTGCTTCTCTCCACGCTGTTTGGAGTGATTCACAAGGGCAATGCCGGTGAATCGCCTGTCGGCCTGTTCTCGGCCGCAGCCGTGGGTCTCGTCTTCTGCCTCAGCCTCTGGTATACCGGCTCGCTGTGGTGGGCCATCGGCTTCCATACTGCGTGGGACTGGGGCCAGACGTACTTCTATGGCACGTCCGACAGCGGCATGATCGCCAGAGGACATCTTCTCTCCGAGCACCCGACCGGTGCTTTGCTCTGGACCGGCGGCGCAACTGGTCCGGAAGGCAGCCTTCTGATTCTGCCGCTGCTGCTCGTCATGATCCTGCTGATGTGGCTATGGTGGGGACGCCGGGGCAGCTCTCCTTTCCAGCAAAAAGCAGCCGCCGTTGCAGAATTGTGAAATTTGGGCAGACAGACATGCCTGCAGGGCCAACAACATTGGAAGAAGAGTAAAATCGGAGCAAAATCAGGGTTGCAGGAGGAGATTGCATGAATCGCAGAGAATTCCTCGCTGGAGCCGCCGCCGGCCTCAGCGCTGCTTGCCTTAAACCGGCAGCTTTTGGAGCAGACGCGCTCGATACTCCTGCCTTGACCCAGAAATTCAAAGCCACGGACACCGTCGTTCTCGGCAAAACCGGCATCCGCACCAGCCGCCTGGCTATGGGCACGGGGACGATCGGCAGCGGCGGCAGTTCCAACCAGACGCGCTCCAATGCCCTTTCGCGTCTTCTGCTGAATGGCTACGACAACGGCCTGCTCTTCTTCGATACCGCAGACTCCTATGGCAGCCATCCGGATGTGGCCGAAGCACTCAAACATGTCTCCCGCGATAAGGTTGTGGTGATGACGAAGTGCGACTCCCGCGATCCGAAGCAGGCGCGCGCCGATCTCGACCGTTTTCGCCGCGAACTGAAGACCGACTACATCGACATCTGCCTGATCCACTGCGTCACAGAGGACGACTGGACAGACCGCTATCGCGGTGTGATGGATGTTTTTTCCGAGGCCAAAGAAAAGGGCACCATCCGCTCGCATGGCGTCTCCTGCCACTCCATTGGCGCTTTACGAACTGCGGCAAAATCACCCTGGGTGGAGATCGATCTTGTGCGTCTCAACCCGGTGGGCGCGTACATGGACGCCCAGCCTGCGACCGTCATCAGCGTCATCAAGGAGATGCGCGCCCAAGGCAAAGGCATTGTCGGTATGAAGATTCTCGGCCAGGGCGCGATGCGTTCCCGCCAGGATGATGCCATTCGATTTGCGCTCGGCAGCGGCGTGCTGGACGCCTTTACCATCGGCGCGGAAAACACGAACGAGCAGGGTGACCTGATTCGCCGCATCGCTGCCGCATAAAGTGACGATTTTCAGAAAATTATCGATCTACGAAGATTTTCGTTGACAACTACGAAATGCTTCGTATAGAGTCCCGATCATGAAGTTCAAAGGGCAATCTTTACCGAAACCGACCGAAGGCGAACTAGAATTACTCCGCGTTTTATGGGAGAAAGGACCGGCCACGGTGCGCGAATTGCATGATGCCGTCAATCTGCAGCGGGCAGTCGGCTATACGTCCGTGCTCAAGATCCTGCAGATCATGACGGAAAAAGGACTGGTGGAGCGCGAGGAGTCCGCCAAGGCGCATATCTATCGCGCGGCAGCCAGCCAGCAGGATACGCAGAACCAGTTGCTCCGCGATTTGAGCGAAAGGCTTTTTTCCGGTTCGGCGGCCCAGTTGGCTATGCACGCGCTCGCCATGCAACCGGCCAGCGCTGAAGAGTTGGAAGAGATCCGCACACTGATCGAACAAAAGAGGCAGATGCGATGACACATCATTGGGAAGCTCTGGGCTGGACCCTGATCCATTTCTGCTGGCAAGCCGCGGCAATTGCGCTCGTCTATAAACTGGCGGACCTGGCCATTCCGAGAAACCGCACTCAAGCGCGCTATGTGCTGGCGCTCGTTGCGTTGCTCGGCATGCTGAGCGCCTCCATTGTCACGCTCGCCTATCAGGAGGCCATCCATCGTCAAGCGGCTATAGCGACGCACAGCGCATCGGCCGCCACGCCGACAGTGCAGATCATTCCCCGCCCGCTGGCAGTGATGGAGATGCCTTCCGCGCCGCGGCAAACGGTGCAGTTCTTTGCAAGTGACGTCATGCCATATCTCGATGCCTTCTGGCTCGTCGGGGTGTTCTGTCTCACTCTGCGGACGATCGGTGGATGGTGGCTCATTCGAAAGCTTCGCCACAGCTCGCTGCAAAAAGCCTCGCACACCCTGCGGATCGGTTTGGATCGCATCCGCCTGCAGATGGGCATTCCCCGCTTCGTCGACCTGCGGCTCTCCAGTCGCATCGCCGGTCCGCTCACTGTCGGCGTGATTCGACCTCTGATTCTGCTTCCGATCACTGCGCTCACCAGTCTCAGTCCTGAACAGCTCGAAGTCGTCCTCGCGCATGAGCTGGCACACATCCGCCGCGCTGATTATTTCTGGAACATCCTCCAGACCATGATCGAAACGCTCTTCTTCTTCCACCCCGCCGTCTGGTGGATCAGCCGTCGCCTTCGCGAACAGCGCGAGCTTTGCTGCGACGATATTGCGGTCCAGACATGCCAGGACCCAGCGGTGTACGCCGCTGCCCTTCTGCGTCTTGAAGAGGAACGGAAGATGCATCTGCATCTTGCCATGGCGCTCGACGGCAACCAGTCCCGCGTAAGCCTGCGCGCCCGTATCCTGCGGATTCTTGGCGACCCCGAGGAGCAGCCGCGTGACTTCAAGCCCCTCTCGCTTGCTGCAATGGTGGCCGCGCTCGTGCTTTTTGTCTGCCCACTGCCGCAGGTCTTCGCCAGTTTCAAGACTGCGCCTCAGGTTTCGGCATCCATTGTTCACGCTGTACAACGCGCGACCCAGGCAAAGAGCGTGCATCCCGCACCCAAAGCCGCCGTTGTACCGGCGCCGACACCCAGGCCCGAGTCCGTAGCAACGCCAGCTCCAGCAGCGAAGCCAGTTACGACTCCCAGCCCCGATATCTCGGACACCGAAGACGGCCAGAGTGCGGATGTATCGTCAACATCGCACAACAAGGCCGACTACATCGACCAGATGAAGGCTGCCGGATACGACGTCGATTTAGACAAGTATGTAGCGATGAAAGTCCAGGGCATTACCCCGGCTTATGCCGAGGCAATGGCCAAAGCTGGCATAGGCAAACCAACCGCCGACAATCTGATTGCGATGAAGGTCCAGGACATCACACCAGACTACATTTCCAGGATGCGTGCAGCAGGCTTTGACACAGACCTCGATAAATATATTGCGATGAAAATCCAGGGCGTGACGACTGAATATGCCGATGCCATGGCCAAGACGGGCTTCGGCAAGCCCAGCGTCGACGACTTGATCGCAATGAAGATTCAGGGAGTGACACCTGATTACGCCTCCAAACTGCGCGCCGATGGCATCGAAGTCTCCAGCTTTCAGGACCTTATCACGTATCGCATCTTCAATGTGTCGCCTGAATTCGTCGCAGGCATGAAGTCCGCAGGCTTTAACTCCATACCTCCAAAGAAATTGGTGGAACTGCGCGTCCAGGGTGTCACACCGGAGATGGCGAAAACCATCAAGCAGCAGTTCCCCGAGGCGACGGTTGATGACCTGGTCCAGTTCCGCATCTTCCACATCGATGCCGACTTCATCGCGTCAGCCAAGCGGCACGGTTTCGCGCCGCTCACGATTCAAAAGCTGGTAAAATTGCGCATCTCAGGCATTCTGGATGACAACGACGAGGGCAAGGAGAGCAATTGATGAAACCCCGTGTTCTCTTTCTCAGCTCTCTGCTCATCGCTGGGTGTTCGGCTTCGCTCTATGCGGACGATCAGCTCCAGACGCTGCATGGAAGCTGCAGCATCGCGCCTTCCATGCAAGCGGACCGTGTTGCATTCAAGCTTGAGCGCGGCTCATGCGAAAACGGCAAACACAACTGCGACACAAACAATGACGGGATGCCGCTGAGCAATTTCACCGGCTTCACTCTCGCCGATCTCAAGCGCGACGGATCGCATCTCGATGCCGTGATCGCAGCGGAGGCAGGGAAACTTACCTGCTCCGGCACCGTGCACGACCTGACATTGAGCGGCGACTTCACCTTTGTTCCCGATCAGGCTTTTGTTGCTCGCATGCGCCAGATGGGTTTCAGCGACTTCGATTCAGAGAAACTCGAGGCCTACACGCTCTTCCACGTGGAGACCTCCTGGATTCAGTCTCTGCAATCTGCCGGAGTGACCGGCATCGACTCGGACAACATCATCGCGCTGCGTATTTTCAAAGTCGATGCGCCTTTCGTGAACAGCATGTCCAGCCTCGGATTTTCACACCTGCCTGCGGAAAAGCTCATTGCGTTTAAAATTCACGGGGTCAATGCGGACGAGGTGAAGCAATATCGGGCGATGGGCTACCAGCCGACCGAAGACGAGCTGATCCAGATGCGGATCTTTAAAGTGACACCGGAGTTCATCCACCATATGCAGGACCGGGGCTTCAACAACCTCACCATTGCGAAACTCGTCCAGATTCGCATCTTCAAGCTCGCCGATTAGAGTGTCATTCCTGCAAACCTGTAGCTGCCGATGAGACAATGTCTTCGACATGACTCTTGGCAGAAGTGTGCAAATGAAAGAAGAAAAGCGCCGCCATCCGATCCTGCGCTTATTCTTCGGCTTTGTAGCCCTTGTGATAATCGTCTTGGTAGTCGGCGTATTGGGTGCCGGCTGGTGGCTGAAACATGCCATGCGCGATTCGCTGCCGCAGCTCGATGGGCAGGTGCGTCTGCCCGGGCTTTCCGCGAATGTAAACGTGCGCCGCGATACCCACGGCGTTCCGCATATTGAAGCCGCAACGCTCGACGACCTCTTTGAAGCACAAGGCTATGTCGCTGCGCAGGACCGGCTCTGGCAGATGGACATGGCGCGGCGTGCCGCGGCGGGCGAGCTCGCCGAGCTTCTGGGCAGGAAACTGGTCGAGCACGACACGATCCAGCGTGTGCTGCAAATGCGCGCGACATCCGAGCGCATGGCCGCAGGACTTTCCGAACGGGACCGGCGCTTCTTTGAGGATTATGCTCGCGGCGTGAATACCTTCATCGATACGCACCGCGACCATCTGCCGGCCGAGTTCCGTCTGCTAAGGTACAAACCAAAACCCTGGCAGCCTGTCGACTCCATTCTCATCGCGCTGAGCATGGTACAGACGCTCGACCAGCACTGGCAGGACAAACTCGGCCGGGAAAAAATCGAGGCGCGCCTCGGACCGACGCTTGCCGCCGATCTCTTTCCAACCGGATCATGGCGGGATCATCCGCCCACCGTCGCTCCCCCAGACCTGACCGCGCCCCAGGAAAATATCCCCGACGTACCCCTGGATGAGTCACAGACATTACTCAGAGATCTTCTGCATTTGCGTGAAATCATGGAGGGCACGCGGGATAACTGCCGCGAATGCACCCCTGGGTCGAATGCGTGGGCAATCGCCGGCGCACATACGGCGACCGGCAAACCGCTTCTCTCAAATGACATGCATCTTCAGCACGGAATTCCGAATGTCTGGTACGAAGTCGGCCTAAAATCGGGAGACTTTCACGTGGCCGGGGTCACTGTCGCGGGCGTACCGTTTGTCACTGCGGGGCGCAATGACCACATTGCCTGGGGATTCACATCCCTTTACGGCGACACGCAGGATGTCTACGTCGAGCAAATAAACGGCCAGGGAGAATATCTCGGCAACAACGGCTGGCATCCTTTTGAGCACACGAAAGAAACCATTCGCGTGCGCGGAGGGAGCGATATCACGATCGATGTCGAGCGCACTGATCATGGCATTGTCCTCAATCCGCTGCTTCCCGGCGAGAAGCGCACTCTCTCGCTGCGTTGGGTGGCATACGATGCCAAATCAAGCGGCATCCCTCTCTTCGATCTGGACAGCGCGATAAACTGGGAATCCTTCCGTCAGGCAGTGAGCGTCTGGTGGGCGCCCACGCTCAACGTCCTCTATGCCGACGATCAGGGGCATATCGGCTACCAGGCAATCGGCTATATCCCCAACCGCCAGACCGGCATCAAGGGTACTCCCATCGCCGATACGCAGCATGAATGGCAGGGCTTTATTCCCTTCGATCAGATGCCGAGCACCCTCGACCCGGCAAACGGCATCCTCGCCACCGCGAATTCGCGCATCACGCCGGATAATTACCCGTTTCAGATCACGCTCGAATGGGCCAGTCCCTATCGCAATGAGCGCATCTGGAAATGGCTTTCGGGCAAAGACAAGCTGACGCCCGCCGACATGCTCACGCTGCAGACAGACGTGTACTCCGAGCTCAATCAGGAATTTGCACAACGCTTTGCCTACGCCATCGATCATGCCAGGAAGACCGATGCGCGCCTGCGGCAGGCCGCTGACCTTATGCGGTCGTGGGATGGAGTCGTCGGCATCGACTCGGCTCCGGCAGCTATTGTGGCGGCAACCAAGCACGTCTTCTGGCCCATGCTGTTGCAGCCGAAACTCGGCGATGACTGGCAGGTCTACCAATGGGCGGCAAGCGCCTTTGCTCAGGAAGAAATCATTATGCATGCGCCTGCGCAATGGCTTCCGAAAGCCTACGCGACCTGGGATGACTTTCTTGCCGCATGCGTGACCCGCGGACTGGAAGAAGGCGGCGCGCCGGCGGATCTGCGGACCTGGCGTTTCGGCTATGCTCATCCCGTCGAGTTGCAGCACCCGCTCTACAGCCTGCTTCCCTACTTCAAAAAATGGACCGGCACGGGCGAACAGCCTCAATCCGGTGACACGAGCACAGTGAAACAGGTAAGCCGCGACTTCGGACCCTCGCAGCGCTTTACCATGGACTGGAGTAATGCCGATGGCGCGACGGAGAACCTCGTCATGGGCCAGTCCGGCAATCCGCTCAGCGACTACTACCGCGACCACTGGCCATTTTGGTACCACGGCAAAACATTTGCGCTGCCGTTTACAGATGCGTCGATCAGTGCCACAACGTCGCATACTCTTCAGCTCAAGCCGTGAAAATTTCATTCCACTTTCCGCATAGCGTATCGAGCCACGCCACGCGACATCGTCGTCGCAGGTCGCTCATCCTGGCCTGCGCGGCGATCGCCGTGCTGCCGCTCGCGTGGCGAGGCACCTCATGCGGACATGACTTCGACTTTCATCTGCAATCATGGATGGAAGTCGTGAAGCACTGGCGCGAAGGCGTTCTTTATCCTCATTGGGACTCATCGGCGAATTACGGAGCCGGTGAACCGCGCTTCATCTTTTACCCGCCTGTCTCATGGCTTCTGGGCGCGCTGCTCGGCGTGCTTTTGCCGTGGACGTGGACGCCGGTTGCTTTTACGCTGATCGCACTGATCGGCTGTGGCCTAAGCTTTTTCATCATGGCGCGCGAATGGATGGCCGACGATGCGGCCGCCGTAGCCGCCTGCGCCTATGTGCTAAACCCTTACCTGCTCTTCGTCGCCTACGAGCGTGCGGCCTATGGTGAGCTGCTGTCAGCAATCTGGCTGCCGCTGCTCATACTGTACGGATTGCGCAAACAACCCAGCCTGTTGCCGCTATCCCTGATCATTGCTCTGCTGTGGCTCACCAATGCGCCATCGGCAGTGATGGGCTGCTATCTGCTCGCGCTCATGGTGCTGGTTACAGCGATGCAGGACCGCAGCTATGCGCTGATTGGCCGCGCTGCGGGCGCAGTCGCTCTCGGACTGGGACTCGCCGCTTTTTACGTCATCCCGGCCACTTACGAACAGCGGTGGGTAGAGATTGCGCGCGCCATCGCACCGGGCATGCGCATTGAAGACAGCTTTCTCTTCGGTCACACCGGCGAGGCCTTCCACGATCAGGTGTTGCGCACCGCATCATGGATTGCGGTTGCGATGCTGACGGCCGCAGTCGCCGCCCTCACTCTTTCTCTTCGAAATGGCCGCTCTCATCCGCTCCGCTCGCCCCTCATCGCGACTCTCGTTCTTATTTCCTTTCTGCTGTTTCCCTTCAGCAATTTCCTATGGAAATACTTGCCAGAGCTCAAATTTCTGCAATTCCCCTGGCGCTGGCTTCTCGTCCTCGGCGTAGTCATTGCCATATGCATCGGGCTTGCGTTACGCGGAAGCCTTCTTGAAGCGAGCACGCGAAAGACGATTCTGTTTCGTGCCGTCAGTATGCTTCTGCTTGCTGTCGTCATGTCATCACTGTCCGCCTTCGCCTTCTGGCAGCCCTGCGACGATGAGGACAACATCACGGCGCAGCGCGCTACTTTCCGCAATGGCGGATTCGAGGGCACCGACGAATATACAGCCGTCCCTGCCGACAATGGAGATATTCAGCAGGGCCTGCCCATAGTCCGTGTCGTCAGGTCAGCTGAAGCGGATGAGGCCGACAGCTCGATCGCCGAAAATCCGCCGTGGACGCAGAATTCCCTGGACGCGGTCCCTGCTTCTGTCCAGATTCACCTGTCAAAGGCCGAAAATAAGGTAATAGAAATCCATACTTCCGCTCCCGCCTTCGCCGTTTTTCAACTCATGGATTACCCGGCGTGGCAGGTGCGAGTCAATGGCGCCCCCGTCATCGCAAGGCCGCGCCGCGATGACGGTCTGCTGACCATACCGCTGCAGGCAGGCCGCTCCGTTATCTCGATTCATTACGTCGCCACCGGAGATGTTGCACTGGGCCGGGCGCTGTCGCTGCTCTCACTCTGCATTACTGTTATGCTGCTGATCCGAACGAAGAGACGGCGAAATCTTCAGTTATCATGAAGAGAATGCAAGCCGAAGTAAAAGACCTGTTGCAATCCGGCCAGGAGCTCACCGATGCAGCCCTGGAGCGGCTGCTCTTTCCAGAAACACAAGTCCCCGTCTCGATTCACCGGGCCATGCGTCACAGCACCTTTGCCGGAGGCAAGCGGCTGCGTCCAGTTCTGGTGATGGAAGCGGCACGCATGATCGGCAATGGCCGTCTACCCGATGGCATTGAAGAGCTGGGCGCGGCGATTGAAATGCTGCATACCTATTCGCTCATTCACGACGATCTGCCGGCGCTCGATAACGACGATCTGCGCCGCGGCAAACCGACCTGCCACGTTGTCTTTGGCGAGGCAATTGCGATTCTCGCCGGTGATGCGCTGCAGACCAGGGCCTACGAGGTGTTGGCCAATCTACGCTGTCCGGCTCCGGCAACGGTCGAAATCATTCGTCTCGTCGCACAAGCCACGGGCACGGTGGAGGGCATGATCGGCGGACAGGTGCTCGATCTCGAAGGCGAAGGCACCAAACCCACGGCAGCTTCCGTGAACGCCATCCACCGCGCAAAAACCGGAGCACTGATCCGCGTAAGCGTCGTCACTGGCGGCATCTACGCCGGAGCCACTGCAGAAGATGTGAAACGACTAACGGAGTTCGGCCGCAAAGCCGGTCTCGCTTTTCAAATTGTCGATGATGTGCTGGACGTGACGCAGGATTCCGCACAGCTCGGCAAGACCGCCGGGAAAGACCTCGCCAGCGATAAAGCTACGTGGCCCGCTGTCTTCGGCATCGAGGCCTCACGCCAGCACGCTGAGACATTGATCGCGGAAGCCTTTGCTGAACTCGCTCCCTACGGCTCAACCGCCGATGGCCTCAAATCGGTAGCGCAATATCTGGTGGAACGCACGCACTAGAAAGTAAAAACGATGGCCCTTACTCAAGATGAAGTTTTAACCGCGCTGCGCGATGTCTACGATCCTGAGATTCCAGTCAACATCGTCGATCTCGGGCTTATCTATCGCGTGGCTGTCACCCTCGACCCGGAAGCTCCGGGCATGGTGCCAAAACATCGCGTCGAAGTCGACATGTCCATGACCTCGCCCGGTTGTCCCGCTCACGGCATGATCATGGATAACGTGCGCAACCGCATTGCCTGCATGCAGGAAGTGGGCGAAACGCAGGTGAATCTTGTTTGGGAAC
>DATHQH010000012.1:0-4276 GCA_035482895.1 Alloacidobacterium sp. | reverse complement strand
CAAATCAGCGCGGAAATGATACTCAACCGCGAGCCTTTTTATTCTGTAACCATTCCTGTTGCAAATACCGCCGCAAACGCTGGCACTAACTTCCAGGTTCGCGATCAAAATGGCATAGCCTTCGATTCCACCGTTTCTTATGATCCGCTGCGGCAGCAACTTCGCACGTATCTGCCGTCGGGAAATTACACGGTAAGCGGTCAGTCCTATGCTCCAGGGAACGCTTTCGGCAGCGTACAGGTCTCTGTGCACAATGACCCCATGCAAGGACGGACTCTGGCCATGCTGCCCGTTCATCCTATCCCCGTCACAATTCGCAAGGAATTCACGAACCCTGAAAATGAGGGCCCGCAGGTCACCGCAATCGAAAACGGAGTACAGGTTGAGGTTTCCCGCGATATCAACCTGATGCTGTTCTCTTTGACAGACAATGATGCGGTGGGTGCAAGTCTGCGACGTGAACATGGCAATACGGATGACTCAGCCTGGGTCCTTGAAAATGTTCTGCCTGGCAAATACTGGGTTCTTACCTATGCGAACCAGGGCTACGTCGCATCGATCGCCGCTGGCGGCGCAGACCTGTCGCGCGAGCCTCTCGTCGTTGGTCCGGGAGGAACGTCCGCTCCGATAAACATTGTCCTGCGAAATGATACGGCAACCTTGTCGGTTCGCCTGAAAGATGCAACTGCGACGACCGCAGATGACTCACCTCGCGCCTTCGTCTATCTTTTCCCGCAATTCGATCTGACATCGGTCGTACCGGAATCAGGACCACTGCTCCAGGCAAGCCAGATCTCCAATCTTCAACCCGGCACCTATCGCGTCATCGCGCTGGATCAGGCATTTGACATGGAATACCGCAATCCAAAGGCATGGGACCCCTACGCGGGCAAAGGCCAGACGATAACACTGGAACCCGGCGGCACAACCAATGTTGATCTCGACGTGGTTTCCACGGAAGCGGCAATGCAATGAAGAGATTGCATGCAAAAATCATTCACTTTACATCCGCGGCAGTGCTCGCCCTCGTAAGCATCGCGCCTTTTGCAATGCTGCACGCGCAGAAAACATCGTCGGGACTGTATCGCATCTCCGGAACCGTATGGAATGCGAGCACCGGGCAGCCACTGGATCGGGCGAGTGTTTCGATTGTCCTCTCAAAAGACTATTCCCCGGTTCAGATCATGCAGACAGGTCCTGACGGCCATTTTGAATTCGATCACCTGCCGGCTGCAAAATATGCATTGACTGGTTCCCGACGAGGCTTCATCACCGCCTCTTATGATGCGCACGATGATTATTCGACAGCCATCGTCACCGGGGACGGGCTGGTATCGGAAAACCTGACCCTGCAGCTCGTTCCCGATGCAGTAATCTCAGGTGTGGTCACGGAAGACTCTGGCGACCCGGTAGAAAATGCCAGAGTCTCGCTCTACCGTCAGACCTATGACAGCGGCCTGGAGAAGGTACGGGTCGTCAGCAGTACGAACGTCGATGACACCGGCGCTTACGAATTCGCCGGCCTGGCGCCTGGAGATTATTTTCTCTCCGCCGGCGGCCGTCCCTGGTATGCGGATAACAATACAGGCGTAGCGCGTTCCTCACCCGAGCTGCAACAAAGCGAAAATCGATCGACACCCCGCTCACCGCTTGATCTCGTCTACGCAACCACCTTCTACGCCGACGTGACGAGTACGGAAGATGCTACTCCGATCCCGCTCAAAGGCGGCGACCGCATGCAGATCAACTTCACCCTGCATCCCGTTGCAGCGCTGCATTTGATCGTTCGCACGCCCGCGCCTGAAGATCCAAATAGAGGGGTCATGGCCTCCGCTCCCGTTCTCGCGCAGCAGATTTTTGGATCGACGGAATATACAGAGACTAACAGCCGCTACATCACTCCCGGCCAGACTGAGATAAGCGTTGCCCCGGGCGAATATCAAATCCACTTAAGTGGAGGCCCAAACACACCATCCGAAAGACTCACTACAGTCAATGTCACTTCAGACGAAGCCGTCGATGCGGGCACGGGCGTGGCCACCGCTGATATTTCCGGCAAGCTGGCCCTTCTTTCCGGCGAAGCATTTCCGCAGAACACCGTTGTCTCGCTCACTTCCACTGACGGCCAGAATATGAACGGCTCCGAGGTGAAGAAAGACGGCAGCTTTGAGCTGGCAAACGTGCCGCCAGGAAGATATCGATTGAATGCGTGGACGAGCGGAAAGCATCTTTTCGTAGCAAAGCTCGCGGCCACTGGAGCAGAGATCGAACAGCAATGGATCAAGACGGGTAGTAATGCCGTAATAGTTGCCGCAACTGTGTACACCGATCCAAACCTTGAGGTCACAGGTTTTGCGAAAAAGGACGGCAAACCGGCGCCCGGTGTCATGATCGTGCTCGTGCCACAGGATCCTTCCAACAACCGCGATCTCTTCCGCCGGGATCAATCCGATTCAGATGGCAGTTTCGGTCTGCGCGATGTAGCTCCCGGCAAATACACCGTGGTTGCGATCGAAGACGGGTGGAAGCTCGACTGGGCGGATCCCACCGTCATCGGGCATTACCTGCCGCGTGGACAACCTGTAACTGTCACGGAGCGGAATACGAAAACAACAGAGCTAAAAGAACCAGTCGAGGTCCAGTCGAAGTAAATTGCTCGCAAAAATAAAAACGCACCTTCCCGCGTGAAGAGGAAAGGTGCGCTGTGTCCTTTCAAACAACGGACTGAATTAAGCCTGCTCTTCGCCGCCTTCGGCAGCCGGCTGCTGTTCGGCCATGGCCTTCTGCAGCTCCTCACGGCGCTTGGCGCGGGCTTCGGCGCGCTTCTGACGTTTCTCATCCAGAAGCTGCTCGGCTCCAAGAAGCTCGATGAAGGCCTTCTCGGCGCCGTCTCCGCGCTGGAAGCCACGGCGCACAATGCGCAGATAGCCGCCGGTGCGGTCGCCGTAGCGGGGAGCCACGGTATCAAAAAGCCGCGTCACTGCATCGCGGGTCTGAAGGAAAGAGAGAGCCTGACGCCGCGAGTGCAGGTCGCCCTTCTTGCCCAGGGTAATCAACTTCTCTACGTGAGGACGGACTGCCTTGGCCTTGGCAACAGTCGTCTCCACGCGGTCTTCCAGAATGATAGACGTGACCAGGTTGCGCAGCAGAGCGCGGCGATGGCTGGTGTTGCGTCCTAGTTTGTATCCTGCATTGCGGTGGCGCATGGCAAATCTCTCTTCTAATCAGTCTCAAGGTTCAGGTCTCAGAGCACAGTCTTCATTTTGAGACCTGTGCCCTGAGCGCTGGTGCCCTGTTAAAAGTTTTCAGGTTCGGATTGCAGCGGAAGATCCGCCTCATCCAGCCCTTCATCGTCGTCGTCGAACCGGCTATAGCTGGCTGCCAGGGTTGCCGCGGGCAGAACGCTCGTCGGTCCCGGAACTGCATTCCCGTGCTCGTCAATCTTCATACCAAGCGAAAGCCCCATCTGCGCAAGAATTTCCTTGATCTCATTCAGGGACTTGCGGCCGAAGTTCTTCGTCTTCAGCATTTCTGCTTCGGTCTTCTGTACCAGCTCGCCGATCGACTGGATGTTTGCGTTCTTCAGGCAGTTGTAGCTGCGAACGCTCAATTCCAGCTCTTCGACCGAGCGGTTCAGATTGTCATTCCGCAACAGCGTGCGGCCTTCTTCAGCCTGCGTCTCGGTTTCGATCTCTTCCTCGAAGTTGATGAAGATGCTCATGTGGTCCTTGAGCAGCTTCGCCGCGAGACCGATCGAGTCTGCCGGAAGCACCGTGCCGTTCGTCCAGACTTCGAGCGTCAGCTTGTCGTAGTCGGTAATCTGGCCCAGACGCGCCGCTTCAACCGTATAGTTCACCTTGCGTACAGGCGAGTGAACCGAATCGACCGGGATAAAACCAATTCCCAGGTCGGCATCGAAGTTCTTATCCGCAGAGACATAGCCACGGCCGCGCTTGAGGCGCATTTCCATGTCCAGCTTGCCGCCTTCGCTGACGGTTGCGATATAGACATCCTTGTCGAGAATTTCCACGTCGCCATCGGCTTCGATCATGCCCGAGGTCACCACACCAGGCTTGTCCGCGCGCAGATACAGCGCTTTCGGGCCTTCGCCGTTCAACTTGAAGGGAATCTGCTTCAAGTTCAGAATGATGTCGGTTGCGTCTTCCACGACTCCAGTGATGGACTGGAACTCGTGCAGCACGCCTTCGATCTTCACCGCGGTCACAGCCGCGCCTTCGATCGATGAAAGCAGTGTGCGACGCAGCGCATTGCCAAT
>DATHQH010000011.1:0-8077 GCA_035482895.1 Alloacidobacterium sp. | reverse complement strand
GATTGAGACGCGGATTCTGCCGGTAGGCGCCAAGGCTCCGGAGTTTTCGCTGCCCGATGCGACGGGACGGATGGTACGGTCATCTGACCTGCTGGCGTTAGGGCCGCTGATCGTCAACTTCTTTCGAGGACGCTGGTGCGCGTACTGCGTCACTGAGCTTGAGGCGTGGCGCGATCTCTATCCCATCGTTCGCGAGGCGGGTGCGCTGCTGGTGGGGATTTCGCCCCAGACCGTGCGGCAGAGCGATTTCACGGTGAGCCAGCATGGACTTCCCTTCCCGCTGTTGCATGACGCGCATTGCGAGATCGCGCAACAGTTTGGACTCGTTTATCAAGTTCCGCCCTTTCACCAAAATTACTTCCGCAGCATTCTGGTCAATATCCCGTTTATGAACGGGGATGAGAGCTGGCTGCTCCCGCTGCCGGCTACCTATGTGCTCGCGCAGGATGGCACCGTGCTCTTTGCCGAGGCCTATGCTGATTTCCGGGTTCGTTCCGAGCCTGGCGAGGTGCTCAAGTATCTGCCCCGGGGGTAGGTACCCCTCCCCCCTCTCCTTACTCTCTCTGGTCCATTTATTTTCAATGACTTGCGAGGGGATAATCCCCTGCTAACCTGCTCATTCGATTTGGGTTAGATGGTTTCTAGTGTTTTCAATCACTTAGCGGGGGGCCTTCCTTAGAATCAAAACGCCCGCTTCAGAAGCGGGCGTTTTAAATGCTGGAAATCTCTCTATTTCAATGGTAGCAACTTTTGCGAAATAGTACGCCAAATCCATTCGGGTTTAATTGATTTGTTTTCAATGATTTACTGGGAATTTTTCGCGCCTGGGGCTTGACAGGCTTGATTTGTGCCCGGAGAGTGGTTCGCGCTCGGAGCTGAATTGTCGGAATGGAACGGACTTTTTGAAAAGGACCCAGGTTAGCTTCGCGAACCCTTCGACTTCGCTCAGGGCAGACTCTGGGGCACCCGGCATGGATTCATCCGAGGTTTTTTATTTAGGGGTGCCGCCGATGGCCTCCGACAATTGAATGCTGGCTTCGTGCAGAGCGGTCCGAACTGTTTTTGTTGTGGTTGAGTCTTCGATGCGAGCGAGATACGGCACAGTGAGCGCCGCGATGGCGTTACCGCTCTCGTCGAGCACCGGGTAGGTAATGTTGATGACGCCCCGTATCTCATAGCTGTCGCGCTCTTCGTAGCCCTGGGCCTGTATTTTCTCGAGGTGTTCATCGAGATCTTTGGGAAGACGGCTGCCGGTGAGCTGCTGCCAGCTTTGAATGGAGCGAGTGCGCGCCTCCTGCGGAAGATGCGCGAGAATGACGTGACCGGTGGCCGCATGCATGAGATCGACGACCGAGCCTGCTTTCACATAAAAACCGGAGCTTACGGGTGAGTCGGCCTGAGCAACGATGACGACCTGGCCGCCCTGTAGAACCCCGAGGTGGCACGACTGGTTCAGCTTGTGAACGAGTGCCTGCATGATGGGCATCGCTTCAGAGACGAGACGCTTGGTGGGCGGGTATTCGACCGCCATGCGGAAGATCTTGAGGGTCAGGCGGAAGCGATCGTCGTCCTGAGCCCGGCCGATGTAACCGCGCTCTTCGAGGCAGAGAAGCATGCGGAAAATTTCCGAGACCGTGCGGTTGAGCCGGCGGGCGACATCACTCTTGGTGAGGCCAGTGGGCTCGTGCGCGAAAAGCTCAAGAATGTCGAGCCCTTTTTCCAGGGCCGGCGTGGGGTACCGTCGTTTTGCCATCGTTACGATCTATCCCGATGATCCGCTTTTCTTAGCAGTTTGCGGACTGCCAGATTGCAGAAATTGTAAACCGGGAGGAATGAAGACAATAGAATCAAGTACGCTTGCCCATCAAAAATGTTTTTAGCGTATAAAAGGATGGTTCTACCAAAAGCATCTCTTGCAGGAGATTGAAGTGATCGCTATGCGCGCGTTGAAATCGTTTACCTGGAGCCTGCTGTTGTGCGGAGGGCTTGCGGCTTTGGCTCAACAGCCGAACCAGGATGACCTGATCTGGCAGAAATCCGTACAGAAATATGACAAGCAGCGCGATGCGGTGCTTGCGTCTGTGGACAAGATGGCACAGGCAGGCCCATTCCAGCCTGATTGGGATTCACTGAAGGGATACAAGATTCCTGAGTGGTATCAGGATGCGAAGTTTGGAATTTTTATCCATTGGGGTGTCTACTCAGTTCCGGCCTTTAGCAGCGAGTGGTACCCGCGCGCGATGTACCTGCAGGGATCGCCTGAATACAAACACGAAGTAGAAACTTACGGCCCGCAGACGAAGTTCGGCTATAAGGACTTCATTCCGGAGTTTCACGCGCAGAACTTTGATCCAAAAGCATGGGCGGTGCTCTTTCAGGAATCGGGTGCGCGATATGTGATTCCAGTCGCGGAGCACCATGACGGTTTCCAGATGTACCAGTCAGAGCTGAGCGATTGGAACGCGACCAAGATGGGGCCGAAGCGGGACATCATCGGCGAGTTGCGCACGGCCATTCTGGCGGAGGGACTTCACTTTGGGGTTTCTTCGCATCGCGCCGAACACTACTGGTTCATGAATGGCGGACGAGCGTTTCCATCCGACGTGCAGGACCCGAAGTATGCTTCGCTTTATGGTCCCGCGCATGTGGGTATCGATCCCGGAAAGGATGGCACGGGGCATCCTGACACTGCGTATTTGAATGACTGGCTGGCGCGCAGCGCAGAATTAGTCAAGCGGTATCATCCGGAACTGATGTATTTCGACTGGTGGGTCGAGCAGGACACCTTCCAACCCTATCTGAAGCGGTTTGCGGCTTTTTACTATAACCAGGCAGCGAAGAATGGGCAGCAGGTGGTGCTCTTCCGTAAGAACAATGCGTTTCCGGAGGGTACGACCGTTCTGGATATCGAGCGCGGGCAACTGGACCATATCCGGCCGATACACTGGCAGACGGATACGTCGGTGAGCCAAAAGTCATGGGGCTATATACAGGGCGATACGTATAAATCGCCGGAGAGCCTTGTCTGGCAGCTGGTGGATATTGTGAGTAAGAATGGAAGCCTGCTGCTGAACATCGGGCCAAAATCTGATGGAACGATTCCTGAACAGGCACAATCGATTCTGCAACACATGGGCGCATGGTTGAAGGTAAATGGAGAGGCCATTTACAGCACGCGACCGTGGACCACATACGGTGAAGGCCCAACGCAGGTTGTTGCGGGGTCTTTTAACGACACGGCGACAAAGCCCTATACGGCACAGGACATCCGTTTCACGACCAAGGGCAAAACTCTCTTTGCGATCGCACTTGGCTGGCCAGCCGATGGTCATTTGACGGTTCATTCGTTGGGAGAGGCAAGTAACTTCAAGGTGAAGTCCGTGTCTTTGCTGGGTACGGATGCGTCGATTCGCTTCACGCAGCAGGCAGATGGTTTGCATCTTGAGCTGCCCGCACAGGCTCCGGGCAATTACGCGTACAGCTTCAAAATTCTTCCCGCTGCGGATTGATATGTTTCTATCGGCGCCAGCCCGTGGGCTGGCGCTGTTTCAGCCACGAGGCGCGGTTTTATTGACAAACGAATACTTTCGCATATAGAAGTTGAGACGCATGCAACAGCAGGGCAAATTGAATAACGCGAGTTACCGATGAGCGCGGACTTTCATTCTCGAATCGAGCAAGCTCTTTGTGAGGCCACTGCACCGCTGCCTCGGAATCCGCGCCCGATTATTGTGATTGGGGCGGGCGGCATTGTGCATGATGCGCACTTGCCTGCGTATCGGAAGGCTGGATTTCCGGTGGCGTCGCTTGTAGATGCGGACCTGGTGAAGGCGACGGCGCTTGCGCAGAAATACTCGGTTCCATTGGCGACGGCGTCGCTTGACGAAGCGATCCGTAAATCTACAAACGATCGCGTGTTTGATGTTGCCGTTCCTGCGGGCGCGATTCTGGATGTGTTGCCATTGCTGCCGGATGGAGCTGCCGTGCTGATTCAGAAGCCGATGGGCAACACATTGGACGAGGCGGAGCAGATTCTGGCCATCTGCCGGAAGAAGGGTCTTACGGCGGCGGTAAATTTCCAGCTGCGCTATGCTCCGGTCATGCTGGCGGCAAAGCAGATTACGGATGCCGGCCTGCTAGGCCAGGTGCACGATATGGAAGTAGTGGTCCGCGACTATATGCCGTGGAAGCTGTGGACCTTCCTGTCGACTGCGCCGCGTCTGGAGATTCTTTACCACAGCATTCATTACGTCGACCTTGTACGCTCGTGGTTTGGAAATCCGGAACGGGTGCTGGCGAAGACGGTGCGCAATCCAAAGACGCCGGGGCTAGCGGCAACGAAGAGCGTCATCACGCTGGATTATGGCGACTGGAAGCGCGTGTATATCGCAACAAATCATGATCATAGGTTCAAGGATTCGCAGCGCAGTTATGTGCAATGGGAAGGTACGGAAAGCGTGCTGCATGCGGTGATGGGTGTGAACCTGGATTATCCGCAGGGACGACCGGATTCTCTCCGCATTGCGAGGCCGGAAGAAGACTGGCAGCCGCTGCCCACCATGGGCAACTGGTTTCCAGATGCCTTCATCGGTTCGATGGGTTCGTTGCAGGCGTTTATCACGGGAGCTGCAAAAACGTTACCAACAAGCGTTGAAGATGCGATGGATACGATGCGCACGGTGGAAGCGGCGTATATTTCAAGCGAATCGGATGGGGTTCCGTTGAACAGGAAATGACGATGCCAAATATATGTCTGCGTATCGCGGTACGGGAGTTCGTTGATTTTGAAAATGCATTTGCCGAGCAGATTGCGCTCTACCGTGAACAGCATCCCGAGATTGAGTTTGAAGCCGTTCCGCTCGATCTGCACAAGCTGCATGGAGAATTGTTCGAGAAAAATGGCCTGCGTTCAGGAACATGGGACATTGGGTTTATCAGTACCGACTGGACTGCCGAGGCCGTAGATGATGGAGCGGTTGAAGAGCTGACACCCTACATGCAGCAAAGGCCGGTCGCCGATTGGCCGCAGGGATGGGCGCGATCGATAGTAGAGCCGCTTGTATTTGGAGATAAGCTTTACACGCTGCCGTGGCATGATGGCCCGGAGTGCCTGATCTATCGCCGCGATCTTTTCGAAGACGCTGGAGAGCAGGCAGAGTTTCGTAACCGATATGGTTACGATTTAAAGCCGCCAGCTACCTGGAAGCAATTTACGGACATGGCACGCTTTTTTACGCGTCCTGCAGAAAACCTATATGGGACGCTCTTTGCCGCTTTCCCGGATGGACACAATACGCTTTACGACTTTGCATTGCAGCTGTGGAGTCGCGGTGGAGAGTTTAGCGATAAGGACGGCAACGCCATTCTGAATACGCCGGAGGCTGAGGCTGCTCTGGATTTTTACCGCGACACCATTCGCGATGCTTCGAGGTGTTACCCCGGAGCGGAGCGGTTCGATTCGACACGTTCGGGAGATGTGGTCCTCTCCGGAGCGATTGCGATGATGGTGAACTGGTTCGGCTTTGCAGCGCGTTGCGACCGGCCTGGGTCGCCGCTGCGCGGCAAGATTGGGATTGCGCCTATTCCCGCAGAAGAAGGCACCGTGCCTGCGTCTCTTTCTGTTTTCTGGACGCTGGGGATTGGAAGCGGGTCGAAGCATAAACAGGCTGCCTATGACTTTCTGCATTTTCTGACGCAACCGGAGCTCGATCTCGGCATCGTAAAGCACGGGACGGTGGGAGTGCGTCTTTCTACGTGGAGAGATGCCGAGGTGCAACGGCAGATTCCCGCTTACAGCAAGATTGAAGAGATTTCCCTTGGAGCACGCAAGTTGCCGCGCAGCAAAAACCTTCCGGCGTTCGCGGCGATTCTGAATGATGTGGCTATCGAAGCGCTGACGACTGAAGAGCCGTCGAAGGCCATTCTTGCCAAGGCACAACAGCGCATTTTTGCGCAGAGGATTACGTTTTGATGACAAGCAATGCTGAACCGTTTCGTCTGGATGGAAAACATGCTCTTGTGACCGGCGGCGCAAGCGGCATTGGCGAGGCGACATGCAAAGAGCTGGCGCGCGCCGGGGCAGCGGTTATTGTCGCGGATCTTAATCTGGAAAAAGCACAGTTGCTTGCGAACAGTTTGCCAGGCGCGAGAGCAACACATGTGGATGTAACGCAGCGTGAGTCGATCGATACGGTTGCCGGGCAACTGGATCGGCTGGACATCCTTGTAAACAACGCAGGTATTGCTCACGTTGGCGATATACAGCATGTAGAGCCGGATGATTTTGATCGCTTGATGGAAGTGAATGTGAAATCTGTTTACCTGGTGACACGCGCGATGCTGTCGCTGCTGCTGAAGAGTCGCGGCTCCATCGTGAATATTGGTTCGGTTGCGGGACTGGTCGGCATCAAACAGCGCTTTGCCTATTGCACAACGAAGGGCGCGGTGCTGGCGATGACACGGCAGCTTGCGGTGGAGTATCCGAAGGAATTGCGCGTGAATTGCATTTGCCCAGGCACAGTGCAGACACCTTTTGTCGAAGGCTATCTGGAGAAGTATCACGCGCACGAGAAAGAAAAGATTCGCGCGGAGCTGAATGCACGCCAGCCGATGGGACGGCTCGGAAAGCCGGAAGAAATTGCCTCCATGGTTCGCTACGTGTGCTCGGACGAAGCGGAATTTATGACCGGTTCGCTCCTGCCGATTGACGGCGGGTGGACTGCTGTTTAGCTGACAAAAAGGAGATCAACTCAGATTGAGCGAACTGAAGATTACAAATGCGCGTGTGATTGATCTGCGCTTCCCTACTTCGCGGGAACAGATCGGTTCCGATGCTGTCAATAAAGACCCGGACTACTCCGCGGCCTACTGCATTCTTGAGACAAACCACGGATTGCAGGGTTACGGCCTGACGTTTACGCTCGGCCGGGGAACGGAGCTGTGCGTCGAGGCCTTGCGCTACCTGTCGCGGTTTGTGGTGTCACGCAATCTGGCATCGATCACGGATGATCTTGGAGCCTTTTACCGGGAACTGACCTCCGATACCCAGTTTCGCTGGCTCGGTCCGGAAAAGGGTGTGATTCACCTGGCGGCGGGCGCGCTGATCAATGCGGTGTGGGATCTGTATGCGCGCGTGGAAGGCAAGCCGCTCTGGAAGCTGCTGGCGGATATGGACTCTGAAGAGATTGCTCGCGCGATCGACTTTCGCTACATCACCGATGCATTGACGCGCGAAGAGGCAATAGCCATCCTGGATGAGCGCAAGAGCGGCATGGATGCGCGGCTCACGCAATTGCAGCAGACCGGCTATCCGGCTTACACGACTTCCGTGGGCTGGTTCGGTTTCAGCGATGAAAAGATTGTCCGCCTTGCCGATGAAGCGCTGGCGCAGGGATGGACACACTTCAAGCTGAAGGTCGGCGGCGAGCCGGAAGACGATTTGCGGCGAGCGAGGCTCATCCGGAGCAAAATCGGTCCGCACAACAAGCTGATGATGGATGCGAACCAAAAATGGGATGTCGATGAAGCGATTGAGCGGACGCGGATGCTGGCGGAGGTCGATCCGTGGTGGATGGAGGAGCCGACGAGCCCGGATGACATTCTGGGGCATGCCCGGATTCGACGCGAGGTTCCGCAGGTGCGCATTGCAACAGGAGAGCACTGCCACAATCGTGTGATGTTTAAACAGCTATTGCAGGCAAATGCGATTGACGTATGCCAGATCGACAGCTGCCGTCTAGCAGGCGTGAATGAGAATCTTGCCGTGATTCTGATGGCGACAAAATTCAATATTCCAGTCTGCCCGCATGCCGGCGGTGTGGGCTTGTGCGAATATGTGCAGCACCTGTCGGCGTTTGATTATCTGCGCGTTTCCACCACGCTTGAGAATCGAGTGACGGAGTTCGTCGACCACCTGCACGAGCACTTCGTCAATCCTGTGCGGATTCGCAATGCGCATTACCTGCTGCCGGAGAAGCCGGGGTACGGCGCCGAAATTTATCCAGAAACATTACGCGACTACAGCTATCCTGATGGGCGCGTTTGGAGAGATGCATGAAACTGGTTACGTTTTCCGATA
>DATHQH010000010.1:0-7003 GCA_035482895.1 Alloacidobacterium sp. | reverse complement strand
CAAACCCGCTCTTTCAATGTCACGGGAATCAGCCACGCCCGGAAAGAGTTTGCTCATTGCTGGAAACCCCAAGCCATAAATTCTTAGCTCAGGCTGGCCGCATTCTCTTTTCGCTGGCCACAAGGCGCATCAGGCGAAACGCCCCGGCGCGCCCGGTACCGCTCAGAAGCTACTCAAGGAGTTGTAGGGCATCTATGGACGAAACTTCCGTGTTGCCGACAGACCGATCAGAAAGGATCAGGCTGGGCCGTTAGTTCGATCGCCTCGATCATAATGAGAGCAAAGCTGACGACACGGGGTTCCCCTCTCGCCGGGCTATCGCTTCTCTTATCGGGTGCATTGAGGAACTCATCGGGGTTGGGGACGAACTTCATATGATAGGGTGCGCCGCGTAGGAAGTTCCGATACGAATGGTCTGCTGCATCGCTTCTGTGGACAATACGATTTCTGATCGTCGCCAGGCAATCGATATACAGTTTCTGACCTTCTGTCAGTTCCCTGAATGGATTACCGAGTCCGCTTAGAAGCCGATCACCGATACTGATCAGGTCAGACGAGCTTTTGAAGTCGAAGAATCTTCTACCGCTGCGGACGATGTAGCTCGCAAGACCCAGCGGTACTCGCTTAACGCCCTTAGCCTCATTCTTCTCCAAGAAGTGCGCAGCATTATGGTTCAAGGCCGCTATGAGGCGCTTCTCTGCATATCATTCCCATATTGCATGCAGTTCGACGGCAGCAAACTGAGACGCCCAACGAATCGGATAAGGACTAGGGATTAGGTGAATCTCACTGTACATCTCCAGACTGTGATGGATCTGTTGCGTCGAGGATTTCTCGAGCGCCGCGAGATTTACCCTGCCCGGCATGTATGGTTGTCAGCATGGTAGCACTCTATTCGGAGATGATTTAACGGGAGGGGCGGAGGAAGAAATTCACCAAAGTGCCTCCGATCTTCGCCTGGAGTGCAGCCAAGTGAATCTAGGTGCGTTGAGCATTAAGCTTTCGAGCACTGTGGATGACATCGACCATAGCCGTATCTATTTAAGATTGTGCGCTTTAACGGTGGAATCAACGAGATAAGCCTGTCATTGGTGCCGAAGAAGGGACTCGAACCCCCACACCCTTGCGAGTACGTGGACCTGAACCACGCGCGTCTGCCAATTCCGCCACTTCGGCACGGGAAGAAGTCCAGCGCGAATGGCCGGACAAGCAGTAATTTTTAGATTACTTTGCAGGCGAAATTGTGTCAAACCCTGAACATCGGAGCACAAATACGCACTTTTTAAGCACTCAAAGAGCAGTGCGATGCATGAAATAGTTCACCGTCTGAGCCACGTCCCGCAGAGGCCTGAAACAGGGCTCAGTTCTGTGGCAACTTATCCATAAGCCTGCCCGGATGAGGTTCGCTCGGGTGGCAGCTCATTTTTCGTGCCGCCCGTGTGCTCGCCTGTCTTCAGGTCAATGGCGAAGGGCACATCTTTGTCGGTGATCAGATCCCATCCCAGGCCGCACAGCGTGTTGCCGACGATGTCGGTGATTTCAATGCCTTCCCAGGAGAGTCGCGGCGTCTGCCACGCCTCTCCGTCGCCCCCCCAGGCAAGGATGGAATGGTGTCCGACGAAGAGCAGCAGCTGTTGCTCTTGAAGTGCGCGGACGCCCAATACCGGGCGATAGGGAATCTGGCTCCATCGCTCTGGTTGGAGCGTGTGGATCAGATAGGCGTATCCGCCGGAAAGGGCGCAGAGCCAGTCGGGACCGGGGCAGCTCCAGACACCGGTGGGCGCGTTGGGGTCGGCAAAACCTAACGCACACGTTGCCAGAAATGGATCGCCGCTCGCCGGCTTTACGAGTAGCTCCAGCGCACCGCGTTCTACCTCTTCCACCTGCTGTGGATAGACGTATTGCCTCGATGGCGCGATGAGCGGACGTTTCTCCAGCACCTCAACGGTCCAGGTGCGCGGGAATGCGAGATCGAGCGCTGGCTTGTTCATTTTGGCTCTGGCGCACAAGGAGTAAGTTGCAGAATCCACAGGCGTTGCTCTTCGGTGTCCGGCACGATGCAGCCGCGAGCCTGTTCAATGAGAGGCAGAGCCCGGCTGGCATCCCATCCCAATTCCACAAGGACCGCTGCGGTCACGATCGTCGACCTCCCGATAGATGCCCGGCAATGCACTCCCACATGCTTTCCTGCACGGATTGCAGCCGTTAAGTGGGAAATGAGTCTGCAGAAATCCTCCCGGTTTGTGGGAGTGGTACGGTCAGGAATCGGATACGAGAGAAATTCAAGTCCAATTTTCTCCGCCAGTCTGCGCTCTTGCTCCAGCCCCAGATCCATCCCTTCTGCGTCTTCAAGCAGGGAAACGAGAACATCGATTCCGGCATGCTTCAGAAGCAGCAAATCGTCTTCGAGCGAATCTTCATCGCGTGGCCGTGCAACGATCGCAAGACCGGGTTTTCGACTGTGTTGAATCCAATACACACCGGTCATATGATTTGCCCGGCAAACTGCTCCACGCGCTCGCGCACGCTTAATACATGCGCGGGGGGCTGCAGGCGGCTGCCTTCCTCAAAAATCGGAATGAGCTTGTCGAACTCCGGGCCCGAATGCGCGCCAGTCAACGCGATGCGTACCGGATGAAACAGCTCCTTGCCTTTGGCTCCGGTTTCGGTCTTGATCTCGTTCATCCATGTCTTGAACAGTTCCGGAGTGATTGCGCCCTCGCGTGCGTAAACGCGCTGCGCAAAGGCGGCGAGAACTTTCTGCGCCGTCTCCAATTGCAGAATGGCTTCGTTTTCGGCATTCGCTCTCGCCGCAGTGGCATCGAAGCGGAAGACGAACTGCGCCTTCTCGGGCAGCTGCTCAAGGCGGTCGATAGAAGGCACAAAAAGCGCAATTAATTTGCCGAACCAGGCCACGGTCTCGGCATCGGCAGCGGAACGCGCAGGGAGCAAGTCCTGTTTTTCAAAGTATGGCCACGCGAGATCCAAAATACGCGCCGGATCGGCCAGCTTCAGGTAATGCCGGTTCAGCCAGTGCAGCTTGTCGAAGTCGAAAACGGCGGGCGACGCCGTCACACGCTCTAACTCGAACTCGGCGATCAGCTCCTGCGGAGTAAATGTCTCGCTGGTGCCGTCTTTGGCACCCCAGCCGAGCAGCGCCAGATAATTTACCAGCGCTTCAGGCAGAATGCCCATCTCGCGGAAAGTGGCAATGGACGTTGCTCCGTGGCGCTTGGAAAGGCGCTCGCGGTCGCTGCCCAGAATGGTTGAAAGGTGAGCAAACTGCGGCACGGGCCATCCGAAGGCCTCGTAAATCGCGACCTGCTTCGGCGTATTCGAAATGTGGTCGTCGCCGCGAATCACATGCGTGATCTCCATTAGCGCATCGTCGACCGTGACGACATAGTTGTAAACGGGCACGCCGCTCGACCGCACAAGAATCGGATCGCTGACCGTTTCGCTGGCAAACTCTACGTCGCCGCGAACCATATCGTGGAAGCGCAGTGGCCGGTCCGGAATCAACAGGCGTATTGCAAACGCTTCTCCGGCTGCGGCTCGTGCTTCCGAGTCAGTCTTTGTAATAGCGCGGCACATGCCGGAATAGACCTGCGGCCTGTGTTCGGCGACGGCTTTCTGGCGCTCGGCCTCCAGTTCCTCTGCCGTGCAGAAGCAGCGGTACGCTTTGCCCTCACCTAGCAAGCGGTCAGTGTGCTCCTTGTAAATTGCGATGCGCTCCGACTGGCGATACGGCGCGTGCGGCCCGCCAATCTCCGGGCCTTCGTCCCAATCGAGACCGAGCCAATGCATATCCTCGATGAGCTGCGCTTCGTGCTCTTCTCTGCTGCGCTCGACATCCGTATCTTCAATGCGGAGAATATATTTTCCGCTCGTATGCCGAGCAACCAGCCAGTTGTAAAGCGCCGTACGGGCATTGCCTACATGCAGCAATCCGGTCGGCGAAGGCGCGAATCGTACGCGCGTTGTATTCGTGTTCATCACTATGTTGAGGGTATCAAGATTTGGTTGCCGCAGTGGTCGGAGAGGCTTGATTGGATCAACGGCCAGGATGGCGGGGTCTGCAATGCTCTGGTGAGCCAAAAACTGATGAGGTGCGGGGTTAGAGCTAACAGACTTTTAGCGAAAATGCTCCCAGCCGCCTGCGTCAAGGGGTGTGCGCTTACCATCAGATCCAATCATTTCAATCAGCGGTTTCCCTTTGCGACGTGCCTTCATCTGGCCAATTGCGTGGATGGGTACGCCCGCAATCTCCGCCGGAACCTTGGCGCGGGCCGACGCCGTAAAGAGCAACTCGTAGTCTTCGCCACCGTGCAACGCAAGATGCAAAGCGGACGGAATCCAGCCGTCCGTTTCAGCCTTTTGCGCGAGCGCGTGGACAGGAATCGCAGACGCATCCAGCTCTGCCGCCAGACCTGATTCCTCGCATAGATGCGCCAGGTCCGTGGAAAGCCCATCGCTCAGGTCAATTGCGGCGGTCGCGATTCGCAGTGACAGAAGTTTTGTACCCACAGCTAAACGCGGCTCGGGATAAAGATGCGGATGACGAGGCACTGCCTTGGTGAGCTTCTGGAAACTCTGCGGATCGCGCCCCAACGCGAGGAGTTCGGCCTCGGCTCCTCCCAGAGATCCGGTGACATAAAGAATGTCTCCGGCTTTCGCCCCGGAGCGAAGCAAGGCGCGGTTCCTGGACACCGTTCCAAGCAGAATCATGTCCGCCGATACCATGCCCGTCTGTCGGCAGCCGGCTTCATCGAAGCCGGGAGATTGAGCGGTGTCGCCACCTGCGAGCGGAGTATTGTGCTTGTCAGCCAGTGCCAAAAGCCCATTCAGGAAACGCTCGACCCAGCTCGATCCTCGATCGGCGACGGTCATATCTGCGGGAACCGCTAATGAAAGAAATGCCGCGGCAGGTCTGGCTCCCATGGCTGCCAGATCGCTCAGGCCGCGCGCCAGGCAACGGTGGCCAGCCGATTCAGGAGTGTGCCAGTCGCGACGAAAATGGACCTGTTCAAGGGACAGATCGGTCGTGACTACAATTTCATGCCCCGCAGGAGGACGCAAAACAGCGCAATCATCTCCAATACCGAGTCGCAGAATGCCGCTGCGCTGAGAGGCGCGTGCGCGAATCGCGGCAATGAGGGCTCTCTCCCCCATAGCCGCTCCTGATTTTTGTTTCCTTGGCACGCTGTACAGCATACCGCCGCTGTCACGATTTCAGGCATTTCGCACTATAAAATGTACGGCTGGGCCGGGGTGTTACTTACGGTGGACAAATGGTGCCGTATTCCCATAAATCTTCCGTAAGGATGGTTGACCCGTATCCGCCAAGCTGTTAGGGTCTTTCAAGAACACCGCAAATCTTTTCAAGTGACACTAATGGACTAGGTCAGCGTGTTTTGCCGTGATCCAAAAGATTTTCGGTATGTAGGTTTCCCCGGACGAGCGAGTAGATTTTGCGTAAACGCTTTTACATCATTTTTGTTGCTCGTGAAGAAGATGGACGGCTCAGGAAGATCCCGGTTCCACTGCACTACGCCTACATCTTTGTAGCTGCTGCCATTGTGGGTGCATTCACCATCACAGGCATGGCTGGGTCCTATTCGCGCATGTTGCTGAAAACAGCGAGTTTCAATCAGGTTCGCTCGCAGCGCGAGGCACTTCGCAAAGATTACGCGCACATGGAGCAAGTAGCCCACGAGAAAGAAGTGCAGGCAGCATCGCTCGGCTCGCTGGCAAGTGAAGTAACCGCGCTCTATGGTCTACGTCAGAACAAGTTAACCGCTGCAAAATCATCCGGAACAGCCGCCCCCGTCCTTGCTGTTGCCGACAGCTCTGACAGCTTCAGCCAGCAGGCATACACGCAATCGCTCGACCAGCTTTACGCTCTGCGCCGTACTGCACTCTCAGGGCAGATTTATCAGCCCCTGAATCTCAACCGCAGGCCGTTTGGTAGCCTGGACACTACCCTGAATCTGGCAAATGCTCCGTCTTTGTGGCCTGTTGTCGGGCCTGTTACCAGTTCGTTCGGCGAGCGTGAAGACCCATTCAATGGCGAGGGCGCATTCCATGCGGGCGTCGATATTTCTTCTCATTTTGGCGAGCCGGTTCGCGCAACTGCGGATGGCGTCGTCGAAACCGCCGGCCTTGGCTCGGGTTATGGACGTGAAGTAGTCATCGACCATGGCTATGGCATGAAGACGCTCTATGGACACCTTTCGGGCTTTGCCGTTACGGATGGCCAACAGGTCACGCGCGGCCAGATTATCGGATATGTCGGCACCAGCGGCCGCAGCACCGGTCCGCATCTGCATTACGAAGTACGCATTCGTAATACGCCAGTGAATCCGCATAAGTATCTGCGTGAGACCATGCAGCAGCTTGCCAACACGAGTGACTCGACGGCCAGCGCCAGCGGCATGCACTAGATTTCATAAAATTAAAAAAGAAAAGGCCGCCAGAAGTCTGGCGGCCTTTGTCGTTTTCTCATGGATAGCTGAACGCCTGTTTCTTTAGCGTCCCGCATAGCTGACGCGCCAGATCGAGCCTGAGCCATCGTCCGTTACAAACAGCGATCCGTCTTTGCCAACCGTCACACCCACGGGCCGCCCCCAGACATGACCATCCGCCGTGGTGAATCCCGTCAGGAAGTCTTCATACTCGCCGGTTGCTTTGCCTTCGCGCATGGGAACGCGAATGACCTCGTAGCCCGCACGGTTTGCCTTGTTCCAGGAGCCATGTTCAGAGGCAAAGGCATCCCCCTTGTATTCTGCGGGAAATTGGGAGCCTTCGTAGAAGTTCATCTCAAGGGACGCGAAGTGGGGCTGCAACAGAACATCCGGCGTAATGACTTTCGCTTTCAGCTCAGGGTGCTTGCCGTCATGGCGCGGATCCTGATGCGGGCCCATGTACCACCATGGCCAGCCATAGAAGCCATCTTCCTGAACGTGTGTGATGTAGTCGGGAACCAGGTTGTCGCCGAGCATGT
>DATHQH010000009.1:0-5486 GCA_035482895.1 Alloacidobacterium sp. | reverse complement strand
GGCGACGCCGCCGACGGCTTCGACCTCCTTACGCTGGCCAGTTCCTCTGAGAGCGTGACGATATCGACGGCGCGGCTTGCGTCGATCAGCTCCGCCATGCGGCCGTAAATGCGGCGATGCGAGTCGAGCGCGAAGTCGTCGGCATTCAACTTTTCGGCGGCTTCGTTGTAGGAGTGATTGTCGAGGAGGATCGCGCCCAGAATCGAGCGCTCGGCGTCGATGCTGGCGGGAAGCCCACGCTCAAAGGCGATGTCGGGAGTGGTGGCCATGAAGTTTTAGTTTAGGTCACTCCGGCAATGCGGACGGGGCTGTGAATCTAGTTGAAAACTAGGGCGGAATTGTGCAAGGAGGGGTGATTTTCTTTAAATTCTGGCGGAATGCACTACATTTCGAGCATCTGCCTCGTCTAATTCGAGTGGAGACGATATCATGAAAGAGTCGCCCAAACTGCATTTATGAAGCATCTATTAACCCGTTCTTCCCTGTTTATTTTCACGCTTTGCGCTATCGCTGTGCCGTCGTTCGGGCAAAGCCCCGTAGCTGTCACTTCCACCACCGCGAACCCATCCCAGGCTGCTGAAATCAAGGAGATGCAAAAGCTCGAAGACCAGTGGAGCGATGCCATCGTCAAGCGAGATCAGTATGGGATGGAGCTGTTACTGTCGCCCCTTTACGTGGGGATTTCAGCAGGCGGTGAAGTGACGACTCGCAACCAGCAGATTGCACTTCTCTTCCAGAAGACGATCGACCCGCTCACCATGGAACAGCGCGTTATCAGCGTGCGTATGCTGGGCGATGTTGCGGTGGTGAATGGGACATACATCACGCGCCGCAGGAACGGCAGCGAATCGGTGGAAGAGCGCGGCATCTTCACACATGTCTTTCAGCGGGTGCGGTCGAACTGGCTCTGCATCAATTCGCAGCGCACGATTGTCGTCGAAGACGCTTCAGCGAAGCAAAAAGTCAGCAAGAAGAGCAATGCCGAAATGCCCTTCCATCTGCCATTCCTCTATAAAGGCGCGGATTCGACGAAACAGCAACAACAACAACCGCCGCCGGCTGGTTCTCAGGCAAGTCAGCAGCAACCACAACAGTAAAGAAACAAGCCCGCATACAGCGGGCTTGTTTCTTTACCGACAAAATAAAAATAAAGTGTCATTCTGACCCTGAATGCAGTGAAGGGGAAGAATCCATACCGTGTATGAGGAGCGAGCTGCGTCCGGTTTCTCGCAAGAAACTTGAGGCTTCTTTCCCCTGCCAAATCTGTATGGATTCCTCGCCTTCGGCTCAGAATGACGGTGGTGCTACTCTTCTCCGTCCAGATCCACAAGGTGGACCTGAAGAATCGCCTCGACGGCCCGCAGGGCATCGAGTGCGGGTTCAGTGATGGTTCCATCGATCTGCACGACGGCAAGAGCATTGCCCTGAGGCACGCGATGGCTGCGGTCGGACCGTCCCAACGCAAAGTTGGCGATGTTGACGTTATGATCGCCGAGGATGGTCCCGACGCGGCCAATCACGCCGGGTACGTCGCGATTGTGAATGGTAAGCAGAGCGCCCTGAAGAGGGGCTTCGATGTCGATTCCGTCGAGGCTCAGCAGGCGTGCCGAGGTGCCGTGCAGCACGGTTGCGCTGGCGGTGAAATCCGACGACGGGGTGTGCAGGGTCAGATTCAGCACGCTGCCGGCTCCACCGGATGCGGCTTCTTTCTTCTCTTCATGCAGGCGGATCCCGCGCTCTGCTGCGATAGCGGCGGCGTTGATGCGGTTGACATGTTCCGAGTGGCCGAGAACTCCGGCAATTGCGCTGTTGCGGATCAGCTCAGTCTTGCCTTCGGCAATGCGCCCGCTGTAGGAAATCTCGATGCTCTCGATGCTGCCCTGAGGGAATTGGGCGAGGAAAGTTCCAAGGCGCGCTGCCGTTTCGATATAGGGCGCGACTTCCAGATATTCTTCGTGCGAGAGCGAAGGCAGGTTAACGGCATTCTGCACGACGCCGAGCTTCAGATACTCGCGCACCTGCAATGCGATCTGTACACCGACGGCCTCCTGCGCTTCTGCCGTGGACCCGGCAATGTGCGGCGTCAGGATCACGTTTTCCAGCCCGAAGAACGGCGAATTCTTCAGCGGTTCCTGATGGAAGACGTCGAGACCGGCTCCGCCCACGTGACCGCTCTTGAGAGCTTCGGCCAATGCTTCTTCGACAATCAGCTCGCCGCGCGCGCAATTGATGATGCGCACGCCCTTCTTCATGGTGGCGAGGGTCTTTTCGTTGATAATGCCGGTGGTCTGCGGCGTGAGGCCGACGTGCAGCGTCAGGTAGTCCGATTCGCGAAACAGTTCGTCGGCTGTGACAAGCTTGATGGCGTTCTCGCGAGCGACGGCAGCAGAGACAAAGGGATCGTGACCGATCAGCTCCATGCCGAAGCTACGCGCCCGGCGCGCTACTTCAAGCCCGATCCGGCCCAAGCCGAGGATGCCGAACTTCTTGCCACGCAGCTCGGTGCCCTGCAGCGATTTCTTTTCCCACTTGCCGGCATGCATGGTGGTGTTGGCTTTCGGCAGCATGCGTCCGAGCGCAAGCATAAGGCCGATGGTCAGCTCGGCGACGGCAACAGCATTCGCTCCCGGCGTGTTCATCACCACGATGCCGCGACGCGTGGCTGCATCGGCGTCAATATTGTCGACACCGACTCCGGCGCGACCGATGACGCGCAGTTTTGGAGCAGAGGCGAGTAAGGCATCGTCGACTTGAACCGCAGAGCGCACGACGAGGCCGTCTGCATCGGCCAGGGCTTCGGGCAGGTTTGTCACCTGGTCGTGGGTTAGGATTTGCCAGTCCGGCTCAGTCTGGAAGACGGCAAGTGTGGCTGGGGAAACTTTTTCTGCGAGAACGATCTTCATCTTGCTCCTGATTGATTCACTTCTAAATGTTGTCATCCTGAGCGGGGGACCTGCTGTTTTGCGCAGCTATTGAGAAAAAGGCAGATCCTTTGACTACGCGCCTCCGGCACTCCGCTCAGGATGACAATTTATAGGAAAAGCTATCGTGCTGCTGCGGCAGCTTCCAGAGTATGCTCAGGCGCCTTCGAAGTCCGCTCTACATAGACCTTTTGCGCCGCGGCGAGAGCTTTGCCGAATTCGAATCCCGGTAGTTTGAGCGACGATGCGGCAACCTGTTCCAGCGCGCCGATGATTGCGATGGTATCCATGTAATCGAAGAAGCCGATGTGGGCGATGCGGAAGATCTGTCCTTTCATCTCGCCCTGGCCGTTGGTGATGATGGCTGCGAAACGGCTTTTCAGTTCTTTTACGATGATGCCGGAATCAACGCCGGCAGGCGGCAGAACGGCTGTTGCTGCGGCGGCGGGAGCATCCGGTCCAAAGAGCTTCAACCCCAACGCTTCGACGGCTGCACGCGTCATGGCAGCGCAGGTTTCAGCGTTGTCGACCAGAGCCTTGCGGCCAGCTGCGAGATCGCCTCCACCCTGCGCAGCGATGTAGTCGAGCGCCGCGCCAAGTGCGGCGATCAGCGCCACCGCTGGCGTGTAGGCCGACTCGCCATTCTTCGCGTTCTTGCGCTCCTTGCGCAGGTCGAAGTAGTAGCGCGGGTTGAGCGAGATTTCCATCGCCTCCCATGCGCGCTGGCTCACCGAAAGATACGAAAGACCCGGCGGAATCATGACGGCTTTCTGCGAGCCGCCGATGACGACATCCACGCCCCAGCCATCGACATCGAGGTGCGTCGTCCCGAGGCCAGTGATGGCATCGACCACCAGCAGCGCGTCGCTGTTCTTGCTCTTCAGCAATTCGGCAACACCTTGCACATCATGGCGCACGCCGGTGGACGATTCCGTGGCCTGCATCAGTACGGCGTGTGTTTCAATCTTCAGTGCCTTGCTTACTTCGTCGAGCGAAAAGGTCTGGCCGTAAGGAACCTTGATGACATCGACCGCGCAGCCAAAGGCCTTGGCCAGGGCTTCCCATCGCTCGCCGAATTTTCCGGCGGAGAGCACGAGTACGCGGTCGCCGGGAGACGTGAGATTCGAAACCGCGGCTTCCATGGCGCCGGTTCCGGACGAGGCTAGCAGCAGCACATCATTCTTCGTGCCGACGAAGGCCTTCAGCTGCTCCAATACCCGCAAATACAGCGCGCGGAACTCGGGCGTGCGGTGGTGAATGTCGGCGGCTGCCATGGCAAACTGGGCTGCGGGGAGCAAAGGCGTTGGACCGGGCGTAAAGAGGCGCGTTTTGCGAATCATTGTTTCGGAATCCTCGTATTCATTGTATCGAGAGGCTACGGAACGCGTTTCTTTCTATAATGAGAAGTTTGGACATTCCATAAGCAATTTTTTGCAAAGCAGGAGACACGTGAGCCAAGCGAGTGTAGTACAGCAGGTTGAAAAAGATATTGTCAGTGCCATGAAAGCACGTGAGGCTGAGCGTCTCTCTACACTGCGCATGGTCAAGACTGCGTTCAAGAATAAGGAGATCGAGAAACGTGAGCCGCTTACGGAAGCCGAGGCGCAGCAGATACTCACCACGCTGATCAAGCAGCGGCGCGAATCCGTCGAGCAATTCACCAAAGGCAATCGCCCGGAGCTGGCCGAAAAAGAGCTGGGCGAGATCGCGCTGATCGAAGGCTATATGCCCAAGGCAGCCGGCGAAGAAGAGATCAAAAAGCTGGTTGAAGAAGCGCTCGCCGGACAGACCTTTGGTCCGAAAGATATGGGCGCCGCCATGAAAGCCGTGCAGGCAAAGATTCAGGCATCCGGGCTGCGCGCCGATGGCCGCCAGGTGAGCGAAATTGTGAAAGCGCATTTGGCCAAGTAAATTTGCACCATGCAAATCGTAAAGCTGGGACGCATTGCTCTTGGATTGTTTTTGAACTTGCTTGCTGTCTGGATCGGCACGGCTCTTTTCAGTAGCATGCTGGGCCGCGGCCTCTGGCATCCACATTCCATTCAGGCTTTGCTGCGAGTTTCCTATTGCTACGACTTATTTGCCGCTTTACTACTTGGTTTTATCGTTTATCGCCTTTTTAAGACCGAGACTGCTAAGTGGGTTTGGATCATTGTTGGAATTTGGTTCTTTCTTCGCGCAACCACCCTGTTGGGCAGCTCATCCTCTCTGTGGTCGCAGCTTTCGGGAATCGGCTGTGTTAACGGTTCACAAGCCATAGCTTGCAGAAATTGGCTTCTCTTTACCACGCCTTTTGTGCGTGCAATGGCTTATTCCATGGGGGCATGGCTCGGCTTTCGATTTGGTTCTTCTACACCCTCAACGATTGAAGATGGATTTGTCGGGAAATTTCCCAAACCAGAATGGCCGCCTGCAACAGACAAGTAGAAAATTGACTTTTAAGTTATCGGGACAGTCATTGATCCGATCACAATGACCTTCAAATAAAAGGATTTCTGTAGCAAGCCTCTAATCGCCCGCTCGCTATAATTTCCCTACGATCCGGAGGATGAACTGTGCGTAAGT
>DATHQH010000008.1:0-27314 GCA_035482895.1 Alloacidobacterium sp. | reverse complement strand
CAATGCTGCGCTCGACCGTCGCATCCGTGTCGTCGTTTGCGTTGGCGATCACCGTGAAACGGAAGGTCTGGGGAGTAGTGGGCGTGAGCCGATCGACTGCAACGTAGGACGATTGGCTTAACAGCGGGACGAACTTGAGCGTGCGGTTTACATCAAACAGCACGATCTCGCTCCCATTGTCGGGTAGATAAGCGTAGAGTCCCGTCAGGATTGCCGGCGTGCTGACGGTGAAATCGATCACCGACTGAAAGGTTATGACCGGCGGCAAGTCCCCGAGTCGAGACGCGCGCGCGAGGCGCTGAATCTGCGCCTGGAGCGCGTCGGTCAGCCTGAAGGATTGACGCGCGCCGTTGACCGGGAAGGAATTGTACTTGAACGGATTGAATTCGGGCACGACGCTGAGCCAAGCTGCCTTCGCAAACGGCGGCAGTATGGCTGGCAGGCCGGCCAGCCCGGCAAAGCGCGCAAAGCGCGTTATCCCGATCATTGGTGCCAATAGCAGGACCCGATCGGCACGCGGAAGCTTCGGATCTTCCAGCGCATCCAGAGAATACTTCAGTGCCAGCGCCCCGCCGTTTGAGAATCCAACCAGATGGAGCGGCGCGGGGGCAGGAACTCGCCGACGCGCCTCGCGCACGGCCAGCCGCGTTGCCGCCATCCAGTCTTCCCAGCGAACATCGGTCAAGCCGGCCGGCACTGTTCCATGTCCCGGCAAACGGATACCGATCGCGACGAAGCCGCGATCACGATAATGTTGCGCGACATGGCGGAGGCTGTAGGGCGAATCGGTAAGTCCATGCAGCAGGACTACGACGCCGACCGGCTTGCCGTCCGGCTCCATCACGTATGAGCGATTCCAGTCGCGCGCGAAATGCGCCGGATAAACGGGACTGGCCTCGAAGTAGCGATTGATCGGTACACGCTCGCCGGGGGGGAGTTTCTGGCTGACGTTTGCACGAACGCTTGCCATAATCTCGTCCTCTTGTGCGAGGTAACGAGTCCAGTCCGCCGCGTCGAGCTGATCTACGCTCAATTCATGGGGAACGAAGGTGTGCCACGGTTGCAATGCGGGCCCGCTGAGCACCCTGTACGAACGCAATCCAAGCAGCGCAACGCCAACCACCGCGAGCAGCACTAACACCGTTTTAAGAATTCGTCCGACGGTTCGTGTCATTGTCTCTCCACCAGCAATGAAATAGCACACCTATAAGAACACAATTCTATGATGATGAGGATACGTCTCGATGCAGGCTTGTTGTCTGCGAGGTGATCCCATGACCCACGTACAGGCTGATGCTGGCGTTGACCTCTGCCAGGTGCTGGTGGAGAGTTACGCGGTAAACGAGCAGATGAATCAGATCGTCCTCGAGCATCTCGATCCCGCTGCATGGCGCGCTAAGCTGCATGGGAGTAAGGGACGAACGATCGTCGCCATCTTCACGCACGTCCACAACATGCGTCGGAAGTGGTTAAGGCTCTCGGCTCCACATCTAAAGCTACCTGCCGCGCTGGACCGCGCAAGCTGCACGCAGAAGCAGGCCCAGGCCGCTCTGCTTGAAAGCGCCGCGCGCTGCTCGGAGATGCTGGCGGACGCTCTCTCTGTATCGCGGAGTGGGCCGCAAAGCCGGGTCGAAGTTTTTCTCCGCGATGGTTGGGCAAAACCATGGCCCGCAGGCGCAGCCATGCTGGCCTATATGATTTCGCACGATGCGCATCATCGTGGCCAAGTGTGTATGCTGGCCCATCAGCTCGGATTTCCGCTGCCTACGAAGGCCGCCAGTGGGATCTGGGTTTGGGAAAAACTATGGAAGGAGTGCGGATTCACGCATCCGCGATAAGAATTGGGTACGCGCTACTCTGTTGGGCTGTTCAAACTAAGCTGCCGCCAGGCTTGCGATCAGCGTCTGACATGATCCCCGGGCTAGGTTGAAGTGGCCTGGAACGAAGTCCGGGAGCGGAGCCAGAGCTCGAAGACGATTATGTTGATAGAGAATCCAATCCAGAAAGCGATGCCGAAGAACTGTCTTGGCGTGAGGTGGGTGAGACGGCTGGTAGCGAAGAAAACTCCCATTACTGGTCTGGTGGTCGCGATGCCGAGCAGGATTGCGATGGAGCGCAGCAGCCAGCGCCGTTTCAACGAAGGTTCACCGTGCTGCCTGTACCGATAGGCGCGGAACAAGGAATAAAGGAAAAGACTGTTAAAGAAAAGGACCGCTGACCGCTCGATCCATCCGCCTACGGAATAAACACTCATCGCATAGGCGGTCACTCCGACCACGGCTCCGAGCGGGAAGATGAAGCGCTCGGGCCATTCAGCAGTTTCGAATCTCCGGAAGACAACGAAGGGCGAGACTAGTACGAAAAGTAAAGCGGGTAGGATATGCGCCAGCGTGAGGGCCGTATGGGAGGAAAACCAGGTATCGAGCGCCGCCTGTTGGGATGGGGCAGAGGACGATGGAGCAGCCAGCGCAATGACACGTCGCAGAACCACGGCAACGGCAATTACGACGCAGACCCAGAATCCGATGCGCAGCCAGAGTGAAGGTGCCTGCTCCATCCTCCCGTCAGCCCGCTGCGTGCTTGCATGTGTGGCCATATCGACCCGCTTTTCTGAACCGACCACTATAATTATATTTAATTTTACCAATTGTCAAATTAAATTGATACCTGATATCTAGGATATTCACCGTGGCGAAGAAAAAAGCTGTCCCTTGCAAACGACCGTACACGCTCGGAAGACGGCTGGAACTGTCCGACCATAAGCGGACAGCGATTCTCAAAGCCACCAGAACACAGCTTGCATCTGGCGGATTTCTAAATCTCACGATGGATGGTCTTGCTCGCGAGAGCGGAGTGACACGCCAGACGATTCATAATCTGTTTGGCACAAAGGCCGGCGTTCTCGAAGCTCTTTTCGATCAGCTTGCAATGGACGGGGGTATGGAGCGAATGCGCAACGTGATGCAGCAGACGAATGCCGAATCCATGCTGGCTGCCTTTGTTGAGGTATTTACCGATTTCTGGGCGAAAGATAGATTGCTGATCCGGCGCATCCACGGCATTGCTGCGATCGATCCGGAATTCGGTGCGGCAGTCGCGGCGAGAAACCAACGACGGCAAATGGCCGCCACTCGGGTAGTCGACGTGCTGAGCAGAAGGAACGGCGAAAGAGAGAGGATGGACCGGGCGCAAAAGATTGCCGTGCTTTATGCACTTACATCTTTTGAATTCTTTGATGCTCTGGTCGAAAGCAGCGGCAGCGTAAAGGAAGCCGCTCTATACGTGCTTACGCTGGTCAAGAAGTCCTTGACATCCACGTCTTAATTATTCGGGAAGGCATAAAATCTACGGCGGGAGAATGCAATGCCATCTCGCCGTAGATTTTTACAGTCAGCCAGCATGGCGACTGCTGTGGCTCTTTCGCATCGTTCCTTCTTATTTGCCGATAAGGCAGACTCCGCGCCTCTGCAGGAGTTCAGCTATAGCCAGGTTGAGCTTGCGGAAGGAATGGCGCAGACTCAGTTTGAGCAGACGCAATCGGTTCTTATGTCGCTTAACGAAGACAGCCTGCTCAAGCCGTGGCGTTTCCGCGCCGGGTTGCCAGCTCCTGGCCCGCACCTTGGCGGGTGGTATGACGAAGTGCCCCTGGACAAGACGGAGAGTGGCGGTGATGGCTTTGCTCCCGGGCATTCATTCGGTCAGTGGATCTCGGCTCTGTCGCGAGGCTATGCAGTCAGCCGCGACCCGCGGGTTCGAGCCAGAGTGGAGCGGTTGCTTGCACTCTATGAGCCAGCCATCTCAGGGCGCTTTTACAGGAACTTTCGCTTTCCGGCCTATAACTACGACAAGATGGTGATTGGCCTGATCGATGCCCATCAGTTTGCCGATTTGCCGCAAGCCTTTGCGCTTTTGGCTCGCACGACGGATGCGGCGCAGCCGCACCTGCCGCCGCAGGCTCTCGAGCGCGACGAGCCGCAGCGGCGCTGGCGCGCATCAGTCGGAGAAAACACCAGTGATGATTACACGTGGGACGAGTCATACACGATGCCGGAAAATCTCTATCTGGCATGGCAGCGCGGCGCGGGCGAGCGGTATAAGCAGATGGCAGGCCGGTATCTGCTGGATGAGACATATTTCAACCCTCTGTCAGAAAACAAGAATGTGCTGGGTCACCGTCACGCCTACAGTTTCTGCAATGCACTGAGCTCGGCCATGCAGGCCTATCTTTCAACCGGCAGCCAGAAGCATCTGCGCGCGGCCAGTAACGCCTTCCGCATGATCGCAACGACGCAGAGTTTTGCCACCGGCGGGTGGGGACCGAATGAAAGCTTCGGCGAGCCAGGAAGCGATGCACTCTATGTCAGCCTTACCGGCACGCATCACAGTTTTGAAACACCATGCGGCAGCTATGCGCACTTCAAGCTCACACGCTACCTGCTGCGCGTGACCGGAGACGGACGCTACGGCGACAGCATGGAGCGGGTACTCTACAACACGGTTCTGGGTGCAAAGCGGTTACAGACAGATGGGCATGCCTTCTACTACTCTGATTACAATTTTTCCGGCAGCAAATTTTATTTTCCCGATGCGTGGCCTTGCTGCTCCGGTACGTTGCCACAGGTGGCGGCCGACTATCGCATCCTGGCGTATTTTCATGATGCCGACGGCATATATGTAAATCTCTACATGCCATCCACTTTGAAATGGACAGCCACGGATGGAGCAGAGATGGCGTTGACGCAAACGGGAAATTATCCCATGACCGGCAACGTCATGATGGCTTTGAAAACATCACGCGCCTCTGATTTTGCTATGCGGCTGCGTATCCCCGCCTGGGCATCCGCGTCATCGGAGCCGGTCGTGATCCGCGTAAATGGCAATCGCGTGGCGCCATCTGCCAGCCTGGGCTTTGCCGCGATTCGCAGGAGATGGAAGGATGGCGATCGGATCGAGGTTACATTTCCTATGACCATGCAACTCGAAGCTATCGATGAGGCGCATCCTGATACGGTGGCGCTGCTTCGTGGGCCGCTCGTGTTGTTCGCGATCACAGAGAAGGCGCCGCATGTGAGCCGGCAGCAGTTGCTCGCCGCTCGTCCTCTTGCTGGTCAAAATGCGTGGCAGGTAGAGACGGCATCCGGGCCTTTGCGGCTGCTTCCATTTTCATCGATGCAGGAGGAGCCCTACACGACCTATTTCAATGTGAACAGGTCATAGTATGGAGGTCCAAGCCTGAGATGAGGAACATATTGCTTCCGTTTTGTTTGTGTTGTGGAGCAATTGCCTTCGCGCAAGATAAGGGTTCCACAGTAGGCGCTGATGCTTCACAAGTCCCGCCACCTCGGACGCTACGCGCGACGAGTGAGATTCCGCTGAATGTGCCCAACCTGGGTTTCTCCGGCGAACCGGTATGCGATGCGTCCGGTGACATGTTTTTCGAGATCCACAATGCCCAACCCGGGCTTAGCGAAACGGGTCCCTTTCTTGGCATTCAATCGAACGGAAGCACACATGTTCTATTTTCCGTACCTGCTGAATTGACAGCAGCCTCAAAGACTCCTGGAATCACGCTACAAGCCGTCTCGCCCGGCGGAGACTACTACCTCCTCAACACTGACTTCAAGCGCTATACGCTCATTGCCTACAACGCAGACGGATCGGAGAAGCGAAGAGAGGACTTAGAAGTTCCACCCGATATATCGCCCCAACGGCTGGCCGTGACAGATTCCGGTGTGTCGTATGTGCAAGGATACCTAGATACAAATGATCCACTGGACAAGCCACGAAAGGCTTTTGCTGCTCTTTTTTCCTCCTCGGGAAAGATGGTAAAAAGCGTGGGTTCAGGATGGCATGACATAAGCATTGTCACGATGGCAAAGTTTCCTCTGGAAGGAGCCGTGACTGCTGGGGATGACGGCCGCTTTTACATCTTGGAGGCAGGCGATGTTCTTGTCTTGAATCAGAGCGGAGAAGTTCAGCAGAAACTGATATTTCATAAACCAGACCCAAGCGCAATTGCCCTACGGATCGATGTTTCCAGTGGTGTAGTGGCTATAGAACTCGGCCGTATCACAAGAGAACCGAAAAAAGCTCCAACAGTCAGCTTGCGCTTTCTCGTCCTCGATTCACAGACTGGGGAGCAGCGCGGTGACTACGTGTTTGATCCAGAACAATACTTCAACGCAATCCTATGTTTCACGCGAAGTGACGGATACACTGTCTATGCCATCAAGGGTGGTCAGGCCGCGAAACAAACGCTTCCTCTGCGCTAGGATCGTCTGCTTTATCGAGGCCAACTTTCTTTGTATTAGCCGCCAACGAAGTCAAACGTTTTACTACTGCACATCGATGATGTTATTTTGTTTGCTTCAAAGGGGCAGACACTAAAATGGATCGTCGCCAGTTCATCAGCTATTCGTGCGCTGCAGCAGGCAGCGCGTTGTTTGCGGGTCGCGGGCCTGCCGCCGAAGCAGCAGCCGTTACTCTCGGACAAACTCCCGGCTCAGTTCCATCTTCTGAGATCAATCGCGCGCGTTTTCCCGATGGATTTATCTGGGGATTGGCCACGGCTTCTTATCAGGTAGAAGGCGCCTGGAACGAGGACGGGAAAGGCGAGTCGAATTGGGATCGCTTTTCGCATACCGTCGGCAAAGTCAGAGGCGGCGCTACCGGCGACGTTGCCTGCGACCAATATCACCTTTATCCGGAAGATATTGCGATTCTGAAGCGCCTGAACATGAAGGGCTATCGCTTTTCGATTTCATGGCCACGCATTCAGCCTACGGGAACGGGCGCACCGAACCAGAAAGGGCTCGATCATTACAAACGTCTGGTCGACACGCTGCTTGAGGCAGGCATTCGTCCGTTCTGCACGCTTTATCATTGGGATCTGCCGCAGGCACTGGAGGATCGCGGCGGTTGGCCGAACCGTGACCTTGCAGGTTTCTTTGCCGACTACGCTGGAATCCTGGCAAAGAATCTGGGCGACCGCATCACGGTCTGGGCTCCCTTCAATATGCCCTGGTCTTTTACCTATCTGGGATATGGCGTCGGTGTCTTTCCGCCGAACAAGTCCGACTATGGGTTGTTCCTCAGAGCCGCGCACACCGTCAGCCTTGCGCAGGGCGAGGGCTTCCGCGCAATCAAGGCCGCATCTTCCAAGGCTACTGTGGGCAGCGCGTATGGCATGGCGCCCGCCTATCCAAAGACGGACAGCGAAGCCGATCGTGCCGCTGCGGCACGCTATCACGCGATGAACAATGTCTACTTTCTGGAGGCCGCGATTCACGGTCGATACCCAAAAGCATTTGTCGGTGAGACACCGTACGAGGCAATGGGCTTTCGTTCCGGTGATGACCAGATCATGAAAGTGCCGCTCGACTGGATTGGCTTCCATTACTACACGCGCCGTATCGTTTCCGATGCGAGCGATGCTCCTCATACGGGCAGCGGTGCCAGTTTTGGCACCGAGATTGAAGATACTGCTGCCGGCCGCGATCCCTATACTCGTTTTCGTGCCGTCATGCCTACGGAAGGCCCTTTGACCGAAGCGGGCCTTGAGGTGTGGCCGCGTGGCATCTATGACCTGGTTACGCAGATTAGCCGCGAATACAACCATCCCATCATCGAAATTACCGAGAGCGGTTGCAGCTACCTGGACGCGCCGTTTGAAAAAGAGAACGGGCGCGTTCCGGATGCGCGTCGTATCGATTTCTTCCGCGGAGAACTCGCCGAACTGGCGCGTGCGATTGCTGATGGCGCAAATGTCCGCTCCTTCCATGCATGGAGTCTTCTCGATAATTTCGAATGGGCGGATGGTTACAGCCAGCGCTACGGCCTAACCTATGTGGACTTCCGGGATCAGAAACGCACGATAAAAGACTCGGGACTCTGGTATGGGAGAGTTGCTTCTGCGAATCGTCTGGATGTGTAAGTGAGTTATTTACACGACCGGTTTGGATCTCGCAAGGCGAGACATTGTGAACTAAGAGTGAATTTCCATTTTTGACCAGGGCCTGTGAATAGGCCCTGGTCTTTGTCCGCTTTTTGGCGTCTTCTGCCACTGTATTGGCCAATATTCAGGTGCGTCTCGATATCCTCGCGCGGCTTTATTTTTAGACAGGCACCGAGGGTGAACATTAAGATGTCGCCATATGTTCGTAACCCGCCGAAACTTCATACGCAATAGCGCCATGACAGCTGTCGTGGCTTCCACCGCTTCCCATTCAGCTTTTGCTTATGCAAAGCAGCATGCCTCCGCGCATTCGCCCATTCAGTTGGGCATGGCCAGCTATACTTTTCGCAATTTCGACCGTGCCCATGTGATCGGCTTCATGAAGGAGTTGAAGCTCTCCTTTCTGAATGCGAAGGATGTAAAAGACCATCTCCCGATCACGCCGCCGGAGGCTACGCAGCAGGCCGTCAGCGATTACACTGCCGCAGGCATCAAGCTGACTGCGGTCGGTGCGGTCAACTTTCTTAAGGATGAAGACGACGACATCCGAGCGAAGTTCGACTACGCAAAACGCGCTGGCGTCCGTGTCATCGTCGCTAGTGATCCTTCACCCCAGACCTTGCCGCGCATCGAGAAGTTTGTGAAGGAGTACGACATCAAGTTCGCGATACACAATCACGGACCGGAAAATAAATTTTGGCCATCGCCGCTTGACGTGTTGAAAGCGGTGAAAGATATGGACCCCCGCATGGGCAACTGCATTGATGTGGGACATACCGCACGTACCGGCACCGACGTGGTCGCGGCGATCAAGGAAGTGGGTCCGCGCCTTTTCGATATTCATATGAAGGACCTCACCGATTTCCATAGTAAAGAGAGTCAGGTGGCCGTAGGCGATGGAATTATGCCGGTGCGGGGTATCTTTGAGGCGCTTATTGCTATGAATTACAAGGGCTATGTCGATCTCGAATACGAGGTGCATGCTGATGATCCCATGCCGGGTGTAACCAGGAGCATTGCATACATGCGCGGAGTGCTGGCAGAAATGGGTTATCAGCCTTGATGCCGTGAGCAGCACACACACGCGATTCCATACAGTTTGTGTTTGCATAGTAGCGTCTTCGTCCCTCAGATTTCTGTAAATAGGCTCTATCTTGGGGGATAATTGCTAGCGCTATGTTCAAACCTATGTTCAAGCTATTGAAAGCGGCAGCATGCGGAATGGTCATAAGTGCAGGGCTTGTGTCTTCTGCGAAATCTCAGGACACGAAAGTTCCAGAGAGCAAAAGGCCGAAAATTGGCCTGGTCCTGAATGGAGGAGGCGCGCTCGGCCTGGCGCACATCGGTGTGCTGCAATGGCTGGAAGAACATCATATCCCCGTAGACCTGGTAGCCGGCACGAGCATGGGTGGGCTGGTAGGAGGAACATACGCCACAGGCAAATCGCCGGAGGAGGTTCGCGATTTAGTTGAGAGTATCGATTGGAATGCGGCTCTGGCTGATACCGTACCGTATCGTGATTTATCTTTCCGGCGCAAAGAAGACGCCGCTCGCTATCCCATCAACCTTCAATTCGGGGTAAGAAGAGGGCTGGTTTCCCAGGGAGGCTTTCGAGCGGGGCAGCAAGTACAGCTACTTCTGGATAAAATTGCGCTGCCTTACTCCGAAGTAAGAAACTTTGACGACTTGCCGATTCCATTCGGCTGCGTTGCTACCGATCTCGTCTCAGGCAGGATACGCGTCTTCCGTACGGGGTCGCTCGGACTCGCCATGCGAGCCACCATGTCTCTGCCTGGCATCTTTACGCCAGTGAGAACCGATGACGCGATCTACGCTGACGGTGGACTGCTGGATAATCTCCCCGTAGATGTGGCGAAGGGGATGGGCGCGGACATTATTTTGTCAGTCTATTTGCAGACTGCGTCCATCAAGCCTACAGACCGGCTATCGGCCGTCGGGGCCCTGGGCCGCAGCATCAGCGTTATGATTGCCGCCAATGAATTGAACAGCATACAACAGAGCGACGTTCTGGTCAGCGTTCCTCTTCAGGATTTCGGAACCATGCAATTTGAGCGAGGCCCGGAGCTGATCAAGAAAGGATATGATGCCGCGCAGAGCAAAGCGACCATTCTGGAAAAGCTTTCTGTCGATGATGCGACATGGCATCAGTATCTGGCGCAGCGGGCAGAACGTACACGCTCTGTTCCGATTCCACAGTTCATCGAAGTGAATGGAGTGAGTCCGGGCGATGCGAAGCAGATTAAACAGGATCTTGCTTCCAACCTGCACCAACCGATTCAGCCCGAGAATATCAGCCGCCAGCTTACGACCATCTCCGGTGATCAACGAGTTTCAAATCTCAGCTATGGGCTGACGACGAATTTGTCCGGCGTACCGGGTATCGTGGTCAACGGCCAAGCAGATGTCATCGGACGGAACATCCTCCGGCCTTTGATTATTGTGGATGGGTGGGACTTCAAGAACGTGACCTTGAGTTTAGGTGCGCGCCTCACGATGATGGACCTCGGAAAATTCGGGTCTGAGTTGCGGACTGACATCCTGTTCGGTTCCGAATATCTGCTCAGCTCTGAATATTTCCGTCCACTTACATCTTCACGCCGCTTTTTCGCTGCCCCTGCCTTCTTTGGAGGAAATGCTCCGCTCAATCTTTATACGAGGGATGGTTTAATTGCCGAGTATCGAAACAGGATCGTAGGTGGCAGAGGCGATCTCGGATACCATTTTGGCCGTTCGGGTGAGCTTCGCATCGGCTACGAATCCGGCATTCAGAATCTTTATCCGAACGTGGGTGACCCAACAATCTATCCTCGGGTGGATGGCAGGGTGGGGGATTCGCACCTCCGTTTTGTTCTTGACCGGTTCGACGATCCGATCACTCCAATGAGCGGCTACCGACTGCTGGCCAGATCGGAATGGTGGGACGCGAAACCGGCGGCGGGAGAGGCTTTTCCGCTCGCGGAGCTTTCCATGCTGGGCTTCCGAAATTTCAGAGACAATTCGTCTTTCTATCTGGGAGCATCCGGCGGCAGCACTCTCTGGCAAAATCCAAGTGGACTGCCGCCGTTTTCTCTTGGCGGCTCATTCCGTTTGCCTGCTTACAATACGAATGAACTCCTCACAAACCAATACTTTTTATTTCAGGGTGGTTATGTGCGAAAGCTCGGTGCTCTGTCTCCTCTGGCTGGAGGCAGGATCCTGCTATTCGCAGGTGTTGATGTAGGCAAGGCCTACTACGTAAAGGATGCCTCCCATTTGCCATCGGACGGTTCAGCGGGTCTGATCATTAATACCTTGTTCGGGCCGATTGTCGTGGGCGGCGCCATTGGAGACACCGGCCACTACAAACTCTTCTTCGAGATTGGCCGTGCTTATTTTTAAGTTCTACCCATTGGATGCGAACTGCAGCTTGTAACGGTGTCCCTTCTCCAGCGTGGTGTGGATTCTGCCGTCATCTTGCTGGACAAGTTTCAGGTCTTTAGCACCCTCTGTCACCGATGTTATTTTCTGGTTTTGCGGCGCACGAAATACAAACTCGCCGGACGAAGTCGGACGTACCTCGCATCTCGTCGCTTTTCCGGCAGACCAGCTCAAATCAATTTCGGCTCCCGCGCGTGCGCGCAGGCCTTTCACCTGCCCATCGGGCCACACAGCCGGAAGCGCGGGCAGCAAATCAATCGTGTCGTGGCTTTGCAGGAGCATTTCCGCAATGGCTGCGGTCGTTCCAAAGTTTCCGTCGATCTGGAAAATCGCGCCTTCAGAGGCCGGATGGGTATCGAAGAGATTGATATTCGTACTGTGCTGCATCAGCATGGAGAGCGATTCCCATGCCTTGTCCCCGTCTCCCAGGCGCGCCCAGAAGGCAATGGCCCAGGAGCGGCTCCATCCTGTATAGGCTCCCCCGTGCGCGAGCCTTCGCTCCAGCGAAACTCTGGCTGCCTTTGCCAGCTCCGGGGTATTGCGCGGCGTGATCTGGCTTCCGGGATAAAGAGGATACATGTGAGACATGTGTCGCTGCCCGGGCGTGGATTCGTCGAAATCAATCGACCACTCCTGCAATTGGCCAAACTTGCCGATTTGATAAGGAACGAGCCGTCCGCGGGCCGTATCAAGCTGTGCTGCAAATTCGCTATCAATGCCGAGTTCCTTTGAAGCAGCAATGCAATTGGTGAAAAGCTCACGGATGAGCGCCATGTCCATGGTGCAGCCGGCGCTCGTCATTGCCGGCTTGCCATCGGGAGCCATAAAGTCGTTTTCGGTGGAAAAGGAGGGACAGGTGGTCAGGTGTCCTTTCCCATCTTCAATCAACCAGGCAAGACAAAACTCAGCAGAGCCTTTCATCAGCGGATACGCGCGTGTGCGCAAAAATTCTCGATTGCGCGTGAACAGATAGTGCTCATAAAGGTGTGAACAGAGCCACGGACCGCTCATCCCCCAATTCGCCCAAGTCGGCGCGCCTACGCCCTCTCCAACTGGGTTCGATGCGCGCCAGAGGTCGATGTTGTGATGCGAAACCCAGCCCGGCAGGCCGTAATTTACCTGTGCCGTCCGAGCGCCATTCCTGCTCAGATCCACCATCCAGTCGAAGAGCGGTTCAGCGCATTCGCTCAGGTTGCAGGTTTCTGCGGGCCAGTAGTTCATCTGAACGTTGATGTTGGATGTCCAGTTGCTGCTCCACGGAGGCGTGACCTGATAGTTCCAGATGCCCTGAAGATTCGCCGGTTGTGTGCCCGGACGCGAACTGCTGATGAGCAGGTAGCGTCCGTATTGAAAATAGAGCGCCAGCAGCGAAGGGTCCGGCGAAGCTGCAAATTGTTTGAGCCGCTGGTCGGTTGGTTGTTGCGACAGATTCGTTTGACCGAGTTCGAGAGAGACGCGACGAAAGAGAGGCTGATAATCGTCGATGTGGCGCTTGCGTAATTCTGCGAACGGTTTAGTGGTCGATGCATTGAGCAGGGCTGCAGCTTTTGCGGTCACATCATGCAGTGGTGTGTCGGGCTTGGATTGGAAGTTGCGAAAGCCGGTCGCGGCGGATAGAAGAATTGTGAATGCAGATGCATTTTCAAGGATCAGTTTGTTGCCACTTGCCTTGATGCTGCCATCTTGAACTTGAGCCTGAAGAATTGCCGCGAAATACATGCCCTCGCCGGGCTCATTGGAAAATATGACAGGTTCTTCGCTTCCCGGATGACCAGCTCCAGCGACGTGTGCAGCAGCTTTGCCGGTAAGAAGCAAGCGATCGTTGCCCATCGTTTGCACTGACTTTTGCAGCGGTCCGTCGAGAGCGATCGTGCAGTTCAATTGTCCCGGCTTATCGGCGCTGACACGCAAAACGATTGCCTGATCGGGCGCTGAGACAAATGCCTCGCGTTCAAATTGCACATCGCCAGCCTTGTAACGTGTGTAGGCACATGCTCTATCGAGGTCGAGCTCTCTGCGGTAGTTCGTGATTTGACCGGTGTGCGTGAAGTCTATTCTCAGATTACCGAGCGGCTGATAGGCTTCCGCGAAAAGCCCTTGCATCTTATGGCAGATCTGATCGGCGAGATGGTAATCCTGCTGCTCGAGCACTGCGCGGCGAACGTCTGCGAGATGATTCTTGGCGTCAGGATTGTTGCCGTCCCGCGGTTTGCCAGACCACAGCGTTTCTTCATTCAGTTGAAGAAGCTCTTTGTCGGCGGAAGCGTCCTCTCCGCCGCCGAAAACCATGGCGCCGAGCCGTCCATTGCCGATCGGAAGGGCATCGACCCACTGTGCGGCGGGCTTGTCGTACCAAAGCGTCAGGTCATGCGATGAATCCGCAACGGTCTTTTTTCCAAGATTGCCGGCAAATCCAAAACGTTTTGCGAGAGAGAATGTGCTGACTGCCGCGGATGCTGTCGAGAGAAAACGACGGCGAGTGTACTTGCCCATATAGACAGATGGCCCCACTTTGTCATTCAGGATAGGGGTATTGTAGGTCAAGTTGACAGCTATGTACGCAATCCATTCTGATCCATAGCAATTGCGGAATGATGTGCGCGCGCTTATCCCCGCTCGAAATAGCCGCTTTTGATCAGAGCGGCAGCGTCCTTAGCGTGTACGCGCTGTGTGGACGTTGAGCCATGAAATTGATAATGCCTTCCAGTCACCGGGCCACGGATGAGGACAGCGGCCTTCTGCGTAAAGCGAAGGTTCACAAACGCGCCTTCGAGGTTTGACTCTTGCGATCCGGTTGGCTTGCCCTGAACGAGCACGGCGCGTTGTTGACCACAGCAGCTCATAATTCTCCTTAGCGATCCTTGCCATCCAGAGGCTCAAAGATGACAGGCTCCTGACTGAATTTGTTCGCCAGCGATGCAGCTCCTGAGAGCGCAAGCCAGACGACGAATCTGTCCAGCGTTCCATTCGCAACAAAGAATGCGAACGGAACGCTGATCCAGATGCTGAGGCAATAGAAGCAGTCCATCAGCTTACCCCAGTTGGTGGCTTCCAGTCTGCGGCGGAATCGCACGATGAAATTCCAGGGTCCGTCTTCCGCTGCCAGCAGATGCGACAATCGCCATACGGCAAACGCCGCGATCACGAATCGAAACCACTCATTTGTCTCCATCTCAGTTACGTTCCGATGTCGTTGATGATATTGATTGCGAACAGAATCGGTCCTGTGCTGTGGTTGTCGCCGCCATCTCCCACCCAGGTTGTGTCGCCTACGACAAGCTCGATCACGTAGGCGCAGCGGCAGCCGCGCGGCAGTTGCCAGGGATTTGCCGCGACGCATGGGTTGTTGGGATCAGATGGAGCGCCGCCATCGAGAGCCGTAACGATATCCCATGAGGCCAGTAACGCAGCCTGCGGAATTGTTGGCGGTACGGCTTGCCATAGATTAGGTACGCGGACGGTCGGCGGCGTGCCAGCAGCCGTGCCATTTGGAGTGTAGTCCGATGCGAGGAAGGGCTGCATCGATCCGCCATTCTTCTGGTAGCTCAGCGAATAAGAGCCGAAGTTGTCGTTCGGCAACTGACGCGCTGCGGTGACGTCGATCGGATAATCCCAAGCGATGCCGAGGACGGAGGCGGTAGTCCCTACATAGTCCTTCAAATGCAGGTCGCCGCAGCCAACGACGTTGCCGATCTGTGTTAGAGCCCCGACTACAGGATAGTTATCGATCCACACCGCGACCTGGTCTTCTCCAGCAGGAACAACCGGCGAGTGCGGCAACACAATGGGAGCCTGATCTACTTCGAGGAAGATACGGTAACGTCCGCTGGCAATGCTTGCCCACTTCTCAGTGGAGCTGATCTTCGGCACCGGATGGGTGTGCGGCGGAATAGGCGACCAGCAGGATTCTGCCGTTGACCAGGATGCGACAAGATCGCCGTTCATGATGATGTTCGTTGTCGCCGGGCATCCGGAAGACCATGGATGCGCAGGAGTGTTGTCATAAATGACGGGAGCGATCAGGGGTGAGCCGCCCAAAGCCGTTGGGCTCGGAACGGGGTTAGGCAATGGTATAGCTCCCGGCACCGGACCGAATGCCGAGAGTTGATACTGCGTCATCAGATTTCCGCACCCGGCGGCATAGGCGCTGCCTGTGACGCTTACGCTTCCGCCAATCGATTGCTCGAATGCAGGGTTCGAAACATTCTGCACCATCTTGATGATCGAAGGACTGCCATTGAACGGGTCTTGATTGGTGGTCGTTGGCACAGTAGCCACGGCAGAAATTTCATAGGCGTTATTTTCCAACTGGAAGATCGCGTTGACCTGAAGATGCAGTCCACCGCTGCCGTATACATCCAGATATACAGTCACCGAAGTGGTAAGAGGCGGCAGCAACCCGATATCCAGATAGCCCAGAATTCCGCCCGATACCTGAGTGGTCGACGAGGGATGGAGTGGAGGACGCGAGCAGTCGGGGTAGACGACTGCATCGTTGATTGCAGGACCGCCGACGCTATAGGTGAGTGTGTAGCTGGTGAAGGCAGCTCCCGCGGCGGTTCCGTCAATCTCAATGCCCGAGAGATCGCCGCATGCAGCCACGGAGGTGATCGATGAGCACGCAGGCGGCGTGTCAATGATGGCGGTCAATGGCTCAAAGCACCGCCGCAGGCTGAGGAAAAATCCTTCGAGGCATTCCAGCGCCTGGATCAGTGTGCGTGCTTTGCCCAGGCAGCAGCCGAATTCCAGGGCCGCAACGCAATAGCAGCAGCAACTGCGCGATATCGACACCGCCGCCCCAGCCTGATTGAATGCATCGCTCCCAAACAACGCAGTGGCCGACTCCGGCGTGCACAGGCGCGCAAAGACTGAGCTGGCGGCATTATCGTCCACCTTGCAGTCGATCTCACCGGATTCAATCTCTCTGGGAATATCGATTGGATACTCAATGTCTTTGATCTGCTCTTTGAGGGAAGGAGCATAGGCGCTCGCGAGAATTTTCACCAGCGTATTGAAATCGCGCTTCTCTTCCACTGTCGGAGGCACCGATACGGGCTGTCCGAGAGCCTGCCGTACGCAGCGCCAGTATTGATAGAGATAGTATGCAAAACCGCGAAATGTGCGTGGCCCGCGACAAACCAGCCATCCGAAGATCAGGCAACATAGAATACGGCGGTAGCACCAATCCCATTGATCTGGCTTGCCAAAGACCTGGCGTCCCTCATCGGGAAGCAGACGAAACGCGACATCCTTTGTGAAAAAACGCTCGAATAGACTGACGGCCAGTTCGATTTCGTCGTCGCAGGTTGGTGGATGCGCCTGCGCTTCCTTAACCAGTGTTGCCGCTGATGTTGAGAGGCTTAATTCGTGTTCGAGAATCGGTCGGTAGGCGGCGAGAAGGGAATCGAGGACGGCCTGGAAATCCGCGTTTTGTGTGAGGCTGGATTTGTTGGTGTCTGGCATGAAGAAATCTCTTTCCGGTACGCGTCGCTGGAGGAGATTTCCGATACGTAACATGCATGGTGCCTGACTGTACCGGGTCGTTACAGAAAAGTTACGGACGCAAGCCTGCTCTTAGAGCGGCGTTATGAAGACAAAAGAGCGCCTAGAGATGGCCAACAGGTTTTCGTTGACAGGCACGAGTGATCTCAATTATTTATCCGCACGAATCAATGAATGAGACGCTATACCGAAATGCGGTACAGATAGGAAATGTTTTATTCGCGCGCACGGCACGAAAATTATTGCTTCTTCGTGCTGGCATGAGAAGACGGAGATTCTTTTCGCTGGCGTACCACAATATGAAACACGACGTACCGTTTGCCGCTAAACACAGTAGAGTCTACTTTGGGCTATTTGAATAACGCATCTGAGGGAGGACAATGCAGCCAATCGTTTTGAAGACGGAAGCATGCCGATGGGACAGTGTGAGTTTAGGCGAGGTCATGCTCAGACTTGATCCCGGAGAGGGCCGAATTCATACAGCAAGGCAATTTACAGCGTGGGAAGGGGGCGGCGAATACAATGTGGCGCGCGGCCTTCGCCGCTGCTTTGGTCTGCGAACCGCAGTTGCCACCGCACTCGCGGAAAATCCGGTAGGCCGTCTGGTCGAGGACTTTATTTTGCAGGGCGGAGTCGATACCTCACTCATCTGCTGGGCGAAATATGACGGCGTAGGGCGAACCGTGCGCAACGGGCTTAATTTTACCGAGCGCGGCTATGGAGTTCGAGCCGCGGTGGGCTGCTCGGATCGAGGCCATACTGCTATCTCGCAGACAAAGAGCGGAGACTTTGATTGGACGGCGATTTTCGGTTCGCAAAATGGTTCTCGATGGTTCCATACCGGGGGGATTTTTGCCGCGCTGTCGGAAACAACCCCGCAGGTAGCCGCGGAGTCGATGGATGCAGCGAGAAAGTTCGGGACGATTATTTCTTTCGACCTGAATTATCGCGACTCGCTGTGGAAGGCGATTGGAGGAAAGGCCAAAGCGCAGGAGGTGAATCGCGAGCTGGTGCGCAAAGTCGATCTTCTACTCGGAAATGAAGAAGACTTTTCAGCGATGCTGGGAATTGAGCTTGAAGGTGTGAGCGAAGACTTCGATGAGCTACCCATCGCAAGTTATGAAAAGATGCTGCGCGATGTGGCCGCCGCCTATCCCAATTTGAAAATGATTGCCACCACCTTGCGCACCGCCCATACGGCAAGCCGCAATGCATGGGGCGCAATTGCGCTTTATCAGGACGAAATCGTGCACGTTCCACAGCGCGAAATCGACATTCTGGATCGTGTTGGCGGCGGTGATTCATTCGCGTCCGGCCTGATCTATGGGATGCTCGCGGGCAAGCCGGTCGATTGGGCCGTGCGTTGCGGTGTGGCGCACGGAGCTTTAGCGATGACCACTCCGGGCGATACCAGCATGGCAACATATGCAGAGGTGGAACGCGTGATGAAGGGCGGCTCCGCGCGGATTGCACGGTAATACAGGAGAATCATGTCAGTCGAAATAAAAGCGGAAATTGAACGAGTCGGACTCGTGCCTGTTCTGAGGGCGCAGTCTGCTGCGGAAGGCCACGCATTGGTGGAAGCGATGCTTGCGGGCGGGGTGACGGTGGTAGAAGTCACCATGACAGTTCCTGGAGCCGTCGAGCTATTGCGCGCCTTAAAAAAGCAACATGGCAGCCGGTTGCTCCTTGGATCGGGGACAGTGACCACCGCTGCGCAGGCGGCAGCAACCATTGAAGCCGGTGCGGAATTCGTTGTCAGTCCGAGCCTGCACCCGGAAGTCATTGCAAAAACCAAAGAGCTTGGCAAAGTTTCCATTCCAGGCGCGCTTACACCTACGGAAGTGATCACCGCCTGGAATGCAGGTGCGGATTACGTGAAGGTTTTCCCCTGCTCCGCCGTAGGAGGCGCGAGCTATCTGAGAGCCTTGCGCGCGCCTTTTCCGGAGCTGCAATTGATTCCAACGGGTGGAGTCACGCAGCAGACAGCGGCAGATTTTTTGAAAGCTGGAGCCCGTGCTCTTGGCGTAGGGGCTGATTTGGTCAACGCCAAAGCGATTGCTGAGGGCAAGCCCGAAGTTGTTATGAACGCGGCGCGAGTCTATATGGAGATCATTCGTCAGGCACGTGCAGCTGCTACTGAATAAACGTGAGTACCGTATAGCGGTACACCTGACCTGAAAATGGGATGCATCTCTTTGTGGATCATTGACAAGCGTTTCTCCCATGAAAAACAATCCTTCTCGTTGGTGCGCAGAGCAGAACGGCGTACCGCTTTCAGAACCTCGATATTTGAATGGGAATACTAGACCGGTTTCGTTTGGACGGAAAGGCCGCGCTTGTAACAGGCGCTGCCAGCGGGTTAGGCGCAGCGATTGCCATTGCCCTCGCCGAGGCGGGCGCCACGGTAGCGTGTCACGGCAATCGCCGGCCCGCGGATGCAACGGCAGAACAGATTCGGGCAATAGGGAAGCAGTCGCAGAGCCTCTCTGCCGATTTAAGCATGGCGGATGGCGCAGACAAGTTGTTTAGCGCTGTGGTTGCAGCAATCGGTCCCCCGGACATTCTGGTAAATAATGCCGGGACGATTCACCGCAACGCTGCCGAGTCCTTTGAAAGCAGCGCATGGGATAAGGTGCTGCAGGTCAATTTGACGAGCGTTTTTCGGCTTTCGCAACTTGCTGGAAGTGAAATGCTGAAGCAAAAGAAAGGGAAGATCATCAACATCGCTTCACTGCTCTCGTTTCAGGGTGGCATTCGCGTGCCTGCCTATGCCGCTTCCAAGGGCGGAATGGCGCAGCTGACCAAGGCACTGGCGAACGAGTGGGCGGCTCGCGGCGTGCAGGTCAATGCAATTGCACCGGGTTATTTCCGGACCGAGAACACATCCGCCTTGCAGCAGGATGAAATACGCAACCGACAGATTCTTGATCGGATACCGGCGCAGCGCTGGGGTGAGCCGGAAGATCTGGCGGGCGCTGCTGTATTTCTGGCTTCCTCCGCGAGTGATTATGTGAATGGCGAAGTGTTGGTCGTCGATGGCGGCTGGATGGCTCGTTAGGAACCAAACATGAGTGAAATCAGAGTATGTCCGCTGAGTAGCGCAGAGACCAGCAACCCCGAGCTCGGACTTCAAAGACAGGTGCTCGCATTCAATGAAAATTTGATGCTCGTAAGACACCTGATGAAAAAAGGATGGCTGGGCACGCGGCACAGTCATCCGAACGATCAACTGGTGTACGTCATCCAGGGGCGTCTTCGCTTTACCGGTGGTTCTTCCACGTTTGAAGTGGCCGCGGGTGACAGCTTCGTCGTTCCCGGAGGCGTTGAGCATCAGGCCTCTGCCTTGGAAGAATCGGAAGTGCTGGATGTTTTCAATCCTTATCGTGAAGACTACGCGCCGGTAAGAAACCAGGAGTAGTTGTTGATGAAAAGCGCTGGGTTGCTTATTCGGGCTATGGAACAAATCAGGCTAGTGCTTATTGGGTTCTGTCTCCTGTTGATTCTGCCATTGCATGCCGAAAGCAAACTGCGCTCGCCTTGGGATGGTCATCCAATCAAAGTCACTGACGCACCCTACGCGTGTCCCTCTGTCGTCCATCTTTCTCCTGACCTGACCACCAACGGTTTCTACTCAGACAGTAAGTCTTCCGTGATCGATCCTGAAAAGTGGAAGGCGTATGCGGCGAGTGCCGGCCCGTATAAAGACCTCGGCAACCATATTGCGGATGCTGCCGATGCCTATCGCACAACGGGAAGCAGCGCCGCGCTTGATTGTGCCATCCAGCATATGGAAGCGGCAGCGAAGGATGGCGTGTTTACGGGAAAGATGTCGTCCGGCCAGGCCTATTACGTTCAAGGATGGACGATTGGCGCGATTGCCATTGCGTATCTCAAGATCCGGGAGAGTGGACGCATCATCGCAGATCAACAGGAAAGCATTCTTCACTGGATTACGCAGGTCGTTTCTCAAAGCCAGAATTATTATGATTCGCGTCGCAAAAACTCTACTGGAGATACACAGAACAATCATCTCTACTGGGCGGGTGTGGAGGTCGCGGCAGCGGGAATTGCCGCAAATGATCGCAAATTATTTGACTGGGGCATGGAGACATACCACACCGGCATATCCGAGATACAGCCGGATGGCTCGCTTCCGCAGGAGATGCGGCGCGGCCAGAGAGCGCTGCACTACCATCTGTATGCTCTGGCTCCGCTCGTCTATCTGGCCGAATTTGGCGAGGAGAATGGATTGCACTCGTATGCCGAACGCGATTATGCCATCAAGAAGCTGGCAGCCCTTTCAATCCGGGGGCTGCAGGACAACAGTTTCTTCGTGAAGGCTACAGGGATTCCGCAGGACACGCCGAATGGTCCACTGGCTGCGGAGCAGATCAGCTGGGCCAGGATTTATCTTGCGCGGTTTCCCGATCCACAACTCGCAAAGCTTTTAGCTCAGGCAACGTCCATGAGCTACATGTACCTGGGTGGTCTGCCGCCCGGATAACTTCTCACAGGGCCGGAATAACAAGCCTGGAGGAACCCTTATGAGTACAGTCATCATGCCGCAAACCGTAGTCGAAGCCGGTAAGCACGCCGACCCGTATCAACTGCAAAGCATTGATCGCATAGTTGCCATGCTGGATATGCTGAGTGAGAGCGATGTTCCGCTGAGCCTCGCGGAAATCTGCACGCGGATGGGTTTGCATAAAAGCACGGCGCACAGATCGCTGATCGTACTCGAGCGTACCTCGATGATCGAACGCACTCCCGAAGGACGCTTTCGGCTCGGACTCAAACTGTATGAGCTTGGCAACAGGGCCGTTGAGCAGATTGATTTGCGCGATCGCGTGCAGCCTTTTTTTCGGCGCCTCGCTTTGGAAGTAGGCGAAACTGTACATCTGAGCGTTTTGCAGAAAACGAAGGTGGTCTATCTCGACAAGGTCGAGCCCAATCGTCGAGTGTGCATGACGTCGAAGTCAGGCACCTCCAATCCCGTCTATTGCACGTCGATGGGAAAGGCAATGCTGGCTTTCCTGCCGGCTGAAATGCGTGAAGAGGTTCTCAGCAAAATCAAATTCAAACGGTTCACCGCTAAGACCCTTTGCTCGCGCGAAGCTTTACTGAAGTCGCTTGAGCGCGTTAAAAAACGCGGCTTCGCCATCGACGATGAAGAAATTGAGGTGGGTGTGCGCTGCGTTGGCGCCCCGATTTTCGATGAGAACCGTCATCCCATTGCCGCAGTCAGTGTTTCCGGCCCGGCTTCGCGCATTACGGTACAGAGCGTACCTGGCATCGCAGAGCGCTTGATCCGGTGCTGCAATGAAATTTCGCGGACATTAGGTATCCACGACAAAAGGCGGTCAAGGTATAGCTCACCGCTGTTTCACCACTACAGCAATTAATTGACGCACAACAATCCAGAAGCGCAGGGGTGAGGAATGAATCGTTCGATTTCACGGCGCGATATGCTCAAAGGCACGGGAGCATCTCTTGCCGCTCTGGGCGTTCATGGCGCAATGCTGCATCCGGCAGCCGCACAGGAAGCGGCTTCGACAGAAGTTACCGATAAAACCCAGGAAGCAACGCGCGCAGAGCGCATGCAATGGTGGCATGCCGCCAGATTCGGCATGTTTGTCCACTTCGGCGTTTACAGCACCATCGAACGACATGAATGGGTTATGGAAAACGAAGCCTGGCCAATCGGGCCTTATACACGGCATGCGGCCAGCTTCAAACCTGCTTTGAATTGTCCTCGCGCATGGGCGAAGTTAGCGAAGCAGGCAGGCATGAAATACATGGTGTTTACAACAAAACATCATGAGGGATTCTGTCACTTCGACACAAGGCTGACGAACTATAACGCGCCCAAACAAGGCCCCGGCCGTGATATTGTCCGCGAATATGTAGATGCCGCTCGCGCTGAAGGTCTACATGTAGGGTTTTATTATTCGCTCATGGATTGGCATCATCCCGATGGAGCACTTTGCGCAACCGATGAAGCAGCCCGGCGCAGATTCGTGGACTATACGCACGGTCTCATCCGGGACATATTGACGAACTACGGAAAGATCGATGTTCTCTGGTATGACGTTGCGTGGCCGCTCGATGCAAATGGCTGGGAGTCGGAGAAGATGAATCAGATGGTCTTTCAACTTCAACCTAAGATTATTGTTAATAACCGCAACAAGCTTCAGGGTGACTTTTCCACTCCGGAACAAGAAATCGTTGCGGAGAAAAATGGCCGTGCGTGGGAATCTTGCATGACGCTGAATGACAGCTGGGGCTATCAGCGGGCAGACGACAACTGGAAGTCATCCCGTACCGTCATCCGCAATTTGATCGAATGCGCGAGCAGCGGCGGCAATTACCTGCTGAATATTGGACCCAGGCCAGACGGATCGATTCCCGAAGAGTCGGTGCGAATTCTGAGCGAGGTTGGCCGCTGGATGGAAGTAAACGGCGACACGATCTACAAATCTGATCTGTGCCAGGTGCGGCGATCGAACTATGCCAGCTTTACACGGACTGGCAATACGCTCTACATGCACGTTCATTTCTGGCCCGGCGAATATGTGGCAATCAGTGGATTGAAAGTCAAAGTGAAGTCCGCTCGCCTGTTAAAAACGGGATCGGAAGTTAAGTTCACGCAGGATGAGTTTCAGACCAAGTTTGTAGATTTGCCCGATAAGGCGCCGGACGATCCCGTGACGACTATAGCTATTGAATGCGATGCCGAGCCTGCGCAGGATACAGACTTCGTACGGAAGAATAAGCCGAGAGGAAGCGTGTAGTGAAAAGATCGAGCAGGTTTAAAGACTCATGCCTGCCCGATCTTTCTTATTCTGAATGTCTCTACTCTTTTACTTTCACTACAAGAGTGCTGAACAGCATTCCCGGAGCAATTTTCAACTGATGTGGCGTGCCGGCAGGGATGTGCACAACGTCACCCGCTGAAATTACCTGTGTATTTCCGTCGCGAATGCTGGGACCCTTTGTTTCTCCATCTGCATCGGTCTTGGGGTCTTCGACCGTACCCCCAGTGATCAGAGTTGCATGGCCTTGTGTGACAACGAACACATCGTCATAGTGAGTGTGAATCTCTGCACCGCCGCTCGATGTGCGCACCGACAGCTTCAGTTGATGGCTGGTGTAATCGCCCAGTGTTGATCCGCTACTCCCGGAGGATTGAGCCCCAGGCGCCAGATCTGCCAGTTGTTTCTGAATGTCCTGGGCTGAAAAGTAATCGACTTTACTGGGATTGGTCTGCGCATGTGCCGCCGTCCAAAAAAGCAGCAGCATACACACGGCTAAGAATCGTCTGTTCATGGTCTCTCCATTTATCGCAGGCTGTTGATCGTCACCGGATCCATGTCCGCATAGTCTTGATTTTCACCGCCCATACCCCAGCAAAAGCTGTATGCTCCAGTTCCGACGCCGGCATGGATTGACCAGCCCGGCGAAACGATTACCTCCCGGTCTTTCATTACGATATGCCGTGTCTCCTCCCCGGGGCCCATCAAATGAAAGATGCGGGTCTCCGGAGCAAGGTTGAAATACATGTAGATCTCGGAGCGTCTCATATGTACGTGGGGGGGCATGGTATTCCATGCGCTTCCGGGGTGCAGATGCGTAACGCCCATGACCAGCTGGCAGCTTTTAGCGCCATCCAGAAAGACATACTTGCACACGGTCCTCTTGTTGCAGGCTTCCGCGGAGCCCAATTCCGTGGGGTTTGCATCTTCCTTGCGGACGAGAGTGGTTGGATAGCTCGCATGCGCAAGGTAGCTCAAGAGATAAAAGACTGCGGGTGTCGATGCATCATTTGACGCAAAGGAAATTTCAGGATTGCCTCGTCCAATGTAGAGACAGTCCAGATGATCGAGCGTATAGCTTTTTCCTTCTACCGTGAGGCTGCCCTGTCCACCTATATTCAGAACGCCTAATTCACGGCGTTCCGTGAAATAGCTGGCCTTCAATGCGTCATCGGTCTGCAGTTTCAAGGGAGCGGCATCAGGCGCGGCAATACCTACGACCGCACGATCAAGATCCACATATGCCAGCTGAATGGATCCGGGCTGATAGAGAGAGCCAATCAAAAAAGACTCTCGAAGCTCTGACGTTGTCATGCGTAAGTATCGGACTGGATCAGCGAGGATGCATGTTTTCATGTATATTCCTGACAATTTCCCAAATTCTATAGAGGCGGATCAGCGTTTTTCAGGAAGCTGTTCCAACAGCCAGCGAACATATTCTCTTCCGCCCCCAAGATTGTCGTATGGCGGCGGCAGCTTTCTTCCATCGGTGTATTCGTTGTAAAGCCACGGATCGACAAAGCCAATCACTGTACCTTTGCCATACTTGGCTTTGGCCAAAAGGATATCTCCTTTATCGCGCCAAATGGCAACGGCAGGATCTTTGAGCGCCAATGTACTGATTTCTTTCATGAATAGAACATGTGGAGCGTGAAAGATCGGGCCGTCCCCGTTGACATCAATCCTGCCCATTTCAAACTTGTCGCCGTCTACGGTATTGCGCGCCACGCTGTTGAAATGCATGCCAAAATGTTCAGCGAGAATATTGAGATGTTCAATGTCCGCATGGCTCGGATCGTTTTCCATAATCACAAGCATGCCGCCCTGCTTCACCCATTCGATAATCGGTGAAGCCGCCTCAGCCGTCATGTAATGTGGGTTTTTATTCCAGGCGGGGTTGTCCGGCGAAACAATGAGATAAATCTGCGCCTTATCCAGGTCCTGCACTGTGGGTGCTTTATAGAGTGTATCGGTCTCCAGTCCGAATTGGCGCAGCACGTGGCCGAACAGCGAGTATCCACTATTGCTGAAATCGTTCCATTTGTAGTGATAGGAAACCGTCTGGCCGGAGGCATCTTTCCGTGTCTGGCTGTTGAACCAGGCATCGAGCAATATGGTTTTGCCACGTCCAAGGGGCACAGTCGGCGCCGCTTCCATTTCTGTGCTGGCCATTAGAAAGGCGCCGACGCCCTTCGGGTCGTTACTGATCACTTCCTGGCTCACATAATAGGAGTAACTTCCATCGTGAACGGCATCGGTGCCCAGCCCAATCGCTCTTACCGTGCCGGTCAATGTAACTTCTCCAGCGGAATCGGTTTTAACGAACTGCTTCAGAATGCCCTGATAAGCGCGCGATGCATTCGATGCATAGCTCTGCGGCAGGTAGCCGAGCCGGACGCCTTTGGCCAGAGCATACGTGAACATGCAGGCTGCGGATGATTCGAGATAATTGCCGCTGGCTCCAGGTTTGTCTACGACCTGATACCAGAGACCGCTATCTTTGTCCTGATACTTCGTAACAGCCGCCGCCAATCGTTGCAGAATGCCCAGAAGCTCTGCTCGGCCGGGGTCATTTTTGCTGTAGTAGGGAAGGGTATCGACGAGAGCCATCATGTACCAGCCCATGCCGCGCGCCCAGAAAGTCGGCGAAATACCCGTTGTTCTGTTCGCCCACACCTGCTGCTTTGTCGCGTCCCACCCGTGGAACAGCAAGCCGGTTTTGGGATCACGGGAATGTTTTTCCATCAACACAAACTGTTTCGTAATATCTTCAAAATCCTGCGGCTGGTTGAAGGTGGCAGCATATTGCGCATAAAAAGGTTCGGCCATGTAGAGGCCGTCCAGCCACATCTGCTGTGGGTAGCGCTGCTTGTGCCAGAAACCGCCGTCTGCGGTGCGAGGGTGTGAGATTAACTCCTGGCGCAGCTGGGTAGCGGCCTTGTAATACTTCGCGTCCTGGGTGACGCCATAGAGAAGCAGTAATTCCCGTCCCAGCGCCAGATCGTCCAGAGTATGATTCTCCGGCTTGTACGTCGATATCAACCCGTCCGGCTGAATGAATGGATCGACTGATTCCTTGATGTAGGTATAGTAGGCGCCGTCCGCCGTGCGGTACCATGCCGCATTCATGCCCTGAAGCAGCACCCCTAATTCATAGTTCCAGATCCATGGCTTGTCTTCCGAAAGAAACCTGCCATTTGGCCAACGCTTGATTGTCGAATCCGCCATGCGCTGCGTCCACGACAGATCATCAGCCCTTGCTTGTTGGAGTGACGCTGCCATCAGCAATATCGACAGGCCGGAGAATATCCGTAGTGAACATTTGAGGCGTCGAGACATTCCGTCTTTCATTCGTAAGGACATATGTATGTGGGTGCCGGTATTGCATTCTTGCGGGCTTTATGCGGCTACAGAATGTGTATCAAATGCGGATGATACGTGTCTGCAAAACCCTGGCTGCTTCGTCTCGCTAGCGGAGACAGGCTCCGGTGCAATGTGGAATCAGAAGGCAAAGTACCGGTTGGAGGTACAAGGTCCGGCGTTGCATTCATATATAGTTCGTAGATAAAAGGTATTCAGGATTGGGAGTGATTTCATGACCGTTC
>DATHQH010000007.1:0-6952 GCA_035482895.1 Alloacidobacterium sp. | reverse complement strand
AGGAGCAGCTTTTTCGGTGCTTTCGCATGCGTCTCTGGATGGAACGCCGCAAGCAGCTTCAGCGAGCTGGCGTTGGTGACGGTTGCATCCTCGATCCAGTAATGAATACCACCGCCCGGCGCGAGCAGGGTCTCAAAATTAAGCGTAGTGAGGCTGCCGTCGGGGATGATGAAGACTGGAGAGTTTTTCGGAATCAGATCCTGCGCCGGTTCTACCAGCATGTGGTACAGGGCAATACCATCGGCATAGTTGTTCGATAGTGTGTCCTTCGAGTCGAGAATCGCGCGCTGATACTTCTTAACATGTTCGTTGATCGCGTCCTGCGCAGGCAGCTTGAAGAAGTGAGTCCCAGACGAAGTGATCGCCCAAAGATACGATTCACCCGGAGCAAGGCTATAAACCAGAACTGTCCCGTGGAGCTTGCGCGCAATCGCACGTGCATCGAGCGGATGCCTGAGCGTAGCGCTGAAGTCAGGGGAAGCGATGCCCAAACCTTCTTCGAGTGTTCGCGCCCGCCCGATATCGAGCCACTGCAATGCATTGTCTGTTTTCTTGCTGTTCACCAGAAAGCGAATGTAGTCGTCATAGAGCTGATCCGCATTCGTCGAGAAGGGGAGCTTCGATTCTTCTTCTTGAAGTGTCTGCCTTTGAGTTTCAAATGTCGTGATGGATTGGCGGTACCATTTGTCCGCTGAACCGGGCTGATCTGCCTCTGCATACAAATTGGCAAGTGCGCCCTCGACCTGCCAGCGCTGTGATGGCTGAAGGGTGGGGTTTGTTTCCAGGTTTGTGAGGATTTTGAGCGCCTCTTCTGGATGATGCACCTTGGCAGAAATCAGGCTCTTCAGGTAGAGAGCATCCATCTCGTCCATGAGCCTCCCTGAGGATACGGCGAGAGCATATGCCTGTTCTTCGTGCCTGCTTGCATCGTCCAGCTTTTGTGTTCTGAAATAAAGGGAAGCTAGCGCCAGGTGTGCTTCTATAATTTCCTGCTGATATCGAATGGACTCGGCGATTTGCAGCGCACTCTTATAGCAATTTTCGGCTTGTTGATAATCTTCGATCCGGTATAAAGATAATCCTGCATTATTCAGCCACTCGAATGCGTCGTTAGGCGAACCCAATATTTGGGCCTCTTGGAAGGCTTCGCGAAATCCATTAAGGGCTGCATCAAAATTTCCAAGTGCGTAGTTCGCATACGCTACGTTTCCCTGCGCTTTTTCCTGGATCAGTCTTGCTCCTATGGAGTGAGCAATTTCAGCTGCTGACCTTGACCATTCCAGGGCTTCATCAAAGTGTTCTTGCTGCAATGCGATGACGCCAATATTCAGAAGTGCGGTAGATTGGAGAAACCTGTCCTGTTGCTGTCTGGCAATTGCAAGGCTTTGACGAAACATTGCGCTGGCATTCGTGAGATCATCTCGTTCGACATCAATCACACCCTTTGTACGGACAAGTTCGCCTGTGAGCGGGGAGTGCTGCTGGTCAGACAATGCGTCAGCCCGGTGTAAGGCTTCATTTGCCTGATCGATGTTTCCCAGACGGGCAAAGGCGACTGCCTGGATCATGGCTTGCTGAATAGCAACATCGCCGGTCAGCGAGGCAGGAGGCAATTCCAGTGTGAGCAGGGCTACGCTGTCTGCATTTCTACCTTGCCAAAGTAGATATTTGGCTTCGAGAACACGGAAACGCCATTCCCATTGAGGACTATTTTTTGCGAATTTCTGACGTTCCTGTCTTGCCTCGGTCTCCGCTTTTACAAGATCACCTTGCATGAAAAGTTTTTCGATGCGAGCGGATGCGATCTCAGGATCGGCCCTCCAGCGATCATTGCAGCTCGCAAGAAAACTACATGCAAGTAGGAAGACAATTAGGGAGCGGTTTTGCCGTTGGACCGTGCCGTGGCGACGGAGATCGCCCCTCCGACAGGAGAGCCCAGCTTTGCCCTGACCATGGAGAGCGAATAAGTACCGCCCTGAACGATGACTTCTCCGAAAAAGACTCTTCCAAAGTCGCGCACATAAATGGAGTGCGCAAATACCTTGCCGGGGAAGTTCTTCGGTACTCCTTCGAAGCCGTCGACCATTGTGCATACGAGACTGTCACTAGTATTGCTTTTCTGGCCGGATTCGAGCCAATGGAAATGATGTTTTACCCAATCCGGAGTCTCGTCCTTGCCACCACCGGCTTCGCGATATTGTCTCTCGACATGTTTTTGCAGGCTCGGCTGCTCCGCCCAGGGTTTCACTGGATATCCTGGAGCGCCCTCGTAACCTTCAAAAATGTCATAGTTGAGGATGGGCGTGATCGGAATGCCGCTGATCCTCAGATCGACGAATTGTGAGCCTGTTAGAAAGATTTTCGGAATGTATCCTTCGTGTGGGTGTTCCACCGAAAGCTGCGCGACGATCCTCTTGGCCGTGATGACTTCGCGGATATTAAGGTCATCGATGGCCGCTGTCACTTCCGTGACCCAGGGACCGTCTGTATCCTGCTTTTTGCCCGACACGGTGGTACTCGTATTCGAGTAATTCACCGTGTTCTTCCATTTGCGTCCTTTTCGTTCCTTTTCAAGGGCCCCGCCAACCAGCGGTAACGAAATCGAGGCGAGAGAGGGGACAAATCCGGTGAAGGGACGAGTGATGTAGCCGCCAATCGCGCTGGCATCGGCGTGGAAGTAATGTGTCCTCTCAATGTCTTCTGGCATCGCATCTCCGTTTCAATTCAATTTCTGTTCGAGTCAGTTAACGAATCTGTAAAAGAAAGCGGTACCGGACGAGGTCGACCGGGGTGCCGTTCTGCGCTTCAACAGGAATTCCCTGAACCAGCAGGGTGTTCACTCCCGGCTCTGCGTTTCTTGACGGTACCTGAATCGGAACCGTATCCGCAGCCTGTTCCGGAGAAACCGTGACCTGCCAGATCATCTTTCCAGAAGGAGAATACAGCGAACAGAGATATCCGGAGAAGTGGTTTTGAGCCGGTATGTCAACAAAGAGCATAAAAGGCTCATTGGCATTGGCTACCACGGTGCGCAATTCCGCGCCGCGGCTCCCTCCATCGACCAGATTGACCGATGGCAGGACTTGCGGACGCGATGCTACAGTTGCTGCTTCTCTGAGATGTGGAACGGTGACGGCATTCTGGAAGCCGATGACGAGCAGCATCGCTGCCATGGCGGGGACTGCGAATGCCGGACGCAGAAGTGCAGGGAAGCTGAAGAGCTTGCGTTTTGGCGCGGCCGCCTCGGCCGGAGCCTGAGCGAACGATGGCCGTGCAAGTTCCTTCTTTGCCTGCGAGATGAACACTGTGGCCGCGTGCAGATCGATGGCGCACTCTTCGCAGCCGAAGTAATGCTCCTCAAATGCTTCACGCGCCTCCGGGCTCAACTCCCCAAGTAGATACTTTTCTACGGCGAACTGACTGACTGCTTCAGCGTGTTCCATGGATTTCGAGCCTCAACTGAATAGTGCAGAAGAAAGCCAAACGTATCGTCCGAAAGTGCCGCCCCCTCCCCCTGAAGGCCCGGATGAAGCTACATGTTTGACATAAAAAGACTTAAATGACAATTTTGCGCGATGCAGGAGCACGCGGAGATACTCCCGATCCACGCCGAATTCCTGGCAAACCTCATCTTTATCGCGGTCTTCGAGGAAAATCCGTTTCAGAAGCTGGCGGTCGCGTTCGCTGAGCTTTTCCAGAATCTGCCGCACAGTCTTCTGTGTATCTTTGGACACCATTGCGTCCAGAACATCTGTATTTTCCGCCTGAATATCCATCTCGGAGGCATCCTCCATCGCATCGCTTTTGGAGTGAAAACGGTAGTACTCGAGCAAGACATGGTTACAGATGGAGTTGACCAATGCGCCAAGCGCGGAGGCATTGCGCACGCCTTCCTTGCCGCGAAGCAAGACGAAAATACGGGCAAAAGTCTCCTGCCGGACATCCTCAACGGCATCCTTTGAGTTCAATCGGGAACGCAGCTTCAGGTGGATTAGTTCACTGAAATAGTGGACAAAGTGCTCCTCAGTGCGGAGATCGCCCTTGCGGAGGTTTTCGAGGTAAGTGTCGTCGAACTTTTGGAACTGCAAGCCATCATCCTCAAAATAAAGTGCTTTCCAGCCGAGCGAGCGAACAGCCAATGGCAAAACTATACATCGCCAACGTCTCAGCCGCAGAAAATTTAGAGGAAATCCGCCAGAACGGCATGGCTTGAGGAGATCAAGAGGGGGAGAAGCGACCGGTAAAGGCCGCTCCTTCACAGGATAGCAATTATTTGCTGACAACGATGACGACGAAGCTGCCAGGAAGGACAGCCGGACGCGGGCGGGGATTCTCGGGAGTGGCAGCCGGGCGAGGTCCGAACTCGGCAGCAACCAGGTAAATCTTTCCTGTTTTTGGATCAAGAGCCATCGTCCGAGCGCTCTTCTGCGTCTCCAGGTTTTGCAGGACGGAGTAAGTGTCAGGAGAATCCTGATGAACGACCGTGAGCGTGCCGTCGCCGCCATTCGAGCTGAAGGCATTCCTGGTCTGAGGATCGAAGGCGGCAGCGTCCGGACCGTCCCCGATTTCCTGGGTCGCCACAACTTTTCCAGTCGTGGCGTCAACGACAGCCATTTTCCTGCCGTCACATACAGCAAAGAGCCGGCTATTAGCTGCGTCTATCGCATGTCCCGATGGCGATTCGCAGCCAATCGACCACTGGGCCAGGAGTGTGTGCGACTTCGCATCCAGATGAGCGATCTCGTTTTTATCTTCAATATTTACGAAGATTGAACCTCTGCCATCTGCCACAGGAAACTCGGGTTTGCCGGGAAGCGGCACCGTAGCGATGACCTGCTTGGTCTTCGCGTCGATTACGGTTGCATTCTTGCTGCGTCCGTTGAAGGCCCACACGGTTTTGGTGACCGGTTCAAAGAGAATGCCGTCCGGATTCGTGCCGGCGGGGATGGTCTGCGTGATCTTATTACTCTTCCGGTCAAATACCGCGACGGCATTGCTGGCTCCATCGCTGATATATCCGTCTTTGCCGTTGCTGTCGAAAGCAATACCGTGCGTGCCCTTCAGGCCGGTAATATCTGCAACTGCCTTGCCGGCGGTCGTATCGACGACCATGACATGATTGCCGCGTGTAATGTAAAGAAGACTTGATTGCGGATCGACAGCCAGGTAATCCCACCCGCCATCTCCGCCAACCTTCCATTTGTCTTGAACGTGATATGGTCCTTCCGCCAACAGAGTGGAGCAGCCGGCGAAAGTCAGGGCTGCGCCAACGGCGAGACCAGCCAAACGGAACCATGCGTACTTCTGCATTCTTTATTCCCCCTCCGGATCGACGCGATCCTCGAACTGATCCTAGTCCGCTTAGCTGAAACGAATCTGAAGAAGCCGTAGTTTCGATAATAAGGCCCAATCCAGAACATATCGACAACTCTGCTCGCACGTGCGCCGCCCAATTTCCAAATGTTCTTTGTGTGTCGCACCTTTAGTCCGGTTCCGGATTACTGTATGATCGCGTCGAGCACCCGGCGTATTCATTCCTAAAGGAGATGACCTATGGCGACGCAGGAAACTACCGTGCCATCGATCATTGGCGCGGCAGTTCCTCGCATCGATGGCCGTCTTAAAACCACCGGCGGAGCCATATATTCCTCGGATTACAACTTTCCCGGAATGGTTTATCTTGTGCCGGTCTGCAGCTCAATTGCTAAAGGAAAAATCACAAAGCTTGACGCTTCCGAGGCGGAAAAAATGCCGGGCGTGCTCCGTGTGATGTACCACGGGAATGCTCCCGCGCTCTATCGTCCGATTCCCGGCGATCAGGACGCCGTTGTGGACGAAAGCCGACCGCCTTTTGAAGACGAAATCATTTACTACAGCGGCCAATACGTGGCTGCCGTGGTTGCAGAAACCATGGAGCAGGCCAAGGCCGCAGCCGACGCAGTCCGTGTTGAATATGCAACGGAGACGCCGAACGTCTCCCTCGACCTGAGCGACGGATGGAAAACTCTCAAGACGGAAAGCCATCGTGGCGATGCGGAGAAGGCATTTGAAGCCGCGCCCGTGAAAGTCGACGAGACATATATCACCCCCACCGAAACGCATAACCCGATTGAACTGCACGCGTCCGTTGCAGTGTGGGACGGGAGCCGATTCACGCTTTATGAGACGACGCAATCACTGCTGAACCATCAGGCCGTCATGGCGCAGTTTCTCGGAGTTCCCAACGAGAACATTCAGATCGTGATGAAGTTTCTCGGCTCAGGTTTCGGTGGAAAGCTGTGGCCCTGGACCCATGCTCCTTTGGCGGCGGCAGCCGCCCGTGAATTGAACCGTCCCGTTAAGGCGGTTGTTTCGCGCAGGATGATGTTCACAAGCGTCGGCCACCGTCCCCGCACGCAGCAGCGTATTCGTCTGGGCGCAACGCCGGACGGCAAATTGCTCTCTCTGCATCACGATTATGTGAACAGCACGTCGATGATCAGCGACTATGATGAGGGCTGCGGCGAAGCGACCCCTTACATTTACAGCACCGCAAACCTGCTGCTTCGCGGCGCTAAGGTCCAGCGCAATATTGGGCCGCCGACGGCCATGCGCGGTCCAGGTGCGGTCCCCGGCCTGTATGCGCTTGAATCTGCGATGGACGAGCTGGCTATCCAACTGAAGATGGACCCGGTCGAGCTGCGTCTTCGGAATGAGCCGGAAAAAGACGAAAGCAATAACAAGCCGTTTTCCTCACGCCATTTGCAGGAATGCATCACCACGGGAGCGGGGAAGTTCGGATGGTCGAAACGCAATCCTGCCGTGGGCTCCATGCGTAAAGGCGACCTGGTGTTGGGATGGGGCATGGCGTGCGCCTCGTGGGGAGCATTCCGCATGCCGTGTCAGGTAACAGTCGCGCTGAACAACGATGGCACTGTGCGCGTGAGTTGCGCGACGCAGGACATCGGCACCG
>DATHQH010000006.1:0-33231 GCA_035482895.1 Alloacidobacterium sp. | reverse complement strand
AGAGGCAGCTGCTGCGCCAGTTCGATCTTCCGCTCGATCGAAAGCTCAAGCACCTTTCGCGAGGTATGCGGATGAAGGTAGCTCAGGGATCCAGTCTGAGCAATCTAGTTGTCCTGGAGAACTTGCGCGCGTGGGCCTTTGTCTATCTCGCAGCTCTTGAGTGCAGAGAAGAGCTGCGGCGATAGCAAGAAATGATCAATGCTGATTCCGCGATTGTGCTCCAAGGCCTGCCGGAAATAATCCCAGAATGTGAATTGGTCGCTTTGCCCGGGATGCAAGGTGCGGAAGGCATCGATGTAGCCAAGACTGAGGTATGCCCGATACTAATTCCCGAGGCCCCGGTTGTTTCGTCGAGAGTGACCCTTTAGACTGTGGGGGATTTTGTGGGGACCCTCACAGCAAAATGAGGCTAAATCAGGGTAAATGCGCGAAACTCAAAAGCGCCGTAACTCATTGAATTTCTGGGATAGATATGGCCCAGCACTGATGCCGGTCATCGATACAGCAAAGAATCGGCAAATCAACTGAGCGTCCAGGAACCAACCGTCTGGGGTCATCAGCATAAGCTGAGATTTGAAGGACGTGCGTCCGGTGCCTGGTGCGTTCCAAAACGACATGGTTCTAGAAACCACTCCGCTCGTCGTAGAAAAACGTTACTATTGCAGGCGATTCCTTACTGCTGAAGCCCTCGGGGGAGAAAGATGAGATCACTATTTTGCGTCATCAGCCTGATCGTTGTGTCCTCGGCAACAGCCTCCATTGCACAGGCCCCAGCTACGCCAAACACACAAGATGAGGCTTGGTCCGTGCTGAACCAGGGGCTGGCCAACAATAACTTGGACCTACACCTCAGGGCGGTGCGTGTGCTGGGGGAGCTGCCTGGCGACGCCAAAGCGGAGGATGCCGCGCTTACGGCTCTGAAGGATCCTAAACCGGAAGTGCGCGCAGCCGCGGCGCAGGCGCTCGGAGAGATGGGAGCCAAGAATGCGAATGCGCAGTTACACGCGGCCCTCCGTGATACTGAGCCCGCGGTCATCATTGCGGCAGCGTATTCGCTCGTCCAGATGGGCGACCAGAGAGGATATGATGTCTACTACGCGGTCCTTACCGGGCAACAGAAGACTGGCACCAGCCTGACAGATCAACAGAAGAAAATGTTGAAGGACCCCAAGAAGATGGCCTCCCTCGGCATGCAGGCGGGAATCGGGTTTATACCGTTCGGCGGCCTCGCCATGACTGGTTACAAGATGCTCACCCGGGATGACGTGTCTCCTGTTCTCTCGGCGGCGGCGCTTATGCTCGCCAAAGACCCTGATCCCAAGAGCGGAACGGCGCTGGCGGACGCAGCGACTAACCAGGACAAGTGGCTCGTTCGAGCGGCGGCATTCAATGCCATTGCCAGACGCGGCGATCCAAACCTGCTCGGGGTTGCCGTGTCAGGTCTCAAGGACGATAAGACGGAAGTACAGTACTCAGCAGCTGCGGCAGCCATTCGCCTGAGCGACATTCAAGCGCGTCCAGAGCCACAAAAACCCAAGGCAGCACCAAAGAAGGCGAAGTCGTAGACATCTGGAAGTCTCGCTCGCGTTCCACAGGGGATTGATTGGGGCACACCGCTAGTCTTTGGTAGCTTCTTTGACAATCGGGGTACGCGTTTGGCTGAAGTCTTCGCGTTTGCGCCCAGGTGCAACCTTTGGTTTGGGTTGTGGCTTCTTCTTCTCTTCGCGCTTGCCTGTGTTTTTGTTTCCCATACCGTCAGTTTACGCTGACGTGGGCGTCCGTCGCAGTGCTCGCTGGTCATTTCCCTGAAAGTGTCACATGCCTAAGAGTTCGGGTCTTTGCAAATGCCCGGATCTCAGACAGCGCGCTCATTCTTTGTCTTTATCTAAGAGCCACCCGACTGTAAACCAAAGAATCAAGCTCCAAAGTGACCGAAGCCACGTAAGCACTGGAACCCGAGGTTGCGTCTTTTCCAACATGTACCACACTCTCGATCAACCAAAATATTGACAACAACCAAGGGATAGGTGCAGTCGTCCATTTCAGAGGGGAGGTTAAGAGCGATACGCGGAAGAAATGCTGGTAACGCGATGAATCCAGCGAACAAGTGATTCGTGCAAGCCAGTCTAGTTGCCTGGTTTCTGCTAGCAGCCCCTCCACGCTAGCAGACAGCTGGCCCGCAATTCAACTCCTCAGTCATTTGGATGAATATCTTTTCATCTCGGCTCGCGCGAATGCTTCAGATCTACACGCACAGGATCAAAAAACCTGTTGATGAATCCGATCTAGTGCGATGCCAGGACAGCGCTCTGTTTTTCTTTGAGCGTATTAACAAGCGACTCTGAAGCGAAGGATTGTACTGTGGACCGAACCAGGGCACCGATTCCAAAAGGGATTGCCCTTGCGAGGGTCACCACTTCACACTCGATGTAGACTCCGCCATCGCGCTGCTGCACCCGCCAGTAAGAATTCATGGCCCACAAAAATCCAAAGCCTTCTCCTTCGGGCAATACTTTTTCATCCGGTTCGCCGGCATTACGAACCTCGCGTACCTGCTCAGAGCGAGAACGTATAAAGTACTGGTCGGCGCTAAGAGGGACAAAGTCGATGTCGTGGATGGTGTCCAGCACAACGGTCACAATCTTATGCTTTTTCAATCGGTAAAAGACCTGAAAGCGGTTGCCGTTGTGAGAAATCAATCGTGCCTGCACAATCTCCGGCGCGTAATAGGTGGCGTAGTGGGTGTAGTCCTGGTCAACTTTAAGCACCTGCGAAAGCGTCGTGTTGGGTAGAAAGGCGCCTCCGATCCAGTGCTCGATCGTTCCATCGGGTATCTGGGGTGTATCGATCTGCTGGACCGGGATCTGGCCATTGCGGACGACCTCGCGGCGTTGACTGTCCTGATCGATCCAGAGAAAGGCGCTGGTGGAGATATTTTGGGTGTCGAGACGAGCCTCAAGTGCGGCGATGTAGTTCTGGAAGGCGGCCTTTGCCGCCTGTGGCTCCTCCGCATGCGCGAAAGAGCCACTAGCAAGGAAAAAGCATAGAACGAATATGGTTTTTAGGGAACTTATTGCAGTTGCCCTATTTGCTCGCTGGAGCCAGACTGCTGGTAGCTGCAGGGTTTTCTTAAGTCGGCATTCCAGATCGTGCCATCGGTAAATGACACCTGCTCAAGAGTCACGCGGCTTAACCCATAAGCCCGTAGGGTCAGTGGCAGTATTTCTGCCGCTCCTTTGCCGGTAAGCGCCATATGGAGCGTGATCGTTGACGTATCCAGATCATAGATGCTCTTCTTTATTTTTAAGTCCACCTGCACGGAAATGGACTGAATGTCTTTTCCGCTCTTGTTCTTATATTGAAATCCTAGGCTGCCGTCAGGCGCGGCATCCTGTCGCACGGGCATAAAACGCGCTTTCGATTCAAGAGCCACATCGGAAAAAGCGACTGGGCAGCCTGCCTGGGACGCCGAGCCGGGCACAATGGGCAGATCGACAGCCGGAGCCGTCTGCGAAGGTTTTTGCGCAAAAGCGACGGCCGTGGAAAGAATGGCAAGGGCAAGAGTTACGAGCTTCATCGGATGACCTCCAGGAGCGACGATCCCTCTTAGCCGACAGATTAGCATACGGGCAACACCATCGTCTCTGCCATTGCCGTACTCTGTTTAAGTGAGGATCTATCGCGCCAATCTACGGGAACTGGACGTCGCCTATGGCATCGTTTCGGAGTATTACGAGGCGGTCGGCGTTGTCGTGCGCGATGAACGCTCCGCTTTCGAGAATGAATATTTTCATGAAGATGCGGGTGTCTGGCTAGCGATGGACGACGGGGCACTTGTCGGCTGCATTGCACTGCGACGGCTGACGAATATGGAGAAGGCAGGAGAGATTAAACGGCTTTATGTGCGTTTAGGTTCTCGCGGGCAGGGAGTGGCGGAAGCGCTGCTGCTTGCGCTTGAAATATACGCGGCAGAACATAGCTACAAGGCGCTCTATCTCGATTCCAAAAAGGATCTTATGCCTGCAATCCGTTTCTATCGGCGGCATGGATATCAACCGTGTCCGCGCTATAACGACAATCCGCAGGCAACCATCTTCATGCGGAAGCAAATCGGGTAGGCCTGCGGGCGAGTTACACTGAGATATAAGCCCATGGTCTTTGTTCTCGACAATTACGATTCCTTCACCTACAACCTGGTGCAATATATGGGCGAGCTTGGGGCCGAGATGACCGTTCGCCGGAATGACGAACTGACTGTCGACGAGGTAGAAGCACTAGCACCGGATCGCATTCTGCTTTCGCCGGGACCATGCACGCCTCAGGAGGCGGGCATCTCGATCGATCTTGTTCGCCACTTTGCCGGGAAGGTTCCGGTTCTGGGTGTTTGTCTTGGGCACCAGGCCATTGGAGCGGCCTTTGGCGGTAGCGTTGTTCGCGCGCCGCAGCTGATGCACGGCAAGACGAGCGAAATCGCGCATGACGGCAAGACGATCTTCAGCGGCATTCAGAGCCCTATGACCTGCACCCGCTACCATTCGCTCATTGTTTCGGAAAAGGGCCTGCCTACCGAGCTTGAAATCACGGCGCGCACCGCCGATGGCACGATCATGGGGTTGCGTCATCGCCAGCATGCGGTCGAAGGTGTACAGTTCCATCCTGAGAGCGTGCTTACGAACGACGGCAAGCGGCTGATCAAGAATTTTCTGGAGCTTTAGCTCACATGCGACTGAAGTACTTGCTGTTGTTGAGCGCTGCGTGTTCGCCATGGATCGCATCGGGCGCGCAACAGAAGCCCATCGCGTTTGTACCGACGGAAGGCGTTACTGTTTCCGGATCGCTGGAAGTCGCCAACGGCAAAGCCACGATTGGGAACAACGGGAGCATTACTGCAGGAGATACGACTGCGAATATTACGCTTGCCCGCGGGGGTGAACTGCGGCTGTGCGCTTCGACGACGATTCACCTCACCACAGACACCTCCGTTGCACCTGCGGCTGGAGGCGACTTTACGGCGCTCATGATCTCTCTTGATCGAGGTGCGCTCGAAGCCAGCTATAAGACAGGTTCTTATTCCGATGTTTTACTGACGCCTGATCTGCGTATTCTCGTTTCTGGGCCGGGTGAGGCTGATCTGAAGATGCGCGTAAACCAGAAAGGCGACACCTGTATCGATAATCGCGGCGACAATGCACCCTACGTGACCGTTACCAGCCAGTTCGAGGGCGGCATTTACCGTGTGAAGCCGAACCAGCGTGTGTTGTTTGAGCACGGCAGCCTGCAACAGATAGTGGATAACGAAACGGAGCCTTGCGGCTGTCCGCCTGCTGCCACCGTAGCGGTGGCCAGTAATAACGGCAAGCATGTCGGCGGCCCGTCGTCTACGCCAGCTGATACCGCTTTTCCGCTGGCTGAAAGTGAAGGTTTGAAGCCTCCGCCCCCGCCGCCCACGCAGCCGGTTGTGCCGGTAGGCCAGCCCCATGCTCAGGTCGAGGTACCGCTTATATACAGCGGAACGGCTGATAATCAATCGACGCAGCCAGCTGTAGCTCCACCGCCACCAGCGCCTTCTTCACAGCCTGTTCCGCCGGCATCAGTGCCAGCGCCGGAGCAGAAGCACCTGGATTCCGGCGGGTTTTTCCATCAAATCGGCCACTTCTTCGCGAAGATATTTGGCAAGTAAATGTGCCATTCTGGGGATCGCCGCTTTCAGGATCACGGAACTATCCACTGATTCATAGCGTACGAGATACCACAGACATAGCGCAGGATGAAGGTCGCTGGTGCGGATGCGATTGCACGTACGCTTGCCCGGAGGCTTGGCACGGATGACCATGTTCACGGATAGGTCCTTACGACACTCAGCTTTCACTTCATTGAACCAACGATGATGAAACCAACCAACCCACACGCACGAAGTCTCTTTGGCCACCTCCTGCCCATCTTTCTTTCCTGCACACTCGCCTTCTCGCAGGACACCTCAATGTTCCGCAACGATCTTGCACACTCCGGCATCTACGCGGCCGGAGTGTCCAGATTCAATGGCATCAAATGGACCTTCCATACTCAGGGCGAAGTCATCTCTTCCCCTGCCATCGTCAACGGCGTTGTCTATGTTGGCAGTAATGATGGCAATCTTTACGCCGTCGACCAACAGACTGGCTCGCAGAAATGGAAGTTTCCGACCGGAGCCCGGGTCACCTCGTCACCCGCCGTTGCTAACGGCCTCGTTTACTTCAGCAGCTACGACGGCAACTTCTACGCCATCGATGCCGCTACCGGAAAACTGCAATGGAAATTCCGTAACGCCGGAGAACGCCGCTACGCCGGAACGCATCTGCACGGTTTATTGCCTGAGGGCGAATCCATGCCCGACCCTTTTGATTTCTATCTCTCATCGCCCGCTGTCTGGCATGGTGCTGTCTACTTCGGCAGTGGGGACGGCAATATCTATGCGCTCGATGCAGCAAGGGGCTCCCTTAAGTGGAAGTTCAAGACCGGCGACGTTGTGCACGCGTCGCCAGCCATTGTCGATGGCAAACTGTACATCGGCAGTTGGGACAGCTATTTCTATGCGCTCGATGCTGCTACCGGAAAAGAACTCTGGCGCTTCAAGACCGGCGAAGACCCCGACATTCATAATCAGGTAGGCATCCAGTCCTCGGCCACCGTGGCCGATGGCATCGTCTACTTCGGTTGCCGCGATTCAAAGTTCTATGCACTGGACGCTTCAACCGGCCAGCAGCGATGGGCTTTTCCTAACAAGGGATCTTGGGTCATTACCTCACCCGTCGCGCAGGCGGGTAAGATTTATTTCGCCACATCGGACACGGCGCTCCTGCACGTACTCGACGCGCAGACTGGCGCACCCATCGATTCGCTCCAGTTCCACTGGCCCATCTTCAGCTCACCATCCATCGCAGGCAACACGCTTTATGTCGCCGGACAGGACGGCAAACTCGTCGCCATTGACCTCGTTTCCAGAAAGCCTGTCTGGGTCTTTCAGTCGGAAGCATCGCGCCGGAACCTTCCCGCCCTTTCGAAGCCCGACGGCAACCCTAACTATGAAGCCGTTTTCACCTCCAACTTCTACGACGACTTGCTCGTTGGCATCAGTAAACTCCACACCGTAGGAACGATCTTGTCCTCGCCTGTAATCTCCGGCAGCGTCGTCTACATAGGAACCGCCGACGGCAATCTCTACGCCCTTGAATAACTTCCAACTTTCATGGTTCCGGCTTACCAGCAAACACTATTCAGCATGAAAATTAATCAAATTCGTACCACGCGAAGACCACTTACTTGTTGATGGCCGGAGTTGGCTCGACTTACTCTTAGGCAATGGCTAGCGAGATAGCAAATACTAAGATCGGCTCAATGACTGATTCAGGACCTGCCATTGTGCCAGCTGCCGAACTGCGCGCACAAGGGAACGGCCCGTCGTTGCTGCTTCGCGGATTGCGAAAAAACTTTGCAGATGTGAGAGCCGTGGATGGTCTCGATCTCGAGGTGATGCGGGGAGAATGTTTCGGGCTGTTGGGACCGAATGGTGCAGGGAAGACGACAACCATTGAGATTTGCGAGGGTTTGACGGCTCCCGATGATGGGACGGTGAAGTTGCTGGGATTGAACTGGGCCAGCGGCGCGAATGAACTGCGTCAGCGCATCGGCATTCAGTTGCAGGAGACACAGTTCCCGGACAAGCTGACAGTTGAGGAAACATTGCGGCTGTTTCGAAGTTTTTTCAAGCGCGGGATACCGGTAGAGGAGTCCATTCGTACGGCACAACTGGAGGAGAAGCGCCACTCACGCATAGGCACGCTTTCGGGCGGCCAGAAGCAGCGATTGGCTATGGCCTGCGCGCTGGTTGGCGATCCGGAATTGCTGTTTCTCGACGAGCCGACGACGGGGCTCGATCCGCAGGCGAGGCGCCACTTATGGGACCTGGTTGATCAGCTGAAGCAGGCTGGGCGCACGATCATTTTGACCACGCACTATATGGATGAGGCGGAGCGGCTGTGCGACCGCGTGGCGATTATGGATCATGGGCGTATCATCGCGCTCGGCACTCCCCAGCAACTGATTGCCTCGGTAGGCGGAGAACATATCGTCGAATTCGTCATCACTGGCCATGAGGCGGGACAAGGTCTGGTCGATCCGGCTCTGCTGACCGCGATTCCCGGCGTACAGTCACATCGTGTGGATGCGGGGTTGCATCAACTTTCCGTTCGTGAGCTGCATACGACAGTGCCGCGCATTTTTGCTGCGCTGACAGATCAAGGGCTGCATATGAGCGAGTTTCGCACCCATTCGGCGACGCTCGAAGACGTGTTTGTGGGTCTGACCGGAAGGAATTTGCGCGATGAGTAAGCTGGAGTTTAGCAGTCTCTATCAATTGACGATGGTGCGGTTCCGGCTGTTCCTGCGCGAACCTGAGGCGATCTTCTGGATCTTCATCTTCCCGATTCTGCTGGCAGCTGGGCTGGGGATTGCCTTCCGCAATCGACCCGCAGACGTGCTGCAGGTGGGCGCAACGACTCCACAGCTGACGCAGGCACTTGCGGCGGACACGGGGCTGAAGGCGACAACGATGGACGAGGCAGCCGGGGCTCGATCACTGGCGACGGGGGACATTCTGCTGCTCGTGATCCAGAAGCCGGACTCGGTGGATTACAAATACGACGACACCAATCCCGATGCTCGGACAGCGCGTCTCGTGGCAGATCGCGCGATTCAGATGGCGGCGGGGCAGCGTGAGGCCATTCATCACGAGAATCAGCTAGTGCATGAGGCAGGGGCGCGGTATATCGATTTTGTTGTGCCGGGATTACTGGGAATGAACCTGATGGGATCGGCCATCTGGGGCCTGGGCTTTGCGATCGTGGAGGCCAGGCAGAAGAAACTGCTTAAGCGGCTCGTGGCGTCGCCTATGCCGCGCTGGCAATATCTGGCATCGTTTTTGCTGTCGCGGTTGGCAATGCTGGTAATTGAGATCGCGGCGTTTCTTGGGTTTGCGCGGCTGGTCTTTGGCGTGCCATTTCGTGGGTCGATGTGGCAGCTGGGATTTCTTTGCGTCGTGACCTCCTTGTCATTTTCCGCACTGGGGCTACTGGTGGCGTCGCGGGCCAGGACGATGGAAGCCGCGTCGGGGCTGATGAATCTGGTCATGCTTCCGATGTGGATTTTGTCAGGCGTGTTCTTTTCAGCTACGCGCTTCCCAGCTGTGATTCAGCCGGTAGTGAGGGCGCTTCCGCTTACGGCTGCCATCGATGCGCTGCGCGGAAATATGCTGCAAGGAATGAATCTGGGGCAGTTAATGATGCCGGTAGGAATATTGCTCGCATGGCTCGTGGTGCCCTTTGCCATCTCGCTGCGCATCTTCCGATGGAGATAGCTGCTGAAAGATAGCGTTTGCTGTGAAACCAATTTTTAAAGCTGTGAACCCCGGCTCAGTGAGAGCCAGCTACGATTTCTTTAAACTGCTTAGCAGATTCGTCCGGTGTTCTTCCTTATCAACTTCATGTACCCACCCGTCCTCGATCATCAGGATGCGATCTGCTTCCTGAGCGAGACGATCGTCGTGTGTGACCATGATGAAAGCGACTCCATTTTCGCGGTTCATCTCTCGCATGATATTGAAGACCTCATTACCGGACCGGCTATCGAGGTTGCCTGTTGGTTCATCAGCGAGAACAATCTTCGGTTGATTGGCAAGCGCCCGGATAATGGCGCAGCGTTGATTCTGGCCGCCGCTCATCGTATCAGGACGCTTGTGAAGCTGTTTGCCCAGACCGACCCGCTCGAGTAGTGCGATGACACGAGCTGTGTCCTCCTCACTGGCCTCTCCTCTGCTGATGGTGACCGATGTGAGAGCATTTTCAAGGCAGCTCAGCTCGTCCAACAAGTAGTGGAATTGAAAGACGAAGCCGACTACACGGTTACGAAGGGCTGCTAGTCCGTCTTCGCTCAATGTTGCGATGTCTACGCCATCGATGAAGACCTTACCCTCGGTTGGAACGTCGAGCGCACCAAGGATATTGAGCAGTGTCGACTTTCCGCTTCCCGACTGCCCAATGATTGCAACAAATTCTCCCGAACTGATTGCAATATCGATGCCATGTAGCACAGGCGTCGCGACCTTGCCAAAGTAGGTCTTCTTCAGCCCATGTGTCGCAACAACAATCTGCCTGGATGAGTCCGTTTTTAGCATCGTGTCCATTTGTCGCCCAGCGCTCCTAACGCATCACGTCGACAGGGTTCATCTTTGCAGCCCGTCGTGCGGGAAACAAGGCGGCTATGATGGTCGAGAGAATCGCGGCGACCATCGCGCCGAAGATGTAGATGGGAAAAATCGCAACAGGGAACAACTGATCCGGCACATGTCCCGGCCTGGCAGTCGATTGTAATGGCAAACTGGCAAGATACACGATCAACGTACCGGCGATCGCTCCGCCGATGCTTCCAGCCAGAGCGATGGCAAGCCCCTCCAGCGTGAACACTCGAAGTATCTGCGAGCGAGTTGCGCCAATGCTCTTCAAGATTCCGATCTGCTTGGATTTTTGAAGAACGGAGACGATCAGGACAGAAGCAATCGCAAACGACGACGCGATCAGGCTAAAACCCGAAATGAGGTAGGCAGACGCAGCCTGGACAGTCAGCGATGAGACGAAGCTCGGAAATTCGCGAGACCACGATCGAGCCTCATATGGCACCAGGCTCTCGATGCGGTCCGCTACCTGATCGGATCCGAAGAGCTCGTACACCTTTACAAGAATTACGTTGACCGAGTTGCCCATTCCGAAAAGGCTCTGGCCGGTACGCAGCGTCACATATGCTCCTCCCCGGCCCTGCCCCCGGCTATAGATGCCGGCAATCGTAAGCGACTCCGTATTTTCCATACTTGACGTCATACGGATACGATCTCCAACCGACACAGACAGGTCTTTCGCCAACTCATAGTCGATCACTACCTCATCGCTCGCCAAGCCAATATATCTTCCGGCGATCAGGTCCTGCGTCACCGGGGAGACCTCGTCCTGCTGTGCCGGATCAGCGCCTGTGATGGTCACTCCAATTGGATTGCCTCCCCTAGAAGCGAATCCTTGCCCCTGAATCGCAGGAACTGCGATGCGGACATTAGGCACTGTGCGGATGACATCCACCACATGCTGCCAATCATCGATGAACTTCAGCTGTGGAGCCTGCTTCTCGATTCGGCTGCTGCTGCTCATGGAATTCTCTAGTCCCTGAATCTCCGCGAGCGGCACGGGCTCGAGGTCGCGCACCCTGACGGTCACATGCGATATGGATTCGGTCAGTGTCCTGGTCAGCCTCGCGCGTATTCCAAAGATCAGGGCCGTCAGGAAAATGATGACGATCACACCGGCGGCAACGGCCCCCACTGTGAGCAAAGTCTGGCCTCCACCTGTCATCAAATGGCGCAGGGCAAGTTTCACTTCGAATCGCCATTTGACAGGAACCATCGAAAGCGTGTCCATTGCCTCACCTCCTGATCCGAACTGCTTGTCCCGCAGTGATGCCCGTGGGATTTGCAATGACTTCATCCGTCTCTGTTACTCCGGCGGATACAGGAATTCCTTGTTGGATCGTGGGACGTGTCAGCACAATTCTCTCGGCCGCATGTCCGCTCTGCACAATCAACACAACGGAGCGGCTTCCCTGACGAAGGACGGCGGTTGAAGGAACGATAAGCCGATCGATTTTTTCATTCGTCAGCAAATTGACGTTTACCGTTTTGCCAGGCCGCAGCCACGCTGGTGGATTGTCTGGCGTAATTCTGACAGTAACGATTCCGCGCGCATCATCGACTGCAGCGCCAATATCCGTCAGACGTCCCTGGAATGTCTCATCTCCGAAGGTCGACGATGATAGGATGGCCTGCTGGCCGAGCTCCAGATCGGCGAGGTTGGTCTCATCAAGATCCACGCGTATCTCGAGACTGTCGCTGATCAGGTTCACCACTCCATTGGCGCCTACGGTTTGTCCTTGTTCCGCATTGATTGATGTGATGACCCCGGCAAAGGGTGCTGTCACGGTAGCTTCCTTTGACTGCTGTTCGGCGACACGAAGAGCCTGCTCGGCTTCCGCTAACTGCGCTTTTGCAACCAGCACGTCCTCGGCGAGCGGAGTGTTCTTCAGCGTCTCCAACTTCGCCTCCCGGACTTTGACCGTAGCCTTGGCCGAATGTAAGCGCGACTGAAGGCTCTTCTGGTTTGATTGCGAGATATCGAATTCGCTTTGAGCGATCAAGCCGTTATGAAATAGCTGCTGGTTCCGCTCAAACTGTGTGGTTGCAAGCGTGAGATCTGCATTTATCTGCGCAACCTGAGCCTTGGCTTCGGTGACCTGATGAGTGGCCTCATCCAATTCCGAGCGCAGAGGCGCTCTTGAAACCTGGGCCAGTCGAGCTCGAGCCGTAGCGACGGACGTAGCGGCCTGTGCTTTTTGCTGTTGCGTTACCTCATTCCTGAGGGTTGCAAGCTGCTGACCTGCCTGGACGCGATCGCCAAGCTTTACAAATAGATGTTCTACCGTTCCTGTAAACTGAGCGCCAATAGCACTCTCCTGAACTCCGCCCACTCTTGCGCTGCTGGCAATCGTCTCGGTCAGTGAAACGCGCTCGGGATGCACAACCACAACCAGCTTGGGACGGCGGCGGAACCATAGCGCCGAAGCTGCGATGGCCGCCACCAGACACGCTAAGATGACCCATCTCGTCCAGGTTTTGCTTTGATTTTCCGGTTGAACCAATGAGCACCTCCAATGTGCGCATATCTCTTCTGCCCGGCACTAGGAGAATACCAGCATGTGCTCTCGACCTAAAAATTTCGTGAAATTCCATGAAAGGTCGAGCTTTAGAATTGGATGTGAATTTTTACTAATTATGCCGCAGATCATGCAGGCATTCTGGTGGCCCATGAGTTCAGACAGCTATCTAATGGGGGTGGATTCTCCTGGATGGAAACGATGCCTTGAAAAAGGTAATATGATCCACAAAATGGGATCGCGATTCTGAGAGTTTCGATCTCGTCAATGAATCATTCACGACCTTGCTTTATCAATTCAACCTACTCAGAACAGGAAAAACTAATGTCTCTTCATAGTTTGACATTCAGGGCAGAGGAAAAGGTTCGCAAGATCATCGGAGCACCCACCCACTCGTTTGACATAAATCCCTTTGCACTCGATTCGGCGGAAAGGGCGCGCCTGGCTAATAATGCTTCCAGTGGTCTTGGCAAAACATTCTTTGCGCATCAAGGCCGCACTGTTCATAAGTGGATTCATTATCTTGACATCTATGAGCGGCACTTCGCGACGTATCGAAATACGCCCGTCAAGATGCTTGAAATCGGCGTGTCTAAAGGCGGCTCACTGGAGATGTGGCGAGAGTATTTCGGTGCAGGAGCCAGAATTTTTGGGATCGATATAAGTCCCGAATGCGCGGCCTGCGCAACACCACCCAATCAGGTGCGGATTGGGTCACAAGATGATCCGCGGTTCCTGCGTTCTGTCGTCAATGAGCTTGGTGTGCCCGACATCATTCTGGATGACGGATCTCATATCGCGAAACATCAGAGCGCCAGCTTCGACGTACTTTTTCCTTTTCTACGAGAAGGGGGACTATACGTCATCGAAGACATGCACACCTCTTATTGGCCTGTGCCTTTTGAAGGCGGCTATCGACATAAGGGCACTGCCATCGAGCGCGTCAAAGATATGATCGACGACATGCACGCCTGGTATCACAACAAAGCGACAAGCACTCCGGCAAAGGAGTGGATTGGTGCAATTCATGTTTATGATTCGATGGTTGTCATTGAGAAGCGAAAGATCGAGCGGCCATCTCATATAAGGGTTGAATAACTCATATTCTTCTCAAACGTCTCCGCGAGAAATCGACTCGCGTGGCCGCATTGGTGCTTGATGGTGGATCAACAAGATCGCCGCTACAACTCGTAACTCACATTAGATGGCGCCATCGTTGAGTCTGTATCCTTACTAAAGTTGAGTTTGCCGAGGAATGTAAGCATCGCATCGTTGAATTGGGCAGGCCTCTGCAGTGGAGCGAAATGGCTCACGTGGTTAAGAACGACTAATTCCGCATTTGGAATACTGCGAGCGAGATATTCAGCGTGATCGCGCTTGATGAATTCTTCGTGTTCGCTTTGTACGATCACGACAGGCACACGGATCTTAGCGAAATCGTGCGCGAAATAATTGGGTTGTGTTCTCTGCATCAGGCTGACTGCTTCGACGAATCCCTTGAATTGGTTCGGTGTGGTCGATAGCTGGGCGTAGTCCTTTGCGTGACGGCTAAAACACCGGTCCAGAGTCGGACTGGGTTCGATAGGCTTCACGCCGCTTGGGTCCATATTGCAGGCAAAGAAGAACACGCCCGCTATCCGCGCCGAAGCTTTCATGGCGAGGATCAAAGCTGTGCATGCTCCGTCGCTCCAGCCCGCCACGGCCGCTTTTTCAAGGTGCAATGCATCCATTACGGTCAGAACGTCGGACGCCATCTGTTCATAGCTATATGGTCGAGCGTCGCGCGTGCTGCGGCCGTGGCCACGGCTATCGATCAGAATGGTACGATAGCCGCTTGTGACCAGCGCTGGAACCTGATAGCCCCAATTGCCACTATGGCCGAGGCCGCCATGCAGCAGAATTAGAGGAAAACCGGACCCATAGGTGGCGTACCAGAGTCGGGCACCCTCGTTTTCGATGTAGCCCTGATCGTTTGTGACTGGCAAGGGAGCGGCGCCATCCGCTTCAAACTTCCTGAGGTCGTCGTCAAAAACTTCCATTTGATCTGCTTCTCGCATCTGGGAGGTGAGGAAACTTGAGGATAGTCACAAATCTACCAAAGTCTGTGAAGACTTCGCCTGGGAAGATAGATAGCTATGGGACCCCGGGCAGCGCAGGGAAATATCTAAACAATGAAACGCCGCCGCGATGCGAGGCACTACTAGACACGCTGCTGGCGGCGATCCATGTCTATTGCCTTAAAAATCGAATCCGGACCGCTGGCGAATACTATATTGCCGATCAAACCCGGGAAAACATTTCGCATCGGGCGAACGGAACAGGCAGATTGTCCAGTTCCGGAAGACAAATTCCTGTCCAGGACACATTTTGAGGTGTGCCACGACGGGCACTCTTGCCTGATTCGAGATTTAAAGAGCTGCAATGGAACTCGTCTGAACGGAGCTCCCGTCACTGAGGCCAACTTGAAGATTGGCGACGAAATCATGGCAGGTCAGACGCGTTTTTCCATTCATGTAGAACGCGGCAAGCCAAAGGCAGAGGCACCTCTCAAAAGCACCGATCTCGCCGCCACAGTGCACGAACGCCTCCTCACTACCATGCAGCGTGACCTTCAGCCGTTGTATGCGGTGTTGGATACGGCTCACGAACCGTCTATTTTCAGGCTTCTGTTGGAGTCGAAGTCGGAATACGCGTGGCTTTTTGAAGGTGAAGAGGCATGCCAGCTCGCGCATTTCTCGCCCTATCTGGTGCCCTTGCCACCGCACTCAACATTGCTCCCGGCACTGGTGCAGAATGGGTGGGGCAAGAATTGGGGCATTTATCTCACCAGCAGCGCTGCGCCCTGGGAATTACTCGCTTTTTTGCGTCGTCTGCTTGTAACGCGGCTGTCCGATGGAAGTCAGGCGCTGCTCCGCTTTTATGATCCGCGAGTGCTCCGAACGTTATTGCGCACCTCCAACTCGCCCCAGCGCCGCCAGTTTTTCGAAGCTGTCCACACCTATGTGATGGAAGCTGAAGATCCAGAGGTAGCCCTGGGCTTTACGTTGGGAGCCCAAGGATTAGAAAAAACAGAACTCCCACTTTCGGGTTCGCGATCACTCATAACAGCGCTGGTCGATAGTAAAACTGAGGTCTCCTTGATCCCGGGCCGGGTTACCGACGATGGTGCGGCGAAAGCCGTCCTCAGCGAAGAACAAATAGGTGCATTAGAAGATGTTAAACACAATGCATTTGGCGAAGAGATGCTGGAAGAACTGCGGGAACTTTTTCCAATAGAGTTCGCCGCCGCAGGCGAGTGGCGAATGAGAGCTTTGGTTCAGTATGGCTGCACACGTCCACAACGCTACGGCATTCGAAATCAGTCAGAGATTCGCCGATACATCGAGCTGATGGTGCAACTGGGACGCAATTTCGATGTCGATCCGGAATTGCCCTGGGCATCCCAGATCCTGGGTAGGCGTCTGCCGCCAGCAGAAAAACTGGATAGGCTCGAGGCGGTAAGTCACCATGGGAAATAATCGGTTGACTACTGATCGGTCCGGTCAATTCAACAGCCATGAACCTGTTTCAGCTTTGCCTGGGTTTGCGGACCTACATCCCCGTCTACGGTGAGGCCGTGGTCACATTGGAACTCTTCGGCAGCGGAAAGGAATGCTGGATCCTTCGGATCGTCTGAATCTCCGGCAAAATAACCAAGGTTGTTCAGACGAGCGCGTTGGCCGGAGATGTTATCCACCGGATCCAGGTGGCCGATCTTGAGCGGAAGTAAATCATTTTCGAATGGTGTCTGATCGCTTGTGATGACCAGCAGACCCTTCTGGGCATTCAGTGGGATTTCCTGCTCGATTTTTCCTTTCCCATCTGTCGTCACCTGAAACCGTTGTTCTTCCACAAATAGCACACATGGAGCATTGGTTATTGGCTTTTCGTAGATATCTTCCAGAACGATACGAAGCTTCAATTTTTCCTGTTTCACCTGAAAGGTGTGCCGCTTGCTCGTCACTCCTGTCTCTTCTTTTTCTTCTTTATCTGGAATAAAAAGATTATCTCCAGGAAACAGAACATTCGGGTTTTTGCGCTGCTCCTTGAGCTGTGCATTGTTCGGGTGGTCCCAGATGATCGTGTAGTCGCGGAAACCGTACTCAGCGGCGATCATCGAGAGATACTCTCCTTGCGCGACAACATGTATGCAGGCCACGGCAGTCTAAACTCTCTTCCATGAACGTCGATCCAGATTGGGGAAAGATATTTTGCAATTGCCGGGATCGATGCCATCTACTCGAGCGCGCCCCCTATCGTCTGTGCATCCCTCCGTGACAGTGCTGTCTGGGAGTTCGATGCGATATGATTCGTCCGGCACTGGTTTTCCGAATTCGTCTAATAGCTCAATCTCGATCCATACCTTTTTATTGGTCGAGCTTGGGAGGTTTTGAGATGGACCTGCTCCGATAGCCTGACTCAGGGCATCATGACCGGCAAGCGGTATGATGGCAGCCGCATCCTGAGAGGCCTTCGCCAGAGACTGCGCAGCGCTGCCGGCATCGCCTCCAATCACCGAACTCATTGCCATCATGGTTTCGCCGACTCTTACCGGCAACGTGGAACCCATTCCCACTTCTCCAATCAGGACGGTGGGGCAGCCCATGAGTATGGGATTTGCCGGGCCCAATGCCAATCCAGGTTTCTCAATTACGATATCGCCCATGCGGCACGCCATCATATTGTTGATCAACACGGTCGGGCTACCCATCAGGACTGAGCCAATGCCATCTGCACCTGTGATGCTGACCATAGGGCACGCATGCTGATCGATCGTCGCCCGCCAAGCCGGCATGAAACCGATGATGACATTCGGACTCCCGGGCCCAGGTGCTAACGGCGCACCGTGTGTCGTCGGGTCTGCAATGCGAGCAGCTGGCGGCAAGATTTTCTCCATTTCCCTGGGAAGGTTCCGGACTCATACCAGAGAATGAATCGACTGATATCACTGACTGCAGTGCAGGAGCATAGTATTCGCTCGTGACAAGAATACCGAATCGATAGTGGATGAGACGGCATTATCGTAACAAACCTTGGCTTCAAAATATCGCGTTCAGCTGGGCACGGGTGAAAACGTCAGGGTGCGCGGAGGACGACCCATGCCGGTCCTATCTCGTATCCTCTCTGTTAAGTTGGGCTTAAGAAAGGCTTGAGACAATAGTTACAGGGTATTGTATGCGTGTACTCCTGGTAGAAGACGAGCGGCGTCTCGCGGAAAATATCATCGCGGCATTGCGCGAAGTAGGTCTGGCGGTGGATCATGCTGCCGATGGAGAAGCAGGTTCTCATCTCGCTGAACAAGGTGTCTATGATGCAATCGTGCTTGATCTTATGTTGCCCGGAAAAAGTGGACAGAGAGTACTTCGCGACCTGAGACAAGCGAAGCTTCACACGCCTGTCCTTATTCTCACGGCTCAGGAAGGCAAAGAGTCGATTATCGAACTGCTGAATGCCGGGGCCGACGACTACCTGAGCAAACCATTCGACTTAGGTGAGCTTCTTGCAAGAGTAAAGGCCCTTATTCGGCGGGCGAAGGGCGTTTCGACTTCAGTATTCAACGTGTCCGATGTGGAACTCAATACAGTGCAGCAAACCGTCCATCGTCGTGGTCAGCCCATCGATCTTTCGCCGACGGAGTATCGGATTCTCGAATATCTTGCACACCGTCCCCGTGCAATCGTTTCAAAACAGGAGCTGTTGGAACACCTTTACGACTTCGACTGGGAGCATCACTCAAATGTGATCGAGGTGCACGTCTCCAATTTACGAAGAAAACTAAATATCGCCGGGACCGAGCCGCTGATCGAGACCTTACGCCATCGAGGCTATCGCCTTCGGGAGGAGCGTACTGGGCGATGAAACGATCGATTTCCATTACCCGGCGACTCGTTGTTGGTGTTCTTCTTCTCGAACTGGTATCCGCTTTAGCTTTGATCAGCGCCATTACTGTCCACGAACGACATGTGCAGCTGAAGGCCTTTGATGCGACTCTGATGGAAGCCGCAGAATCACTGATGGGCGCGGTTCAGGACGCGGAAGATGAGGGTGATAACGTAATGCTCGACCTGCGCGGAGTCCAGGTTGGCAAGGATGCTGTATTTCGGGTCGAAGATGAGCGAGGCAGAATACTTGGCTCGACGGGCGAAATTCCAGCTTTCGACATATCATCCTCGGGAACACCTATCTTCAGAAACGTGAAGATGGACGGCCGCAGTTACCGCTTCGTCACATTTCACGGATTGCGGATTATCGATCCGGGAAAACCGAACGGCGGAGTTCGACACAGTATCACGATCGTTTTCGGAGCGGCTGTCGGGCATGTCTGGCACGAGGTCTTTGAGGCTATTCGCTTCTTCGCGTTTGCGACGACCATCCTTATCGGACTTACTGCCGCAGTTATGGCATGGCTTATTCCAAAGGGACTATCCCCACTTCTTGAACTGGCCAGCAAGGCAGAGCAGATCAGCGTGACTGACTGGCACTTTGACGCACCGGAGAGCGCAAAGCAGACAATTGAGTTGCGGCCTCTTACGAGCGCACTCCAGGCGGCTCTCGCGCGTCTGCACCGGTCGTTCGAGCAACAGAGACGCCTTACCAATGACGCTGCTCACGAACTCAAGACGGATGTGGCAATCGTCAAGTCTTCTCTGCAGTTATTGTCGATGCGTAAACGCAGCGTTGAAGAATACAGTCAAGGACTCGCGCTCAGCCTGGACGATTTCACTCGTCTGGAGATGACCGTACAGAAGATGCTTACGCTGGCGCGATTGCAACAGCCAGTTGAGCACAAGAACTCACGGAGCGTTGTCCCCTCCTGCTCTTTGCGAGATGTGATCGAGGAAGCCGTGCATCAAAGCAAGCCTTTGGCTGAGCTAAAGGCGATTGAAGTGAGGACGGACATTTCTGTCCAAGCTAGGATACCGATCGATAGTCGTGATGCACTTCTCTTGTGTTCCAACATTCTGCTGAATGCACTCCAGCACAGCACGGAAGGATCTACCGTCTGGATGACCCTCGCCAGCGATGAACAATCAGTGCAACTGACAGTTCAGGATCAAGGCGAAGGGGTGTCAGAAGAGGATCGGCCTCATGTGTTTGAGCCTTTCTACCGAGGCGATCCATCACGCAGTAGGAAGAGCGGAGGAACTGGGCTGGGGCTCTCCATCTGTAAGGCAATCTGTGAACGCGTCGGAGGTTCCATCGAAATCAAGAACCACGCTGCAGGCGGAACTCTTGTGACCGTGGCGCTGCCAGCACAACCGTCAGCGGCTGAATCCGTACCTTTCGCCCCGATGAAGGTGCGTTCATGAAACCTGAAGCCAGTTTACTGCCGGTTCTATCGTAGAGACCAAAGTCTGTAATTCATGGTTTCAGACATGTGCTATGTCGTCTGAAGTTTTGGCCGTGTGAGCAGGTAGTAGACCACCGGGGTCACAATCAGGCTTAGCACCATTGAAATTATCAGTCCACCGATGATGGCGATTGCGAGCGGCTGGAGCATTTGTGATCCAGATCCGAGTGCAAACGCAAGTGGCAACATGCCGCAAATCGCAGCCGTCGCCGTCATGAGAATGGGACGTAAACGGCGTTGCGCGGCGTGGATCATGGCTTCGCGCGCAGAAACGCCCTCGCGACGGTATCGCTCGTCGGCATCGAGGAGAAGGATTCCATTCTTCGCAACGATTCCAATCACCATGATGAGACCCATAAATGAGGCCACATTGAAGGTCGTTCCGGTGACCAGAAGCGCCAGAATCACGCCTGCTAGAGAGAGCACGGAAGAGGTAAGGATGGCGGTAGGCGCAGAGAAATTACGGAACTCCGCCAGAAGAATGCCAAAAACAAGCGCGAGCGAGAGGACAAGAACACGCAATAGATCGTGGAACGATTGTTGTTGTTCCTGGTAGGTGCCCCCGTATTCCACTCTCACGGTCGGTGGCAGGTGCATCGCTTGAACGGTACGCTGCACCTTCGTGATCGCAGTTCCAAGATCAGAGCCTTCCAGCCTCGCCGTTACCGTGATGAGCTGCTGCAGGTCCTCGCGCTTAATTTCGTTCTGTGGAGGGAGCTGCGTCACCTGAGCCATTGAGCCCAGTGTTGCCAGTCTGCCCGTTGAACTATTGAACACTGTGTTTTGAATCGTATCCAGAGACTGACGTGTCTCATCACCAAGACGAACGCGTATCGTATAGGGTCGGCCATTCGTAATTAAAGGATCGATTGTTGTTACTCCATCGAGAATGGATGTAGCATCTTCGGCGACTTCTGTAGGCGTAAATCCCATGCGACCCGCAATGCTGGGATCGATCTGAAAGTTCGTGGCAGGGCCGCTGATGGTATTGTCGATTCCATTCTGAACATCGACCACTCCGCTAATCTTGCTGATGGCATCGCCAATGCGGGGACCGAGATTCGCCAGCAATGCAGGATCATTCGCGAACACCTTAATCTGAATCGGTTCGGGAGCATTCGACAGATCGTCGATCATATCCTGAAGAACCTGCGTAAACTCGACATCCAGTACGGGCTGAGTCTTTCTGATCTGAGCGCGTGCATCGGCGATGATTTCGTCAATCCCACGGTCCCGTTTACTTTTGAGCTTTACCGTCATATCTCCGGAATTTGCCTCAGTCACTGCTGCAAGTCCCATCTGGAGGCCGGTGCGGCGTGAAGTGGTTTCTACTTCGGGCATGCTGTGAAGAATGCGTTCCACATGCTCGAGGACACGGTTCGTCTCCGTAAGAGAGCTTCCTGCCGGCATGATGTAATCCAGGATGAAGCCACCTTCATCCATCTCCGGCAACAAATCGGATCCAAGCGCGCGATAAGAGAACCAGCTGCCGGTAACAAGTAGTGCGCAGAGACCAAGAAGCAAGAAGGGATGGCTCAGAGACCAGCCCAGACCACGTGCGTGCCAATGCAGGATCTTATGCATCATGCGTCCCGGCTCTGCGTGAGGCTGATTGGCTGTGTCGCGCCGTTCGCGGAGGAAGACGAGACTGAGCGCGGGAGTCCAGGTGACCGCAAGGAGCAGTGATGTCAAAAGGGCCACGGTCATCGTGATAGCAAGCGCGCGAAAAAAACTTCCGGTGACTCCCGTCACGGAAATCAATGGGAGGAATACTACGACCGGCGTAATAGTCGAGCCCACCAGAGGCACAGCGATTTCTCGTAGAGCGAGTCGCGCTGCCTGCGCGCGAGTTTCTCCGCCATCGCGATGCAGGACGATGTTTTCTACGACGACAATCGCGTCGTCGATCACCAAACCAATCGCTGCCGCAAGTCCCCCAAGCGTCATTAGATTAAAGCTTTCGCCAATTACCCACAGGAAGAGAATCGTAATGCTGACGGTTACGGGAATGACGAGCCCCGCGACAAGTGATGAGGTCCAGTCACCAAGGAAGAGAAACAGAATCACGCACGCCAGAAGCAGCCCGATGAGAATCGCGTCACGTACGCTTCGAATGCTTTCGCGCACGAGTTCTGATTGGTCGTAGTATGGCTCGAGTCGTACGCCTATCGGCAGAACCTTTCTGAGTTGTTGAACCTCTGCAGCGACCGCGTCAGCTACAGCTACTGTGTTGCCAGACGGCTGGCGGGTGACGTTGAGAAGTACTGCCGCGTGACTATTGGCGGTGACCGCGGTATAGACAGGCAATACTCCTGCCTGGACGGTTGCAACATCCGAGACGCGAACCGGTGCTCCGCTTGTCCCTGTCTTCACCACCAATCGTCCAAGCTGGTCGGCATTATGTGCTTGCGCGCCGACGAGACCCAGGATCAACTGATGATTCGCCTCATAGAGCCCTGGCGAATCGATAATGTTCGATGTTTGTACGGAGTTGACGAGGTCGAGGACCGTCACGCCAGCCGTTTGCATGCGCGCCATGTTCGGCACGATGTGAAATTCCGGCACTTTACCACCTTGTATGGTGATGCTGCTGACTCCAGGTACACGGTTCAGCGGTGGCTTAAGCTGGTAGGTCGCCAATTCCCAAAGCTGCGTTTGCGAGAGGCGATCTGACGTGAGGCTGTATCCGAGGACTGGAAAGGTTGCGAATGTGAGACGGTTTGTAGTGATTGTGGCAGTACTGGGAAGCGTCTGTCGCACTTTGCCGATGGCCGCGTCCACCAACTGAAGCGTGCGGAACATATCGACATCCCAGCCGAAGAAGAGGCTGACCTCGGCCGAGCCACGGCTCGTGGTGGAGCGAACCGTGACGAGGCCAGGAACAGAGTTGACCGCATCTTCGATCGGCTTCGTGATGGTTACCTGCATCTGCTCTACCGGCATCACGCCGTTGTCGACGCCAATCACCACTCGCGGGAAGTTTGTCTCCGGGAACACCGAGATAGGAACCTGCTGAGCTGCGTAAATGCCTGCTAGCGAGAGCATGACGAGGAAGAAAAAGATTAGCCCTCGATAGCGGACAAGCCAGAACGGCCTTTCTGAGTGCGGCGGCAAAGGCTGTCCAATCAATTCTTCTCTCCGTTCGCTTTGTCCTCATCGGCCTTGCCAATCTGGACCTTCGTTCCTTCATCTAACCCATAGGCGCCAGTGATAATGACGGTCTCCGATCCGCTTATTCCGTGTGTCACCTCAACATCTTTTCCGTCGTTGATGCCAAGTTGAACGGCTCGCTTATGAGCGGTGCCGTCGGCCCCAACTGTCATGACGGACTTTGATCCGTCCGGGTCCGTGAGAACTGCGGATAGCGGCACCTTGATCGCCTGTGTGACAGTCCGGCCTCTGATGGAGGCTCTTACCGGTGTCCCAGACTTGTATTTCCCAGAGCCATTCTCGATGCGCAGCCACACCTCGACCGTCGTACTTCCAGGGTCCAGAGCCGGACTGATGAGGGTTATCTTTGCTGGCACGGGATCGTCCATCCCAGGCATGACCACGGATGCCTCATCGCCGACTGTCAGCCTTTGCGTGGCCGTTTGCGACAGGTGAACCTTCGCCAGCAGGGCTGACGTATCCATGACGGTGACGAGTGTGTTGCCTGAGTTAGCCGTCTCTCCAGGGAAGAGGGGCCGATCTGTAACGACTCCGCTGATTGGACTGCAGATCTCTGAGTAGGATACCTGCGCCTGGGCGGAGAGATACCTGCCTTTGGCCGAGGAGAGCTGCCCTTCCGCCTGTCGAATGGTTGCTGCGCGACTCACTTTCTGTAACGACATCAGACGATTCTGTGCGCTTTCATAAGAAGCCTGCGCCTGCACGAGTGCCGCATTCGCCGTATCGTATTCTCTTCCGGCGATTGCACCTTCCTGCAGCAGCTTCTTTCGCGATGCGGTGATATCCCTCTGCAGATTCAGTTGAGCCTCGGCTTGCGCGACGTCCAGCTCAGCTCTTCTGTAGTCCTCTGGAACCTGAGCCTTCGTCTGCATGTCGAACGCGGCTTGCGCGGCACTGTATTGACCTCTGTTGTCGATCTCTTGAGCAGTGAGATCACGATTCTCCAGCACGGCAAGAAGTTGCCCTGCTTTTACTTTTGAACCACGCTGGACGTAGAACGTCCGTACTGGTGCAGTTATCTTCGGCGAAATTGCTGCCTGTGCCAGCGGAGACAACGTAGCATCGGCCATGATGTGTTCAGAAATTTCGCCGATCTCTGGACGTTCCGCCTGAACCGTTACGAGTGCGGTCGTCTCTGCTTCATTCGCCGTTTTGCATCCTTGCAAAAACATTGCGCAGAGCAACATTGTTGTCAGATGAAAAGGGCGTTTGCGGGCAAATCCTTGAGTCACGTTCACGATTATGCTCACAGAGTTCCAGTTAGTAATTGCAATGTGGCAAGAGCAGTTTGATACCGGACAACGCCGTTGGCCTGGGCGCTTTCGGCGGAGAGATAGCTGTTTTGAGCGTCGACTACTTCAAGGGCAGTCGACTCTCCGGCCGAGTAACGAAGTTTCGTCAGACGCAAACTTTCTTCTGCCGAACTTACACTCTGATCAAGCAAGTCCAACTGATCTCTTGCAGCGGATGCCTCCGAGTATGCCTCTTCCAGTGTTGCTATGAATCTTTTTTGGGTTGCGGTCAACGCGACCCTGGCGGCATCTCGCCGAATCTCGCTCTGTTTCACCCGCTTCTGAGTGGAAAACCAATCCCATACTGGAATGTCGAGCGTTCCACTGATCGAGTACCCGAGGTTGCGCGCGTTATCGGGTCCTCGCGTCGCAAACTGTGGCGCATCAATACCATAGGTGAAGTTCAGAACAAGATCGGGCAGGTATGCTGCTTTTGCCGAAGAGACTTCTGCATTATTCGTCTGTACCTCCGCCAAAGCGCTCCGCAGTTCAGGATTGTTGGCTGCGGCAAGACTATTCACTTCATCCCGCGTTGGAAGCGAAGGCGCCCCGGCCGGCCCCTCTGTGAAATATGGCGTCCGCGGATCGGGAAAGAGGAGGACGGCTAATTCCAGCCGAGCCTTATCAGCAGCCAACGTAATGTCACTCAGATCGCGCTGGCGCTGCTGTTGCTGCAGTTGAGCTCTCACTACGTCGGCATGTGCTGCTTCACGAGCAGCTTCGCGCTTCTGCGTCAGATCGGTGAAAGACTGGGCTTCGCGGAACGCGTCCGCGAGGAGACGCTGTTGTGTTTCCGAATCCGAAACAGCATAGTACAGGCCAACTACGGTAGAGACGAGTCCGCGCCGAGCCACTTCTAATTCTGCTGACGCTCGCGCCGCGTTTGCGGAAGCCACCTGAGTTTCCGCAAACTGTTTTAGCCCGATCGTCTGATTGATCGATGCCTGACTTGAGTACTCGTGAACCGCATTGTTTGTGATGAAAACAGGAGCCGCCTGAGACCCAGTCTGGCCGGCCTGATTCTTCAGCCCGTTGGGCTGAGTGTAAAGCACTTGATTGTGATACATGACGGATGGCAGAAGAGCGGCTTTCGCCAGATAGCGGTCGATCGATGCAGTCTTATCAGCTGCCACAGCACTAGCGAAAGCGGGCTCGTTCTGCTCGGCTCGACGTATTGCATCCTGGAGCGTGATCACCGCTGCGCCCGTCTCTATTTTCTGGGCATTTGCCAGCATAGCGATACCTAGAAAACAGGCGAGGAAACAGGCTCGCGATGCCGAATAAAACTGGTTGCCTTGTATACGGCACATAAGGGTCAGAATAGCTCCTAAACCTTAAGCGCAACTGAAGCGCCTTAGGTGTGTATCCTGATCAGCCATAAACCTGTGCAGCAATCGGTATGACTAACTAGGCAGACATCATGTGATAGTTAGTCGCGAGCATTCGTTAGCGAACAAAGAATACCTGGCAAATCAGATAGCTCCTGCTTGAGGACGTATCCGCCAGCTCCCGCTTCAAAGGCAGCTGCCCGTAGATCATCGTCATCGTAATCGGTGACTACCACCACCCGGGCGAACGGATCGTACTCCCGAATCTGTTTTGTCGCCGTCAGTCCATCCATACGCGGCATTCGCATGTCCATAATTACAACGTCTGGCCGATGATCTTGATAACTCGCCAGAGCGTCGGCCCCGTCGCAGCATTCCCAGATGGTACCGGCACTATCAACAAGGGTGCGCCGCAGTAGTCGCCGAATTCCGGCATTATCTTCAACAATCAAAACTGTCATTATTTTCCCATTTGTATTTTTAAAGAGCGGTTAGAGCGACGGCACAATCCTTCGAAATGGCTCAGTACAAATGTATAAAAGCTGTTGGAACAAAGATATAGAGGTTGCTACACAGATACCGTGTGGTTCCACACGGGTGATCAAATGGGCCTAATGGAATCAAGATGATCCGTCGAACATGATTGTCTGGCGCAATCACAGCATGTATGCTGCTTGGCAAAGAATATGTCGCTTTGACCGCATTCCTGACGCCCTCGGGGAGAGACATTTTTTGAGAAGAAATCAGAGGGAGTTGATGGCAGGTGATGACCCGCATCCTGGTTTTTGTCTCCGGCAGCTCTTGCTCTTTCGCGTGCAGGATTGTGTCCATTGGGCCTTCTATCTCGCATACCTGCTCGTTTCAATCTGGTTTGGCCCCTCCGCTCGCGCGCAATACCGGTCCGATGTATGGACAGCGGATAATGGTCTGCCTCAGAATGTGATTCGCAGTATTCGGCAAACAAATGATGGATACCTCTGGATTGCCACGTTTGACGGGCTGGCGCGCTTCGATGGAATGCATTTCACTATTTTCAACAAGAGCAACACGCCTGGCATGGCCTCTAACCGATTCGGCTCTATGTACAAAGATCAGAGGGGTGATCTTTGGCTTACAACGGAAGCAGGCGGCGTTACTCGATATCACAATGGCACCTTTCGGACTTTCGGCCAACGGGAGGGAATTCCAGGCAATATTGTTCTGGGTTTGACGGGTGATGACACCGGTCACGTGTGGATCCTGACGAGTGAAGCCATCGCTGAATGGAATGAAGCCGCGGGTAGATTTATTGATGCCGGCCCAAAATCATCTGGAGCTCGCTATCAGCCGTTCGCATGGGAAAACCGCGGCTTCTGGTCGACTGGTAAGGACAGTCTGCAATGTTTCATCAACGGCCGCTTTGTAATCTATGCGCTTCCGTCATGGCTTCCCGGCAATTCCATATGGGGAGCCGCTAGAGAAGGGACCGGAATCATCTGGATCGAAACGTCGAACGGTGCGCACGCCCGCATCGCTCAGGATGGAAAAGTGACGGGCCCATTTGGCCACATCCTCACCACTTCCTATATCGATCACCGAGGACATCCCTGGACTTTGCAGATAGGTCCACGCCTTACCCGGTCCTTGGCCTATTCGTCCGGAGGGAACATCGTGACCATTCCTTTCCATTCGATACAAGAAGATAGTGAACGGAATCTTTGGTTAGGTTCTGAAGGACAAGGTCTCTACCGCCTTCAACAAGAATCAGTCCGTGTGTATTCGAAAGAGCAAGGGTTGATCGACAGGAACGTCTATCCGATCTATCAGGATCATGAGGGTGCAGTGTGGATCGGGGTGTGGTACAGCGGCCTTAGCCGCTTTTACAAAGGGAAGTTTACAAGTTTCACCCTTTCGAATCTTCCGAACGCCCGCCTTGCAACCGCGATCCTTGAGGATCGCAACGGGATTTTGTGGGTTGCCACACACGGAGGTCTCTGGGTTCATCAAGGCAACAGATTTCGACGAGCGATGGGTCTACTTCTGCCCGATGGTGCAATCGTACAGGACATCTACGAGGACAGTCGGGGCACATTGTGGTTTGGCACGTCGCGCGGGTTAGTGTCATTCAAGGGTGGGGTAACGAAAGTCTTCAGCGTTTCAGATGGGCTTGCAGTAGACGACGTACGCGTCATTGCAGAGAGCAAGGCAGGAGATCTGTGGATTGGAGGATACGGAGGTCTGACGCGAATCCAGAACGGCCGATTCACGCGTTGGACAGACAGCAATGTTTTGCCCAGCAATAACATCCGATCCATCTATATAGACAGCGATGACGTGGTTTGGATCGGCACGTATGATGGCGGCCTTGGCAGATTCGACGGCGAAAGATTCACGCGATACAGCACGCGCGAGGGATTATTCAACAATGGTGTTTTTCAGATTCTCGAAGATGGGCAAGGCAACCTATGGATGAGCTGCAATCGAGGCATCTATCGCGTCAGCAAACGGGAACTGAATGATTTTGCTGCGGGCAAGCGCGGCATGATCAAGTCAGTTCCCTACGGCAAGGTAGACGGCATGCTTAACGTCGAGTGTAACGGTGGTTTATGGCCGGCCGGTACCAAAACGAACGATGGCATGCTGTGGTTTCCAACGCAGGACGGCGTGGCTGTGATCAATCCCCTGGCTGTTTCCACGAATCCGGAGCCGCCGCCGGTCGTCATAGAATCATTTACGATCGACCGAGCCTCTGTCGCATTGGACACACCAATAAGAGTTGCTCCCGGCAAAGAGAACGTAGAAGTTCAATATACGGCCCTCAGTTTCATCAAATCCGACCAGATCCATTTCAGGTACAAGCTCGAGGGACTGGACTCGACGTGGATCGACGCAGGCTCAAGACGCACCGCCTATTATTCGCACGTGCGTCCGGGCAAATATTTGTTCCATGTGATTGCCGGCAACAGCGATGGAATCTGGAACAACGAAGGAAAGACGCTGGAGATCACCTTCCTAGCGCCGTTTTATCAGACCTGGTGGTTCGAGTTATTGATGTTGCTGGCGATTGGTATGTTGTTCCTGATCACGTGGCGCTACCGGATGATGCAAGTGGAGCGGGCGAATGCGGTGCACCAGTCATTTTCCCGGCAGCTGATTGCGTCGCAGGAAAACGAGCGCAAGCGCATCGCGGCGGAGTTGCACGACAGCCTCGGCCAACGAATGATCGTGATTAAGAATCTGGCGCACTTTCTACTCAAGTCAAGTAAACAAAATGCCAATGGCCGTGACGTGCAAACGCTGGAAGAGATCAGCGGCGAAGCCGCAGCTGCGATCAATGAGACGCGAGAAATCTCTTATAATCTTCGGCCCTTTCAATTGGACAGGCTTGGCTTAACCAAGGCTATCGAAGCAATGGTACGGACGGTTTCTGCTGCATCAGGAATTCACTTTTCAAGTGACATCGACAACATCGATGATGTATTCCCGGAAGACTTGAGAATCAACTTCTACCGGATCGTGCAGGAGTCGCTAAACAATATCATGAAGCATTCGCAGGCTACTGAAGCAAGTATTCAGGTGAAGCGGGACGGGCTGAGTGTAATGATGACGATTCGGGACAATGGGTGCGGGTTCAGTCCGACAGAAAAACCGTCTCAACCGCCGACGAATGGCTTTGGATTGACAGGGATTTCGGAACGGACGAGTCTGCTCGGTGGGGACTTCAAGGTGCGATCCACACTCGGTCGGGGCACAGTGATGACGATAGAGATCCGGCGAAAAGGAGACAGCCATGAGTGATGAGATTCGGATTCTGATAGCAGACGATCATCCGCTCATGCGAAAAGGACTCCGACTTAGCATTGAGGAAGACCCCGGCTTGAAAGTCGTTGCTGAAGCATCGGATGGAGAAATGGCATTGGCCTTCGTCGAAAGTCTCCGCCCAAATATTGCGCTGCTGGATATTGAAATGCCAAAACTCGATGGACTGGGAGTTGCCCGCGAGATTGCCAAGCGTGGCCTGGAAACAAAAATTATCTTTCTTACCTTCCATACCAACGAGGATCTATTTCGCAGCGCGATGGACCTGGGAAGCGCCGGTTATATTTTGAAAGACAGCGCCACTGAGGAAGTTGTCGCGGGTGTCCGCGCTGTTGCTGCAGGACGGCCTTATCTAAGTTCCGCCATCACGGCTGGCCTCCTACAACGGCGTGAAGTATCCGGTACAAAATCAGACCAATCTTTGGCAAGTAAACTAACTCCGACTGAACGACGCGTTATGCAGTTGATTGCTACCGGAAAAACCAGCAAGGAAATCGGCTCAGAACTTTCCATTCACTACAGAACTGTTGAGAACCATCGCACAAACATCACTCGCAAACTTGGACTAGAGGGCGAAGGCGCCAATGCGTTGCTTCGATTCGCCTTACAGAACAAGGCTTCCTACTAAGCCGTTCATCTCAATTGCGATGTAGTCCTCTGTGTCATGGCGCATGCGTGCGGTGTAGTGCCCCCTAAGCCTTTCTAAGCCTCGTCTCCCCTAGCGCGATGACGTGCGTTTCCTGCTGTGGTGAAGCTTCGGGCACGTATACCGCTCATGTGGAACCACACGGGGCGTGCATGTAACACCACACGGTCTATCGTGTAGCAACCTCTATTCGTTTCTCTGCGGGACTCTCCTATTCTCGTGTTCGAGGCACAACGACTTTGGTCATGGATGTGACACCGATCGACACCTCCTGGCTTGAGGAATGGCAGATCAACAGTATGTGCACTTCAGGCTTTAAAAGGTGGCTTATGGAACAGATAACTACAAAAACGATACAGAAAATTCTCCTGAAAGCAGTGTGTCTAACTTTGGTCGTAACAGGACCGCTGAATGTCGCACATGCATTCCAATCCCAGTCTCCGGAGGCTTCTTCGCAAACTCCGCCAACAACAGCACCTCCAGCAGTCGCGCCGTTGACGCCAGACCAACTCGATTCTCTGGTAGCGCCCATTGCGCTGTATCCCGATGCACTGGTGGCACAGGTCGTTGCGGCCGCCGCTTATCCAGACCAGATCGCATTCGCGGATGACTGGCTCGCGCAGAACACGAGCCTCACGGGAGATGCTCTGGCGCAGGCGGTGAATCAGCAGTCCTGGGACCCAAGTGTGAAAGCGCTGACTCAGTTTCCTTCCGTGCTGCATAATCTGGCGCATAACTTATCGTGGACATCCAGCCTGGGAGATGCATTCACAAATCAGCAGGCGGATGTCATGGCTGCTGTGCAGACCATGCGCGCCAGGGCGCAGGCTGCAGGAACTCTCCAAACTTCGTCGCAGATCACGGTGGTTCAGCAGAGTCCTTCAACCATTGTGATCAAGCCTGCCGATCCACAGGTGGTTTATGTTCCACAATACAATCCGACTGTGGTTTACGGAGCACCTGTGGCGGTGCCGCTCTATGTGCCTCCGCCAGTGCCTGTCGTTGCGGCTGGTCTCTACTTCGGAACGGGTATCGCCGTTGGCGCCACGTTTGGCGGCGGTTGGGGAGGAGGCTTCGGTTGGGGATGGCATTCCTGGAATGTGGGATGGGGTGGTGGGGGTGGCAATGTCATTTATAACAACAACACTTATATCAACAGAACTGTCATTAACCGGACCACGAACAACAACTACCATCCCTGGGGACCGGGCAATGGTGGCTATCATCCTGGCACCGATACGCATTATGGTCCAAATGGCGCATACCACCCGAACGGTTATTACGGTCCGAACGGTGCCTTTCACCACGATGTTCCTGGCACGAATCCAAACGATCAGCCGAATGGTGGAAATAACGGCAACCACGGCCTGATTGGCGGCAACGGCGGCGTAGAGCGCGGGGCTGCTGACTACGGCGATCATGGGCAATCAGCAGCCTATCGTCCCGGCACCGATACACATTATGGCCCGAACGGCGGGTACCACCCGAATGGCTATTACGGCCCGAACGGTGGTTTTCATCACGACGTTCCCCGCACGAATCCGAACAACCAGCCAAATGGTGGAGGTAACGGCAACCATGGCCTTATTGGCGGAGAAGATGGCATGCAGCGCGGGGCGGCAGACTACGGGAGCCAGCGTATGCAGGCCAGCAATGAACGCGATCGCGACAATGCTTTTGGAAGAGGGAACCCGTCGCGTTCTTACATGAGCGGTAACGGTGACCGCGACCGTGCTGCGTCATTTCGTGGTCGCAGCAGCATGCACCAGGCCCCTATGCGGTCGCGTCCTCAGCACATGAGTGCTCCTCGCAACACCGGTGGTCACAGGCGATAGGCGCAACCAAAATAGTTTAACAGGCGCAGTCGATGTGCAATGAAACAACGATGAAAGGCAAACTTATGAAGTTACACATTGGAAATTCAAAAAGTAAGATGGCTCATCTTGTATGTGTCCTGTTCTTGTTGGGAACAGTCAGTGTGACGGTGTGCCGAGGCCAGGCGGGGAAGTCTGGCAATGCCTCGGACACAGAGACACAGGCGACATTCGCTACGCCTGAGGAAGCCGGCGAAGCCCTGCAGACAGCGGCGCGGAATAGAGATGAAACCACCCTCGTCCGCATTCTTGGCCCGGACTCGAAAGCAATTCTGAATTCCGGAGACGCACAAGAAGATGAAGTCGCACTCGCTTCTTTTGTCACTAAGTACGACCGAATGAATCGCTGGGTAACGATGACGGATGGCAACCGGATCCTTTATATCGGAGCTGATAACTATCCCTATCCGATTCCACTCACGCTGGACTCATCGTCGAAGTGGTATTTCAATACCGCGGCCGGCGAAGACGAAATTGTCGCGCGGCGCATCGGAAACAATGAATTGCTAGCAATCGATGCCGTCTCGGCAATAGCCAACGCGCAGGAGCTCTACTTCAAAAGTGCTCACGATGGAAAGCCAGCACATGAATACGCCCGGAAGATTCTCAGCAGTCCAGGGAAACAGGATGGATTGTACTGGCAGGTTGCAAAGAATCAGCCGTCGAGCCCGTTGGGACGAGTGGATGACTTTGCGAAAGATGTCATCTCATCTACCCAACCCGATGCCGACCCCACGTTCGACGGATATTCATTTCGAATTCTCACCGCACAGGGACAAAACGCCGGAGAGGGGGCCAAGAGCTATCTCGCAGGTGGAAAGATGGCAGGCGGCTTCGCCATCCTTGCTACGCCGGTCAAGTATCAAGACTCAGGAATCATGACATTCATTTTGAGCCGGGACGGCATTGTTTACCAGAAAGACCTTGGCACGAAAACGACCGACGTTGC
>DATHQH010000005.1:0-6196 GCA_035482895.1 Alloacidobacterium sp. | reverse complement strand
TGCGTAGATTCAGCCAATCGCGCTGATAAGCAAAGCTGACAGTAAGCAGCAGGGCCCCGAGACCGAGGAAGCTGAGAATGCGATACCCTTCGCTCAGCTGGCTCGTATCCACGAGAAACACCTTGCCGATGCTGCCAGCGAGCAGGATCAGAGCCTGCCAGCGCAGGAACGCCGACTTTTTCCAGAACCCAACGGTGAGCAGGGCCGCGCCGAAAATCATGGACCACGCTGAGTAGGTAAATTGCGTGTACATCCGGCGCTCTCTGAACTCACTCCATTGCAGGTTCGCGGAAATGTGCGACCACCAATAGGAATGGATCTCCAGGCAGACGGCGATCATGATCAGCACATTGACGGCGATGATCGATCCACCTGCGATATAGGGCCACGCAACGCCACGCTTCTCGCCGTCCTCAGGTGAAGCTGTTGCCGCAATCCAGGCAGAAAACGCGAATGCCGCAATGCCGGCCAGATAGGTTGCAAATCGCGCGTTGAAGACCACCGTATCCGATGCGGCCGGATTCAGGACGATCAGCGCGATCAGGCCGAGCGCCAGGGCACAGAGAGCCAGCACGCGGAGCAGCAACAGATTCAATCGCCGCGCCAGCCACAACAGGACGGCACCCTCGGTCAGCCAGCCAATCGTGATCCAGCGCCCATGCGCTTCGAGCGGAATCGCAATGGTCAAAAAGATAACGGCAATCGCCAGGTGCAGCGAGGAGAGGATGACCGGCTTCGCACCCGGACCGCGACGCGACGGAAGCTGCAAAAGCAGCAGATAGAAGGCTGCGAAGACAATTGCCGTCCATGACTGCGCCCACCGTCGCTCTGGTCGGTCGAGCAGAAGATACAGGGAAATAAATCCAAACGCTGCATTCACCAGCGGCAGCACGACCAGCGTCAGGTTGTCCTGCGTCGATAGTTCCGATGTATCACCAATCTGCAGTCCGCGCAGCAGGCGGGGAGCCACGGCGAAGAGCAGGAAGAAAACGATGACGAAAAAGACAGTGATCGCAAATTGCGCGTCATCGTAAAAGCGGATATACCAGGCGACGCTGAAGAAGACCGTCCCGGCAAACGCCCCCAACAGCAGGCGGGACCATGGACGCAGCGCAATCAATACAAGTACGGCCGCATCCAGCAGAAGCAAGTAGCTAAAAAGCACGAGCTCGTGATTCTCTCCGGTGGAAAGCAGGAGCGGCGTACCGAAGCCCCCTACGATGGCATACAGCGCAAGCAGCTCCGCATCCTGGACCCACGACATGAAGCCGTTCCATGCGGTCACCAGAACCATTCCCGCAAATGCCACGGCTGAAGGAATGAGCTGATACAGCTCAAACGCAGCCCATAGAGAGAGATACAAAATTCCGCTGCCAATTGCTTTCAGAGAGTAAGAGAATGCCGTATATCCACGGCTGCGAAATCGCTCTGACCATGCGATCAGCCCGATACCAGCAATCAGCCCAATCAGCACGCGGCCCAGCGGACCAACCCAGTGATTATCGATGGCAAACTTGAGAAACCAGGCCATGCCGATCAGTACGGCAAGAATGCCGACACGGTTGAAAACCTGAGACCCGATGCGGCTCTCCAGTGAGTGGGCGGCCTCTTTTTCTTGCTGCTGCGGCAGAACAACGGCTGATACAGACGCTTCCACAGGCATGATCGGCTCATTCGCTTGAACCTGTGGCGGCTTTGACGCTGGAGCCGATGCGGCACCCTCTACCTCGGAGCGCTGTGCCAGTGCCTGCTCCAGACGCCAGACCCTTGCAGTGAGATCGGCTACCTGTTTCTGCAGGTCTTCGGTGTTGTTACCCATTTTGTTCACTGTACAGGGAGCGCGAGGAAAATGGGAGCCGTCCCCCGCTCCCAAACGATGACAGCTCCTGGTAAGTCCGCTTCAGGCTGGCTGAAAGATGTGGGCTCGCGGGTTAAGCATGATCTCTTAAGTTACCGTGACGCTACAAGTGTGTGCGAACGACGAATAACGCATATCATGATATTGTCACCTACGGTGGTAGTAAGACACGGCGCGGATGTTTTCACGCGAGAGACACCAACACGCAGGGACGGATTTTGCACCCACCATAGCCACCTGCAGCAATGTTATTTTCAATCCCAGAAGCAGTTGCGGAGAAAATCAAGCCATACTTCGTTGTCGCCCTGAAGTTCATAACAAGCTCTAAGCAGTCGGATGGAAAATTGCTGTCTAGCAGGGAAAACAATTCGATGAAAATAGAGAAAGATCAGAACGCCGAACGCAGTGAAAAAGATACCGCATCGTCAATCCGCATTTTGCTCGCAGATCACCATCCTGTCGTGCGGATCGGTGTTACAAATCTGCTTCAGACCGAAGTAGGCATCGAAGTTGTTGGAGAGGCGGGAGATGGTGACGAGGCTATTACGAAGACGCTCGAACTCCGCCCAGATATTCTGCTGCTCGATCTGAACATTCCAAAGATGCCTGGGCCGGAAGCCATACACGCCCTTGTGCATCGTTCGCCAAAAACCAGGCTTATCCTGCTAACCGGCAGTGTCTCCAATCCGGAGGTGCTCGAGGCTCTCCAATTCGGCGCCCGTGGAATCTTGATGAAAGACGCTCTCACCGATCATCTGATTTCCGCGATTCGCGTGGTTTCAGTAGGAGACTACTGGATTGGGCATCGGCGCGCGGCCAGCCTCGTTGACACGCTCCGTACGCTGGCCCTCAACACTCCGCTTCCGCCGCAGAACAAATCCTATGGCCTCACGCCACGCGAGCTGGAGGTCGTGCGCTGCATCGTCAATGGATGCAGTAATCGTGACATCGCTCAGCAGTTTCAGCTCAGTGAAGAAACAGTAAAGAGACATCTCTCGAACATTTTCGAGAAGACAGCCGTATCTACGCGGCTCGAACTTGCTTTATTTGCAATCGAGCATCAATTGGTTGCCTCGCCTTCCTAAATTTCTCACGGTATATTTTTCGCCGGTTTGACTTGATGGACCACCCTCGCTTTTCGCCGGGCATCTATTGCTATGCAGTGATGGTTTCGCGCAGCACACGTGCTTATTAGCTGCGCGTGCTTGTTGAAATTAGGCACCGAGCAAGGAGCTTGACCCAATATGAAACAGAAAGCGTTACTTATTTTTGTTGCATCTGCATTGTGCGGCGCTGCATACGCTCAGGAAATGAATCCGACAGCGACGAACAAATGGCCCCAGGATCAACAGCAACAAAAAAACCCCCACGCAGAGATGCGTGACGGGGTTCCGGTATACAAGGTACAGGTAGTCGGGCGCGACATTCCGGCAATCAACTACTTTCACCGGAGCGGCACCACGAAAATCGGATTCCAGGGCACAAGCCTGCTCCCGGAAGCAAAAGGTTCGGCTACTGTTGAGAGCCGTCGCGGCCGGCTTGTAATCAATGCCAAGTTTGAGGGTCTTCGTCCGGCCAACAGTTTTGGTGTGGAATATCTCACATATGTGCTCTGGGCGATTACGCCTGAAGGCCGACCCAGCAATCTCGGGGAAATTTTGCCGCAGGGGACGAAAAATGAGATCGAAGTAACGACGGCACTGCAGTCCTTCGGACTCGTTATCACAGCGGAGCCTTACTATGCAGTCACCATGCCGAGCGACCTCGTAGTGATGCAGAATTTTGTTCTGAACGAGAAGACGCAGGGCATCATCGAGCAGGTAAATGCGCACTACTCACTGCTGCCGCGGGGCGCTTACACGCAGACTGCCGGCCAGCATGCCGTGCTGCATCCGATCACCCGCAATGACGCCTCACCGCTCGAACTCTATCAGGCAATCAACGCCGTCCAGATTGCAGAAGCAGCAGGCGCTGCGCAATATGCAGCCGATACTCTGGCGACAGCAAAGCAAAATCTGCAGAATGCGCAAGACCTGGATGAACATAAGAGCAGACGCAAGGAAGAAATTACCCTGGCCCGCGCCGCTGTACAGACAGCGGAGGATGCGCGCATCATGACGATTCGCAAGAAGCGCGCCGAAGACGAAGCCAACCAGAAGCAGGAGGCGCAGAATGCGCAACTTGCGGCACAGCAGGCACAACTGGCAGCCGAGCAGCAGTCAGCGGAGCGCGCCCGCGCCGAGGCCCGTGCAGCGGAGGCCGAAGCCCAGGCAGCCCGTGCGCATCAGCAAACCCAGCAGGCTACCGACCAAACGGAACAGATGCGTGAGCGCCTGAAAGAGCAGTTGAATCAGGTATTGGCGACCACGGAAACAGCACGCGGCCTCATCGTGAACATGTCCGATGTGCTGTTCGATTTCAACAAATACACGCTGAAACCCGACGCGCGGGAAAAGCTGGCCAAAGTATCAGGCATCCTGCTCTCGTATCCGGGCCTGAAACTACAAGTGGAAGGCTACACGGATAACATCGGTACCGACGAATACAATCAGAAGCTTTCCGAGCAACGTGCCGATACAGTCAGCGGCTATCTGGTAACGCAGGGCGTAGCTCAGACAAATATCAGTGCTGCCGGGTACGGCAAAAGCGACCCTGTAGCCGATAACTCAACCAATAATGGACGCGCCCAGAACCGTCGCGTGCAACTGGTTGTCTCCGGCAATTCGATTGGAGTGCAGGAACAATCCCCTGCTACCTCCGGTCAGGCTGCTGTTGCACCCGGCATGGGCAATTCGCCTGTGCCGCCAAGCAATAGCGGCATTTCGAATCCCCCAGAACAATAATCACAATAACCATCGTTTATCCTCCACTGTTAAGGCTGCCCTTTTGGGCAGCCTTTTTTGTGTAAAGTAAACTGACATAATCCATTCAGTGTTTCTTCTTCATTCAATGAGACAACTATGAAAATTGCATTTCTTGGCACAGGTCTAATGGGATCGGCGATCGCCCCTCTCCTGCTGAAGCAAGAGCATGAGCTTACCGTCTGGAACCGGACAGAGAGCCGCCTTGCCGCTCTTGTGAAACAAGGAGCAATCGCAGCAAGCAGCCCCGCTGAAGCCGTGAAAGAGAGTGAGGTCGTCTTCAGCATGCTGATAGACGATCAAGCGACGGAAGAGGTGATATTAGGCGGCAACGGCGTGGGCGGCAATGGCGTCCTCGATTCATTGCCGGAAGGCGCACTTCACGTTTCGCTCAGCACCATCAGCGTGGATCTGTCGCAACGATTGACCGTGGAACACGCGACACGCAAGCGCGGATTCGTGGCGGCTCCTGTCTTTGGACGCCCGAACGTCGCAGCCGACGGCAAGCTTTGGATCGTGACCGCCGGAAAACAGGATGCGCTTGAAAAAGTGCGGCCACTGCTTGAGTGCTTCAGCCGGGGCATTACTGTCGTCGGCGATAAGCCGTACAAGGCGCACGCGCTGAAGATCGGCGGCAACTTCCTGATCACCGCAATGATCGCCTCTCTCAGCGAGGGGTTTGTATACGCGGAGTCGCAGAGCATCGACCCGGCTTTATACATCGAGTCCGTGAACGCCGCTCTTTTTCAGTCGCCCTTCTATGCGGCATATGCGAATGTTATGCTTCATCCTCCAGAGATACCCGCAGCCACCATCGCGCTCGGACAAAAAGATATGCGTCTGTTCCGTGCGGCGGCAGCCGCCACGAATACGAAAACACCTCTCGCAGATCACTTCCAGGAGCAGCTGCATCAGGCAGGCGAAGCAGGACTGCGCGACCGCGACTGGGCTGCTGGCTACTACCAGTTCGTCCGCAGCGTTTCACACAAGACCACATAAGTTACGATGTCTGCATGCAGAAACTGAACGGAAATATTGTTTTCATTACAGGGGCCAGCTCCGGAATCGGTGAAGCCTCCGCCCTCGCCTTTGCCGCTGAAGGCGCGCGACTGCTGCTGGCGGCGCGCCGCGCGGAACGCTTTCAGGAATTGACGCCAAAGCTCAAAGAAGCAGGGGCAGCAGACGTCCACACATTTTCACTCGACGTGCGCGACGCCGCTCAGGTTGAGAGCCAGTTGCATGCGCTGCCGGAGGCGTGGAAGGCCGTCGATATTCTCGTGAACAATGCGGGCCTCAGCCGAGGTCTCGAAAAAGTACACGAGGGCAAGCTGCAGGATTGGAATGAAATGATCGACACCAATGTAAAGGGCCTGCTCTATGTGACGCGCGCCGTTGTTCCCGGCATGGTGGCACGCGGGCGCGGGCATGTCGTCAATCTCGGGTCAACTGCCGGAGAAATTACCTATCCCGGCGGCGC
>DATHQH010000004.1:0-2946 GCA_035482895.1 Alloacidobacterium sp. | reverse complement strand
CTGGTACCCGATACCCGACAGGCCGCGCCACGGCGGCATATTTACCTACTGCTCCGCCGACGCAGAAGTAGTAAGCATCCACCATCTTGCCTTCATGCTTGATCTTCTTGCCTTCCAGGCCAATATCGGCGATCCAGTGCTGGCCGCATCCATTGGGGCAGCCCGTCACGTGCAGTTTCAGCTGCTCATCGAAGTGAGGGACGCGCTCCTCAAGCTCCTCAACCAGCCAGCGCGCAAATCCCTTCGTTTCCGTAATGGCAAGCTTGCAGAATTCCGTGCCGGTGCAGGCAATCGCGCCGCGCCAGAAGGTAGAGCCTTCCACGTGCAGTCCAATCTTTTCGATCTCGCCTGCCAACTCGGCCGCATTTTCTGTAGGCACGTTGATGAAGATCAGGTTCTGCATGATGGTCGCGCGCAGTTCGCCAGAGGCATAGCGTTCGGCCAGATCAGCCGCCGCCGCAAGCTGGTCGCCGGTGAGTCGTCCGCGCAGCACCGATGCGCCGACGTAGCTTAGCCCCGCTTGTTTCTGCGAATGAATGCCGGCATGATCGCGCAGGATATCCTCCGGCGCATGCTCTTCGACACCGGGATCAAGCTTGTAGCCAAGCCGCAACTCCAGTTCGCGCAGAAAGCTTTCCGCGGTCCATCCCTCACGCATAAAGAGATATTTCAGCCGCGCGCGGTCACGACTTTCGCGCAGCCCTTGCTGGTCGCGAAAGATTTCCGCCACCCGGCGCACTACATCCAGCGCTTGTTCGGGTTGTATAAATGCGTCGAGCCTCACGGCGAGATGCGGTTCGTTGGAAAGTCCGCCGCCGACACGCAGCGAATAGCCCACTTCATTACCGCGCCGCACTCCAGTCAGGGCAACGTCATTGATCTCCGGATAGTTGCACCACACCGGGCAGCCCGAAATCGAAATCTTGAACTTACGGGGCAGATTATAGAAATCAGGATTCGCCGTCAATTCGTGCGCAACCGCAACGGCCAGCGAAGAAGCATCCAGAACTTCATCGTGCGCAACCCCGGCGAGCGGGCAGCCGGTCACATTGCGGACAACGTCACCGCACGCGCCTTTTGGCGAAAGCCCAATCGCATCCAGCGCATCCACAATTTCCGGCAGCGATTCAATGGTGAGCCAGTGCAGCTGGATATTCTGCCGTACGGTAATGTCCGCCAGATTCCGCGCATGCTTCCGCGTGATGTCGGCAATGACCCGCAGTTGATCTGCCCGCACAATGCCATTCGGAATCCCGATGCGCATCATGAAGTATTCCGTGGCCAACCCTTCGCCGCCCTTACCGCCGACTGCGCCTACACCATCGCCCTGCGTATACACGCCCCACCATTTGAAATAGGCAGAAGCCCACTCCGGCACCACGCTCGAACGTCCCAGACGAGCGAACTCGCGCACTTCGTTGAACGCTTCCCAGGGATTTTTCTCACGCTTCAGGCGTTCAATTTTCTGCGCTTTCGTTTCTTTGGGTTGGGTGGTCTCGGTCATTTGGCTACCTTCGATAGAAATAAAAAACCCGCGTCAGATCTTTCATCTGTGCGGGCTTTTGTGAATTATGGGAACTGTTGTGTTCGCTGCGATCATTCACTCAAAAGTCCGGCAAATGCACGACAACACGTGCAACAAATCGCCGGAATGGATGAATGGAACACTGTGTTAATTTTATCGGTTCAACAGCGGTCAGTCAAGGAACGCCTCCGCGGGTAGTGGATCAGTTTTTGCCTTAATCGTCTCGATGCAACCTCACGAAGGTATACCTTCCTGAAAACTGAATGCGGGGCGCATTCGCGTGTTCTCCGTTCTTCTGCTCCACCCATCCATACATAAACTCTGTGCCGAAAGACAGGCTGCCATACGGATTCCAGATGATGTTGGCTGACGAGTAGCTGCTCTTGTGATACGTACTGCTGGGCTGGAACTCAGTGTTCTCCAACTGCAAAAATCCGAATGTCGCACTCGATCGAACGGATCTGGTCCAGTAATGCTGATAACTGATCCAGGGAGCAAAGGTCGGCAGCGCTTTCAACGTCAGATCGGTATTCGCCCTTGGAGCCGCGTCCAGGCCCGCGCCCGCCGTATCGCTGACATACCTTGCGATTCCATTGCCGTAAGCGATCTGATAATTAAGCGTGTCTCTTCCTATGATGCGCCAGGTACTCGATACATTCACACCCCATCCAAAGGCAGATTGCTGTCCTCCGCCGTTTGGCATATGCACCGCCAGTTCGCGAAGGATACCAGCGAGATAGAGATGCCCCCGTTCGCCTTCGTAGCGTAGCTGCAACCCACCGTCAGGAGCAGGTGAGATTGGCACCGCCGGTGAGCCATCGACAGAGAAGCGGATATCGGAGCTTGGCCGCTCAACGGAGACCGCGCCGCTGAAGGCCATCCCGAGCGGGAAGCTATATCGAATCTGCGGAGGTCGCGCGCGCAGGCCGGAGGTAGGTCCCTGGAATTCAATAATGTCCGGCCATGCGTCCGGGTCCACGAAGACCGTATTCGTCTGGCCTACCAGAATGTTGTGAAGTTGGGCATACAAATGGCGGAGCCGAGGCGTCGTCGCCCCATTGGAACCAAAGAAATCGAACTGAATGAAGGTTCGCGCCATTCCTATGTTGCGCACAGGAATACGAAAGTCTGCAGAAATGCGGCTCTCGCGGATGCTCGCATTGAAATTGTTGGTGCTCGTTGTCTGTGGAATCGGTATCGTCGACGGAATAAAGAGGTCTGGCAATCCAGCAGGCCGCGGGTCAAACATAATGTCAGTCTTAAGGTTCCCGTTGATACGTAGCATGGTCTGAGTGCCTGGCAGAACAAAGAATCCGGGATACGTGGCCTCCAGCGGAGCGTTGTAAAGACGCGGCACAGGCTCCGACTCCTCGGCAAATGACTCGTAAGCTGCGGTCTCCTTGCCTACGGCCCTGCGCTGC
>DATHQH010000003.1:0-2575 GCA_035482895.1 Alloacidobacterium sp. | reverse complement strand
ACAAGACTTAGAGCGATACCAACCGAGGTCTCTTTTCGCTGGGCGGTAATCGCCAGCGGGATCCCGACGAGGACAAAAGTAAAAACCGCCATGGCGTTGGAGAAGCGCTTGCTCATCTCGGTTTTGAAGGCTGCGTCATCCTCCTTATCATTGCTCTGCTTGAGCGCATGTTGCAGCTGATCCAGAGTGAGTTCGGTGGTGCGCTGATTGTTTCGGGCCTTGCGCAGCAATTCTTCCAAAGAAATTGGCATCACGCCCTCGCGCATGGTGATTCCGTGCCGCATTTTCTTAAGGTCATCGGGGGCATTCTTATCCCGCTCTTCATAGCGGGCGTCATAGACGTGTAACAAAATCTGCTCGTTTTTTTTGTCGACCTCGAGTGTGCCTCGGCGGGCATTGATCACGCGCATCGGCAGATTCTGGGGATTCATCTCGAAGATATAAAGATCGTGAAGATTTGATCCTTCCTTCTTACCGACATAGATCTTTCGATTCGGGAACTGGTCGATCACTTCGTCACTGCCAAACAAGGCGAGTGGATCATTCGATGCGAGGTCAAAGACTGCCGACCGCAGCTTAACTTCTGCAATCGGTGCGGCATAGAGGTTGATCCAGAGGCAGACGCCCAGGAACACGATGGCGATGACAAAGACGGGGTGGCAGATACGCGTCATGCCGACGCCATTGGCCCGTAGCGCCACCAGTTCGTTGTCGGAGGAGAGCTTTCCGAAGACGAGGAGTACCGCTACGAGCACACCCCAAGGAATCGAATAGGTCAATGAAAACGGCAGCAGATAACCGATGAACGTCAGAATGTAGGTGACCGGAACCTGATGACTGAGCAACAGGCTGAGCAAGTCGCGCAAGACATTCCCGAGCACAAGAATCACGGTAAGCAGACTGACGGCCCAAATTACGGCAGTCAGAATCTGTCCGCTCAAGTAACGATCAATGATCTTCATCCTACCGAATTCCGTCCGGTTGGAGGTCGGGAGTTTTGCTTAGTCAACTCGCTGGCTCCATCCCGTGAGACAATTCTTCTGCCTCCACGGGGACGCAGCTGCAGAAAAGGTTTCTATCGCCATAGACATTATCTATTCGGCCGACGACAGGCCAGAACTTGTGTTCTCGCGTCCATGGCGCCGGGTAAGCTGCAGATTCCCGCGAATAACTTCGATCCCAGCTGTCAGTCAGAAGATCTTGCGCCGTATGGGGCGACTGTTTGAGGACATTATCTTCGCGGTCGGCCTCTCCGGTTTCGATGGCTCGAATTTCACCGTAAATCGAAATCATGGCATCACAGAAACGATCTAGTTCAGCCTTCGATTCGCTCTCGGTCGGTTCAATCATCATTGTTCCAGGAACCGGCCAGGACATGGTCGGCGCATGGAACCCGTAATCCATGAGACGCTTGGCTACATCTTCGACCTCAATTCCGGCAGACTTTTTGAACTGCCGAAGATCGATGATGCACTCGTGCGCAACGAACCCATTCTTTCCTTTGTATAAAACGGGGAAAAATGGCGCTAATCGGCTGGCAACGTAGTTCGCGTTCGCGATCGCTACTTTGGTCGCGTGCCGCAATCCATCGGGACCCATGAGACGAAGATAAATCCAGGAGATACCCAGGATACTTGCGCTACCATAGGGAGCTGCGGCGATCGGACCGATGCCGGATTTTCGGCCGAAGTCCACGCAAGGATGGCCCGGCAAATAGGGAGCAAGGTGAGCCTTTACTCCGATCGGGCCAACTCCGGGGCCTCCACCGCCGTGCGGGATGCAAAATGTCTTGTGTAAATTCAGGTGACACACGTCCGCTCCGAAGTCCGCTGGACGGCAAAGCCCCACCAGAGCGTTCATATTTGCGCCATCCATATAAACCTGCCCTCCGTGCTGATGGACGATTTCACAAATCTCCGTGATACCCTCTTCAAATACGCCGTGGGTTGAAGGATAGGTCACCATCAAGGCGCCGAGTCTTTCTGAGTGCTGCTCCGCTCTTTTTCTGAGATCACCGATATCGATATTTCCTTGGGCGTCACATTGCACCGGGACGACCTGGAATCCGGCCATGGCGGCTGAGGCCGGATTGGTTCCGTGAGCCGAAGTTGGAATCAAGCACACGTTTCGCTGAGTTTGTCGCCGTTCACGATGATATTCTCGAATTACCAACAGACCTGCGTATTCGCCCTGCGACCCGGCATTGGGCTGGACAGTCACCTCAGCAAACCCGGTGATGACAGCCAGCCAACTCTCCAGCTCAAGGATCAGCTGTCGATAGCCAGCCGTTTGAGTGGCAGGCGCAAACGGATGGATCTGGCCGAGTTCCGCCCAGGTGACCGGGAGCATCTCCGCTGCGGCATTCAGTTTCATCGTACAGGATCCTAGCGGGATCATGGAAGTCGTCAGTGACAAATCCCTGGCCTCGAGCCGATGGAGATAGCGCATCAGCTCGGTCTCGGTGTGATGACTATTGAAAACGGGATGCGTCAGATAGAGAGACCTGCGAACAAACTCTTCAGGGATATCGCCTACTTCCGCCTCGGAAAGATCCGGAACGGAGTCCGACTCGTTA
>DATHQH010000002.1:0-14104 GCA_035482895.1 Alloacidobacterium sp. | reverse complement strand
CGCGCGCGCCGAGATCATGAACCTGCTGGCTCCGCTGGGACCGGTTTATCAGGCTGGCACGTTGAGCGGAAATCCGCTGGCTATGGCTGCCGGCATTGCTACGGTCGGTTATTTGAACGAGCACCGCAGCGAGCTATACGCAAGGCTCGAAGCTCGAAGCGCTGCGCTTGCCGACGGAATTGCCTCGGAAGCTGCCAAGGCAGGCGTGCCGGTCGTGACGAATCGCGTGGGCGCCATGTTTACCTGGTTCTTCACAAAATCCCGTGTCACCGATTTTGAATCTGCAGCCACCTCCGACACAGCCTCTTTCGCCCGCTTCCATCGCGCAATGTTGGACCAGGGAGTATGGCTGCCGCCTTCGCAGTTCGAAGCCGCCTTCCTCAGTACGGCGCACACCATGGACGATGTGGCAGCCACAATCGATGCGGCCAGGCAGGCCTTCGAAAACTTGTTCGGCTAGATTGAGTTTCTTTGCCCCGCCGAAAATGAAACCAAAATGAAACCAAGGATTCACTCACTGTTCAACGAAACTATGAATTCGCGGGACTAGACTTCTCGCCGCGGAACAAGCGCCGCGAGAAGGGATTTCTAATTCCATGTCAAAGCAAGCCAGCGAACACCACAAACTTGCTGCAGATCATCACGAGCATGCAGCACGCCATCACCGTGAGGCAGCCAAGCACCACGAAGCAGGAAACCATGAGAAGGCGGCACACCACGCGCACGTAGCGCATGGTCACCATCTGCACGCCACGCATCATGCGACAGAGGCCGCGAAGCATCACGTTGAGGCACACGGCGAAAAGTAAAGACGCTGCGGCAGAGAAGAGCTGTGAGCCTCTCTGCCGCGCGTCAAATTTTCCAGGCGTCGATGGTCACATAGCGAATCTGCTGCTTTGTGCTTTCCAGCAATCTCGCCGTGGCAGCAACGGAGTGGCTGCGATCCTCACCGATACCCGCCTGTCCGCCGTCATGCAGCAGCAGATTCGAGCCTTGTCCGCGCTGCTGGTTACGTCGGATGCTCTTTTGCAGGTTGGCTAAGACCGCTTCTTCAGTTGTAGGGCGCCAGTCATAGCCCATCGCATTCCATAAAACGGGTGAGAGCCCCAGATCGCGCGCAGCGCGCAGCACGTCAGGACGCCGTGCCCCGTGCGGCGGCCGGAAGTAGCGTACCTGTTCACCCAGAGCATCTTCAATCGCAGCCTTGCAGCCTGCCAGTTCTTCCCGAACGCGTTTCGGCGATTGAAACAATAGCACCGGATGAGTCATGGTATGGTTGCCCACAAGATGTCCTGCCGCATGGATCGCCCGCGCAATCTCCGGGCGCTGGCGGACGAAGCGGCCAATCAGAAAGAATGTGGCACGAACATTGTATGTGGCCAGTACATCCAGCAACTGCTGCGTGTAGGGGTCGTTGGGACCGTCATCGTAGGTCAGCGCAAATTCGCGCGGATCACGGCCGCCGATAATGGCTTTGCCGAAGATTTGCGAGGTAGGCCACATGGCGGCGTAGGCATATCCACCGGCGGCGAGGGTCGCTGCGGCTCCGGCAGTGGCAAGAGTGGCGAGCATTGGGTCTAGTGTAGCCTGTTGACGGTCTGGGAACGCAGGGGGTGGAAAGGGGGGCCGGAGCGTGATATCTTCGTCTTTCCTTCGCTCGTGGAATTTTTGAAATCATGATGGCAAAGCTTTTTGAACAACCCCGCTTTATCGCTGTAGAAGGACCGATCCGGGTCGGCAAATCTTCGCTCGCTCAGGTCCTGGCGGAAACACTGCATGCTCAGCGAATTGTCGAGCCGGAAAATAATCCCTTTCTGGACCGCTTTTATAAGGCCGAGTCCGGCATGGCGTTTACGGCGCAGATGTGGTTCCTCATGGAACGCTATGAGCAGATGCGGCGCGTAAAAAACCCCGGCGATGCGATTGTTTCCGACTACATCTTCGAGAAGGACAAGCTCTTCGCTTATGTGAACCTGAGCGATGCGGAACTGGCGCTTTATAACCGTTACTACCAGATGTTCCGCGAGCAGGTCCCTACACCGGATCTGGTGATCTATCTGCAGGCCACGCCGGAAGTTCTCAAGCAGCGCCTGAAACGCAAAGGCGTCGCCGGAGAGCGCGATGTCAGCGATGCCTATATCGAGCAACTGGCGGCCGCGTACGAGCACTACTTCTTTCATTACACAGCCAGCGACCTGCTCATCGTGAACACGTCCGATATCGACTTCGTGAACAACAACAAAGATCTGCAACTACTCTTGAAGCGGCTGTCGGAGCCGATCAAAGGTACGCAGTACTTTCTACCGCTGGGCAAGAATGCGGCAGACTAGCTTGATCTTGGGGAATCGGAGTGTCGTCGCTTCGGAGCAATCAGAATTGCGATGGACTATCTGTTCACGCTCCACAAATCAAAAAGGGCGCGATCATCGCGCCCTTTTTGATAATAAATAGAATTGCTGTTTACGCTGCTGCAGCATTCCCCAGAGCGGCCTTCGCCTGCTCCACGAGAGCGGCAAAGCCTTGCGCATCATTCACAGCAAGGTCTGCCAGGATCTTGCGATCCAGATCGACTCCGGCTTTTTTGAGGCCGTTGATCAGCTGTGAGTAGCTGATGTTGTTCAGCTTGGCTGCGGCGTTGATGCGCACAATCCAGAGCGAGCGGAACTGGCGCTTCTTCTGCTTACGGCCGCTGTAGGCAAACTTCAGGCCGCGTTCGACTGCCTCCTGGGCTGCCTGGTAGAGCTTCGATTTTGTGAGGAAGTAACCACTCGCGCGCTTCAGAATTTTCTTGCGGCGGTCATTGCGTTTTGTTCCACGTTTTACGCGGGGCATTGCTATTTCTCCTTTTGCGTCTTTCGTTCTGCGGCTGGAGGCAGGAGGCTCGGAATTTCCGGCTTTGACCTCTTCACTCGCTTCAAACCTGTTTCACTCGGCCTTATTTTGGCCGGGGCCCCAAACCGGAACGCTTTACCGGGGGACCTTGTATGTGCCGTGCGAAGAATAGAGCACGGCTAATACAGATCAGGCGTATGGAATCATGCGGGCTACCTTTGCGTGGTCGGCGTCCGAAACCAGAGCGCTGTGTGCCAGCTTGCGCTTGGTCTTGGTCTCCTTCGACGTAAGGATGTGGCGCATCTTCGACTGGCCGCGCTTGATTTTGCCGGTACCAGTCTTCTTGAAGCGCTTTGCGGCGCCCCTGTGTGTCTTCAATTTAGGCATGGTTTCCTGCTTAGAAAAACAGTAAGTACAACATCACCCAGTATACGGAATTCTGCCGGTTCACGCCACCACTTCCATGATTGCGCACCGAACCGGCGTCCCGCCTGACGCTTTTATTGCTGTTTCCGAATCGGCACACAGGGTGGAAGTCTTCGATTGAACCCGGGCGAAGTGGCGGAGTACACTCAACTTATAAATTTTTCCTGAGGGTAGCGGAACCTCATCCAGGCTCTCCAGGATTTTGCTTATTCTGCGACGCCCGCGATTCCGCCTTGGGAGGTCCTGCTCTGCGCTCCATTTTCGTCAATTATCGAAGAAATGATTCGGAAGGCGAAGCTGGACGTCTGTTCGATGATCTTACCTCACACTTCAGCCCGAAATCCGTATTTATGGATGTGGTGGCGATCGAACCCGGACGGGACTTCAGGAAGGCGATCGATCAGAGCGTAGCCAGTTGCAGCGTTCTGCTTGCGATCATCGGGCAGGGGTGGCTTGAGGCGACGGACGCGGTGGGGCACAGGCGTCTCGATGACGGGAACGACTTTGTGCGCATCGAGTTGGCTTCCGCGCTCCGCCGCGATATTCCGGTAATCCCCGTGCTGGTGCATGGCGCCAGGATGCCGCGCGCCGATCAGCTCCCGGATGACCTGAAGGATCTGGCGTACAGAAACGCGGTCGAGTTGACCCATGCGCGATGGAAGTCCGATGTGGAGGTGCTGGTCCGTGCGCTGCGCCCTTACCTCGATGCACCGGAGAAACCTGTCCCTGTGGACGATAGGGCCAGTGTCGTGGCCGCCGTCCATGCGCCCACCGGGCGCGGTCCCCATCACTTGGCGCATACCTCGACAGGAGGCACTGCGACCGGCATTCAGCGATTTGGGCCGCAGACCATTGAGCGGATCAGCAGAGAGCTGGCCGCGTACATCGGCCCGATCTCCGAGATGGTCGTGAAACGCGCGTCAAAGCGGTGTTCGTCGGTGGAGGATCTTTGCGGAATGGTAGCGAAGGAGATCGAAAGCGCGGCAGACCGTGTCAAGTTTTTGAAGGCGTGCCGGTCTTAACGGCATAATTCCTAAACGTTTTCTATGCCGGGTATGCGAGTGCCAGTCTTGATTCTGAGGCTTAGGATCAAACAGCGCGGAGTCTTCGCAGGTCCTGAACTGCCGGTTTCATTTCCTGCCTTGATGGTCGAAGGACAATAGACGCCCGGGAAATGCGATAATTGCAGTCCTCCAGGACATCGTCTTTTCCTGAAGCGCGTCGCCAAGGTCGCCAGCAATTATCACAGAAACCGCCAAGTCGCTCATTGCGCCCGATTTCCTGACATTGACCCTGGGAATGGTCGTCTATTTCGTAGGTGTAATCCTGACGCGTCGAATCGGGTGGCTTCGTGCCTACAACATTCCTGAGCCGGTGATCGGCGGCTTTCTCGCGGCCATTGTCATCTGGGCGCTGTACTCCGTCTCCGGCTTCAGCATCGATTTCGAAATGGCCACCCGCGACAAGCTGTTGGTTATTTTCTTTGCCTCGGTCGGCGTGAATGCCCGCCTGTCTAACCTGCTCGCCGGGGGACGGCCGCTGGGCGTGCTGTGCGTGCTGACGGTGATTTTCGTCGTTCTTCAGAACGTGCTCGGGAGGCTTGGCGTTTCCCTTTTCGGTCTGCCTTCAGCGGCTGGCGTGATCATGGGCTCTGTCGCTCTCGTAGGCGGCCACGGGACAACCATCGCCTGGGCACCGGCCATCGCAGCCGAACACGACTTTCCCGCCGCCATGGAGACCGGCTCGGCCGTCGCCACGCTCGGCCTTGTCATAGCGAGCGTCCTCGGCGGGCCGGTGGCGAAGTTTCTGATTGAACGCGACAAGTTGATTGCGGAAGCGGAGCCAGCCAGCTCTGCGGATATCGCCACGGAAGCGGCCTCGCCATCCACCTTGCCATCTATCGACACGCTCAGCATCATGCATGCGCTTCTGGTGGTAAACATTGCCGTGATCCTTGGCTATCTGGTGCATCGTCCGATGGCGGCGATGGGGATGAAGCTGCCGCTCTTTGTGCCTTGCCTCCTCATGGGCATTCTCCTGTCGAACACAGTACCTTTGATTTTCCCGAAAATGCCATGGCCGGCGCAAACACCTTCGCTGGCGCTGATTTCCGACTACGCTTTGTCGGTGTTCCTCGCCATCTCGCTGATGAGCATGAAGCTCTGGACGCTGGCAGCGGTTGCCGGGCCTCTTCTGATTGTCGTTGCCATGCAGACGTTGCTCGCCGTGGTCTTCATTGTTTTCGTACTTTATCCGTTGCTTGGCCGAAACTACCAGGCGGCGGTGCTCAGCGCCGGCTTTACCGGACTTTCGCTGGGAGCGACGCCAACCGCGATCGCCAGCATGACTGCCGTGACGAAACATTACGGTCCTTCGCCGAATGCCTTCATCATCCTTCCGCTGGTCTCGGCCGTCTTCGTCGACCTCGTCAACGTGGTCGCGATCAGAGTGTTTTTGAGCTTCTGAAGGGATGCGTCTGTGGGAGCAAAACCCGCCATAGACGATCACTTAATCGTTCAAACGACAATTTGCATAGAATTATGAGCAAAATTGCTATGATGGAAATAGAGCCCTTCCCCAGCAAGAATCAGCCGTTCTCGCCGTCTCCATAAAGCCTTATTTTTCCTATATTTAGGATGCATCTGGTTGATGATAAAACACTTATGGCGACAATGATTTCCTAACACATTCATAACAAGGCACTTGCGGAAATGCAGAGGAGGGGGGTATACCTTGTCCTGGGGGAAAATCACCGCCTATCCTTGTCCTCGCGGAGGGACTCTTGTGGCGCACACCATCTTCATCAGCTATCGCCGGGATGACACCGAAGGCGAAGCTGGACGGCTTTTCGATGATCTGACTCGTGCCTTAGGCGATGACGCTGTTTTTATGGACGTTTCTGGGATCGATCCGGGAACGGATTTCCGCAAAGCCATCGATGACAACGTTGGGGGCTGCGGTGTATTGCTCGCGATGATCGGCCCAACCTGGGCGACGATTACCGGGGCCGGCGGCCAGCGGCGCCTGGATGACTCGAATGACTACGTCCGGCTGGAGATTGCCTCCGCGCTGAGACGGAACATCCCCGTGATCCCCGTTTTGGTACACGACGCAAAGATGCCGCGCCACGATCAGCTTCCGGACAATCTGCAGGATCTGGCCTACCGCAACAGTGTAGAGATTACGCATGCACGCTGGAACTCCGATGTACAACTGCTGATCAAGGCGCTGACCTCGTATGTTCACTCGAGCAAGTCGACCGAAACCGAGCCCGTGCATGCCACAGTACCCGTGCAGCTACCCCCGCCCCACGCGGCAGCAGACGTCACCGCGCCGGTTCCAGGGAAATCGAACATGCCATGGATAGCGGCGCTGGCGGTTGCGGTGGTCGTCATTGCCGCCATTGGTTTTGTTGTCGTTCGCGGCCACGGAGACAACTCGGTAAAGGCGGCGAATCCGCTGGATGGTAAATGGTCCAATCCGTCGGCGACTGAACGAGGGGCCATCGCTGAGTTAGACATCTCCGGCCAAGGTAACCAGGTTGCGATTCACGCATGGGAGTTGTGCCACCCTGGAAATTGCGACCTTGGCGCGCAGACCGCAACATTTGATGGAGAAAAAGCCAAAGCCACATGGAGTCTGTTGAACGACGCCAATGGCCAGGAAAAAGGCCGGGTGGCGACCCTAACGATCTCCCGCGAAGCCGACAAGCTGAATGTTCTGATCGAGAATACCTACGCGCAGCATGGCGGAAACACTCACCAGTTTCAGTTTGTGCCGGCGAAATAGAGGACGCGGCGACTTAACGTGACTGTCCTAGCTTGAAAGCTGTGGCTGCTACGGCAGCCATGACGCCGAAGAGAGCCGCTAGCAAGCCCCAAAGCTGTGCAACCTTGAGACTTCCCAGAAGATCCTTAATCGATAGCTCAGCTGCGGAGACGACTGGTGTGGAGACAACGGGTACACGTGAGGTCTGAGCACAACGCGTCTTCCAGTCGCTGAAGACCTGCGCAAATTCTGGCGACAGCAACGACGATTGATCCAGCGTGACATGCCGAACCCACCAGTCATATCCGGTTTGCAGCAGTCCTTCCAATTTGATCCCGTTCTCAACAAGCACGAGCAGAGGACGGTGGGCCGCATAAGCCAGAGCCGCTTCGATCTGGTTCCAGACCGTGGGTAGATTCATTCCGGAAACTTCGCTCTCATCCGGACTGCTCCGCTTCTCTGTTCCCCTATCGATGTGGATTCTCTCGAACGCGATAACGATGGCGCCGGCGCACTCGTTCATACACTCGGTAACGGTTTTGAGCGGCTGGTCATTTCGGAAGTAATTTCTGCCGATCGTACGCGGCTCCAACCCCTGCCCGCGAAGGTATGTTTCAACTGCACTGACGAATGCTTCCTGCTGCATGTTGAAGGTTTTACCAACGCTGATGAAGATGGGCTGCGACATAGGCTCGTTCTCTTGCTTATGGATTAGCTCCTTGCGTCTTGACAGTCTGCTGAATGGAAGTCCATTGCGCATGCTCCTGTGAGACCAGCGACTCAATTCGTTCCGCGAGCTGCGAGCGCACATTGGTCGTTGCCGCATAAGGGCCTGCATTAGCCAGGTACAGAAATTTTTCGTGCTTCAGTGCTTCAGCAGTAGAGCGGTAGTTCGTCCAGTTCTGCTGGTACTGGTTGAGGTGCAAGATGCCCTCAAGAATAGTGATAAGCACGCCGAGAGCACCGGTAAGCAGCGTAAGGTGAGGCTTTAACCACGCAAACGGTAGACTGCCCAGAAATGGGATAAATGCGGCGGCAAGGATTTCCACGATCTTGATCGCTTTGAAATTGCGCCGTGCGGAACGGCTTTTTTGGCTATACCAGGCAATCTGGTCTTCAAGCCGCTCCATGACTGGATCGTCGGAAGCTGTAATCGGATCAGCCATTCGAGTTGCCGGACGATGTGCCTTGCTGAAAGAGTGCTGCCTCCGCCTGCCGCCGTCTCAATAAGCCCGCGACGACTTGTCCGCCGGCGTGGTCCCATAAAGCAAACTGCGCGGCAGCCGCGTCGAATTGTCCCGCATTGAGATTTTTAAGAAGTGTCGAGCCGGCAAAGGCGCCGCGGCCAAGATTGAAGACAAAATCTACCAGAGCGTCGAACTCATTCTGTTGCAACTCGATGGTCACGGCATTGTTGACAAAGGCCGCCGCCGCCGCCACATCACTGACAAGCAGCGCAACTGCCTGGTCTTGAGTGATGGCTAGTCCGGATACAACGCCGCTGCCTGTGTGGCCGTAGCCGATGGTCCATACGCCCACCTGATCTTGATAGGCCGTGAGCTGGCAACCTTCGAATTGCTCTGTGAGATTGAGTCCATCTTTGCTGTAGGTGAGATTGTTAACACTCATACCGTGTCCTTAATAAGCGTTCGCAATGCCGGGGAAGCTTGCGGGAGCCAGCATAGCATGCCGGTCCATAGCGCCGCTCACGGTTTTTTCGCTGTCGCAGAAGTGCGCTCTGAGCCGCTTATCTGCAGGGGGAATCAAAACTGATACAGGAAAAATGTCGACGGCAATAGCTATTTGCTCCTCTTCTGTTCTTTACTAACGAGGAAAGGTACAACGTGCTGCGCTTTATGCTGGCGTTTTGCATCGTAGTATCTATTACTCCCCATTGAAGGATCTGTGACATGGCGACAACCCCAACCTACACCCCAACGCCGGAAAAATACCTCGTAGCCTTCGTGATTGAAGGTGATGACGTTTTCAAAGTTACCGTGGATAATGTTGTGCAGGCCGCGAACGGCGCGGGATCGGCAGCATTTGAAGGGGTGGCCAAATTGAAAGCGGCCGTAGCGCTCTTCCAACTGACCAATGTGCATCATGAACGGCCGAACGAGTTGCGTAAAATGGCTCGAGAGCTGGCGCAAGAAGGCATGCTGCTGCTGGCGCGGGCCAGCGCTGCTCCGCGACTTGCTACAGCAACACCTGGACTCACCACAGCCACGCCTGAAAGCTCAGTAGCGTAGTTTGTCTTTTCTCTTTTTCCTGCCTGAATAGCCGGTTGCGTGAGGGTGCCGAAGCGTGCCCGTGCCCGGCCACGCCCTATGGCGTAAAAAATTTGCATATAGAGAGATTGCCGTTTTGTGGAGTGAATTTGAATCTGACGTTGTAGAAGGCCGCTATCCGCTCGGGAAACTCGTGCGCTCCGAGGGCCGATGCGGGTGGTTTGAAACCCGGTTCCAAGAGCAGCCTGCTCTGATCAGTCTTACCGAATCATTGAATGATGAAGCGATGCTGCTCGAGCGACTGCGCGCGGCCGAAAGAGTAAAGGACAAAAATGTAGCTGCCATCTTCGAAACGGGAACGACGCTGCTGCACGATACTCCGCTGGCATATGCGGTAATGGAACTGACGGAAGAAAACCTGGAAGATGTGCTGCGCACTCGCGCGCTCACGGCAGAGGAAACGAAAGAGGTGGCCGAGGGCCTGGTGAATGCGCTTCAGGCCATTCACAAAGAGCGCCTGGTTTGTGGACGCCTGGAGCCCACATACGTCTTGGCTGCCGGCGATACGATCAAGCTGCGCAGCGACCACTTACAGGTCGTGCCGCAGGAGGCCGACTTTCTAACCTATGAAGCGAAGGATGCACAAGGGCTGGGCACCGTGTTGTGGCAGTGCCTGACTCAGCGTTCGCCAAAGTTGACGGTCGATGGAAATGATCCATCACTGCAATTGCTGCCTCAACCATTTGTACAGATCGTGCGCAAGGCACTCAGCGGGAAGGCGACGGTCCAGGAGATTGCGGCATTGTTGCGGCCACCTGCGCGGCCAGCAGGCCTTCCATCGACAGCGCAGCCTGCTGTTGCGAAAAATCCTGTTGCCGGAGCGGCTGCAGCGGCGGCAATACCGGCATCCATGCCGAAAGCGCCTCAGCTTCCGGACGAAGATGGCGGATCACGGACGGGAGAATCAAATACGCCGAGGGGCATACCGAGGAATGCAGCGTGGGTTCTGGCGGGTTTTGTTGCGCTACTTCTCGTCGTGGGTTTTGCTATCCATGCGATGCTGCATTCTTCTACGCATCCGCCAGCGGTATCAGATGCGGCTACGCCAGCGGTAGTGGTTGCTCCTCCTGCCACGGCGACTCCGGCCCAACCTGCGGCTGACAGTCCTCAGCCCTCGCGAAGGCCGAAGGTCTCAGCTGCACCGGTCGCTGTAGCAACACCTTCAGCTTCCGTTACCGGCTCCTGGCGCGTGGTGGCTTTTACCTACAACTACCAGGACCAGGCAGAGCACAAGGCGCGCACGATCAACGAAAAGCATCCTGATTTGCAGGCTGGCGTATTTTCGCCGAAGGGCAGTGGGGCGCCCTATCTGGTGATATTGGGTACAGCGATGGATCGAAGCTCCGCATTTCGTTTGCGAGGGCAAGCGATTCAGGAAGGAATGCCGAGCGATACCTTTGCGCGGAATTACTCGCGGTGATGCGGGTCTTCAAGGTCTCGCATCTTCTCCACATCTACAGTGTCCCGACTCTATCGCGCAACTGAAGCGCCATAGAGTCGGGACACCGGAACTAGATCGGAAAGATTTACTTTATGATTGCGCGCTGGTCTGTGCCTGCTGTGGTGCCGGTGCCGTAGCGGGCTTCGGAGCAGCAGGTTTCTTCGGCACTTCTTTTTTGCCAGGCGCCAGAATTGCATGCAGCGTGGTGCCTTCCATGCGTGGCATGAATTCAACAGTGCCTGCATCGCCGATATCCTGGATAAGGCGATTAATAATTGCATAACCAAGCTCACGGTGAGCCATCTGCCGGCCTTTGAAGCGAAGCGATGCCTTCACCTTGTCGCCTTCGGTCAGAAACCGGACAGCCTGATTTTTCTTCGTCTGATAATCGTGCTCGTCTACGGTGACCGAGAATTTCACTTCCTTGACGACAATAATCTTCTGCTTTTTGCGCGCCGCGCGCTCACTCTTATCTTTTTCATAGAGGAACTTGCCATAGTCCTGGATGCGGCAGACTGGCGGTACGGCAGTGGGCGATACTTCCACCAGATCGAGGCCGCGTTCGCGGGCGATCTTTAGTGCCTCAAACGGGGGCAGAATGCCGAGCTGCTCGCCCTTGTCGTCGATCACGCGCACTTCGCGGGCGCGGATTCTTTCATTAATACGAATAAACTGCTTTGCCGAACGCTTATCTAACTGTGCGATGGTTGTCCTCCAAATTTGTGGCAGCGCCACGTACCTACTCAGTATAGCAAGTAGGCCTTCTATGTACTGTGATGCAGGCCGATGGTATTCGGCCTCTCTCTTTTACGCCGCGCTCACAAACTGGCGAAAAGACCCGTTTCGGTCAGACGCGTGACCTGCACTTTCATAGTGCGATTGGGCGGGCAAAGCGTTGCAATCTCGATCTTGATGAAATTGTCTGAAAGCGCTGGGGTTATGCCGGGCTGATTTCCCTTGAGCGTGACGACGCTCAACTCGCGCCCCAGAAAGCGCCGGCGGAAAGCCAGATTTTTTTGCTGCGCCAAGCCGCGGAGGGCCGCCATGCGTGTCTCGACGGCGACAGTAGAGCTGGGCTGCTGACGATGCAACTCCGCCGCCGGCGTGCCCGGCCGGGCTGAGAATGGGAAAAGATGGAGGTAGGTGAAGGGCTGCGCAGCGATGAAATCGTAGCTCTCTTGAAACAATGAGTCGGTTTCGCCGGGAAAGCCGACCATCACATCCGCTCCGATCGCGGCATCGGGAAGCAGGTTGCGGATTTGGCCAAGCTTCTCGACGTAATGCCAGGGGCGATAACGGCGATACATCCGGCGCAAAATGGTGTCCGAGCCGGACTGCAGGGGTAAATGCGCATGCTGCGCAAGCCGCCCGGGGTATGCGTTAAAGAGTGAGAGCAGCTCCGCTGTCCAGTCCATAGGCTCGATGGAGCTGAGACGGAGCCGAGGCAGCGGTGTCTTTTCTAAAATGGCAGCGACGAGATCGACGAAACGTTGTGTGGGTAGCAGGTCGCGTCCCCACCGTCCGAGATTGATACCGGAGAGCACCAGCTCCTGACCATTGTTTTCGACGAAACGCTCGACGGATGCAAGGCATTCTGCCAGCGAAATAGACCGGCTGGGGCCTCGCGTCTCGGGGATGATGCAGAAGGAACAATGGTTTGCACAGCCATCCTGTACTTTGAGGTTTGGCCGCGTCTGGTTTGCATCTTCGGCAAAAGGAAGAGTCGCCAACTCAGAGTGTGCGAAGTCTTTATCCACATACATCGGAACACTGTTGACCAACGTAGCGAGAGGAATAAAGTGTGACGGCTCGGCGATGCCCGGGGCGATGCTTGGAACGACCAGGGACTTGTGGCTGTTGCCGATGACCAAGCTGACGCCTTCGATCGTTGCAAGCTCCTGAGGAGCGCGTTGCGCATAGCACCCAGTCACGACGATCTTTGCCTTCGGATTGCTGCGATGGACGCGGCGGATAAAGGAGCGCGCCCCGCTGTCGGCTTCGGCAGTCACGCTGCAGGTGTTTACAACGACTACGTTTGCCGTGGCAAAATCTGTCGCCGGATGAAGCCCGTGATGGCGTAGTCCTGCCGCGATAGCCTCTCCATCGGAGCGGCTGGAACGGCATCCAAAGCTTTCGACATGGTATTCTGCCACGTTGTTTAGTGTAACAATGGAGATTCGGACCCGGCTCCTCCCGGGAACAGCATCTCATTTCAGGCTAGCCTGATGAAGCCACCATTTGGTATACAGTCAACCTGTGGCTCAGGAGTTTTTCCTATGAAACGGCGTATTTTGCTTGTGGATGATGAATTAGCGATTTTGCTGACATTGAAGGCCGTGCTCGAAATCAACGGATTTGACGTAGACACAGCAGCCTCCGCGCGCGAGGCCAAGTCAAAGATCAAGAACGGCCAATATCACATGGTGATTACGGACATGCGGATGGAAAGCGAGAGCGCGGGGCTGGATGTGGTGCAAGCCGCGAAGAAGGCGTCCTATCATCCTGCGGTGGCCATGTTGACGGCATTTCCGCTGCCCGGTTCCGAGTGGCAGGAGCAGGGTGCCGATGAGATGTTGGTAAAGCCGATGAATACTCAGGACCTGCTCGTACAAATTGAAGCCCTGCTGGTAACGCATGAAGACAAAAAGCGCTATGCAGGCAACAAGCAACTGGAACTGGTAGGTAAGAAGTCAGCCGCTAAAAAGACCCGGAGCGCTCCACGGAAGGTTGCAGCCGCACGCTGAGTTTCTACGGCAAGCCCGCGAAGATTCTTTCCCTTGATTTTTACAGAATTGCCGGAGGTTGTTGAACGACAGCCGGCACAATCCGCTTTCGCTGAAAGCACTGACGGCAAAGCACGGGACGCCCCTGTGTCGGCTTGAACGGCACGGTTGTTTCCACGCCGCAATCCGAGCAGGTGGTGCGTGTCTCCGACCGCACAGAAGAACCCCCCGCAGCGCGCTTTGCCTTGCAAAGCTTACATCGCTTCGGATCGTTTCTGAATTGCTTATCGTGGAAGAAGAGTTGCTCACCTGCGGTGAATACAAATTCATTCCCGCAATCCACGCACTTGAGAATCTTATCGACGAACTCCATACCCGCGTTCCCCAGCCGCCCTGCAGAGCCACCGCAGCAGCAGCACAGAGCCTCTATTCACCTGCATAGTGAACGAAGGCTGCTGATCGTAGCGAACTTCTTTTGGACAACTTTTAAGAGATGGGCCCAAGCCGCGGTGAGGGGCGGCGACTACCGGTTTTTTAAGCGAACCAGTATGACATGCCGAAAGGTATGCCGAGAAGACTGCAACACAGATTCTTATTTATACAGCCCGCCGCGCTGGGAACCACGG
>DATHQH010000001.1:0-19288 GCA_035482895.1 Alloacidobacterium sp. | reverse complement strand
GCTGATGACCAACGATGGCGAGTTGGCCAACGCGCTGACACGGGCGGCAGCCAAGGTCGAGAAGGTGTATCTGGTCAAGGTCAGCGGCAAGCCTGCCGAGTCCGGGCTGGAGCAGTTGCGGTCGGGCATCATGATCGAGCGTGGGAAGCCGGGATCGCGCGAGGGCCGCGTGATGACGCAGCCGACAAAGATCAAGCTGATCCGCGACGCGGAGAATCCTTGGTACGAGATGACGCTCACCGAGGGCCGGAACCGCGAGCTTCGCAAGATGTTCGAGGAGATTGGGCACCACGTCGAGAAGATTCGCCGCGTGGGCTATGGACCGCTGGTGCTGGATGTGCCTCCGGGCGAGGTGCGTGAGCTATCGGAGGCGGAGGTTGAGTCGCTAAGAAAGGCTGCGCGGCCCAAGAGCGCGAAGGTGGCTCCGAAGACCAAGACGCTGTCGAAGACAAGCCCGGAAAAGCATTCAAAAACTGCCGCAAAACGGCCGGCCAAGAGACTATCAAAGACAACGCATCGCAAGAGCCGGTAAATGCGGGCTTGTCTGATGGCGAACTTCGAGCGGCGGATCCTTGCTTGAAAATTTCCGTGACCGTGGCACTCGAAATTACAGCTGGATTCTTCGTCGCTACGCTCCTCAGAATGACGGCTAGCTGGGATTGTTAGGGGTGCTGAACCAAGTGAACTGCACCCCGCCGCATTCTCTTCTAATTTCTTCGGGCTTATTTTGCGTCGTCTTCGATGGCTGCCCATTCGGTGTTGCTCAGCTTTATGTTTGCAGCCTCTACATTTTCTTCCAGATGCTTTACTGAAGAGGTTCCGGGAATCGGCAGCATCACTGGGGAGCGGTGCAGCAGCCACGCCAGAGAGAGCTGGGAGACGGTCGCGTTATGACGCTTGGCGGCGTTATCCAATGGGCCGCCCTCGCGGGCCAGTTTGCCTGCGGCTACGGGAAACCAGGGAATAAAGGCCACGTTGTGTTTTGTGCAGTAATCGACGACAGCTTCATGCTGGCGGTCGCCGAGGTTGTATTGATTCTGCACGCTTACGATCTCGATGACTTTGCGCGCCCGGTCGATCTCTTTGGGCTTGACCTCGGATAGACCAACGTGGCGAATCTTGCCCTGATCCTGCAGCTTTTTGATGATGCCGAGCGATTCCTCGACGGGCACTTTGGGGTCGATGCGATGCAACTGCCAGAGGTCGATGCGCTCGACCTTCAGACGGCGCAGGCTCATCTCTACTTCCTGATGCAGGTACTCGGGGCGGCCCAGGATGGACCACTGATTCGGGCCGGTGCGGAGGAAGCCAGCCTTGGTGGCAATCACCAGCTCTTTTGCGTAGGGATGGAGCGCTTCGGCAATCAGCTCTTCGCTCACATACGGGCCGTAGGAATCGGCTGTGTCTATAAAGTTCACGCCCAGCTCGACGGCGCGGCGCAAAACCTTTTTCGCCTCTTCGGGATTCCTTGGATAGCCCCAGATACCGTCTCCGGTGATGCGCATGGCGCCGTAGCCGAGCCGGTGGACGGTGAGATCGCCGCCGAGCGCGAAGGTCTTGCTCGATTCTGTAAGTGTCGCCTTGGTAGACATGCCGATTTGGATGCCTGCTCGCTATTTTTGGCCCAACTTTCCGCAGGCTGCCGGGCGTGCGGCGTAGAGGCTTACAATACCCGGAGCGGGAACTGGATTGCGGAGCTGGATTGCGGGAATGAATCGAATCCCGCGGTTTCGGGATCTATTACTCGTACCGAGGATGCTGCCCGTTTCCTCAATGTTGAGCGAGGACTGGGCCGATCATCCTGAAGGAGGGTTTTTCATGGAAAAAGCGACGTTTGGTGCGGGTTGTTTCTGGGGTGTGGAAGTGGAATTCGGGCGGATTCCGGGCGTACTGGAAACGGCTGTTGGGTATGAGGGCGGCAAGCTCGACAATCCCACATATAAAGACGTGTGCACGGACGCTACCGGACATGCAGAAGTGGTAGAACTGACCTTCGATCCGGCAAAGGTGAGCTATGAGCGGCTGCTGGAAGCATTCTTCGCGCTGCACGATCCGACTACGCTCAATCGCCAGGGGCCTGACTGGGGCACACAATACCGCTCGGTGATTTTCTTCCACTCGCCGGAGCAGGAAGCGACGGCGAAGCGCGTGATTGAAAAGCTGACAGCAGAACACCGTTTTGCGAAGCCAATTGTGACGCAGGTGGTTCCGGCGCAGTCGTTCTGGAAGGCGGAAGAGTATCACCAGAAATATCTTGAGAAGCGCGGCGCTGCCAGCTGCCATATCTAAAATCGACGCAGCCGGGCCGAACGAGCATCAGCGAGGGTATGACCCTTGGCCATGCGGTGAGGTTGCCAGTCAGAAAAAACAGATTCTTCGCTACGCTCAGGATGACAATTACTTATGGAATGTATTTCAGGGCAAGAAATTCGCCAGCGATGAGGAAAACAAGAAATGGTGCGCCCGGAGAGATTCGAACTCCCGACCTAATGCTCCGGAGGCATTCGCTCTATCCAGCTGAGCTACGGGCGCGCATTTCTAGGATACTATACTGCCCTGCTGCTGCCGGCGTGCAACCTGCACAATGCGGTATCTAGCCGATTTTTACCGCATACACTCTTCTGCTTTGACACGGAGGCCTCCACAGGGTTTGATGGAGAGGCCGGTTCCGGCACAAAGAGGAGAGCTTCAGATGCAGCGTAGGAAATTTGGAAGGATTCTGTGTTGCGCATTCTTTGCAGCAACCATCGTCAGTTCCTCGGCCTTTGCACAAAACGACAACAAGCCGCCACTCAGTCCGCCGGCGCAGGCCAGCGTCGGCATTGGGTCCCATACCATCACCATCGACTACGGTGCTCCTTCGATGCGTGGGCGGAAGATCTTCGGCGGTCTGGTTCCGTTTGACCACTGGTGGCGTACGGGTGCGAACGCCGCAACCACGCTAAAGACAGACGTGAATCTGAGGATTGGCGACCTTGGCGTGCCTGCAGGAACATACACGCTTTACACGATTCCCGGGCAGAACGGCTGGACGCTCATCGTCAACAAGCAGACAGGGCAGTGGGGAACAAAATACGACCAGAGCCAGGACCTGGGGCGCGTGAAGATGTCGGAAGGCGTAATTCCGAGCAGCCCGGTTGAGACGTTCCAGATTAAGTTCGAACACACCACCGACACCACGACCGAACTGCATATGCGGTGGGAGACCACCAGTGTATTCGTGGGCGTGACGGTGGTTCCGTAGAGCCTAGCTCGCTTCTCTTGCCCGCTCCAACTCTTCCATGACGGATTGAATCAGGGCCTTGGCGCCATTGATTTCCGTCATGACGGTTTCGAGGTCGAGCGCAGGCTTGGAGGGATTGCGGTTCGAGGTGCAATAGACCCCGTGCTGGCCGATGAGGATAAGCGCATCGGTCAGCGCGTCGAGCGACACGGCGAGCCGTCCGCGCGCCGGTCCCATCATGAATTCAAATTTTTCGAGCTCGTCGCGGCGGGTGTGGAAGATAGACATCTCGTCTACCACTCTTTCGCCGCAGTATCCACTTCGACAGCGTCTGCCGGCGGCCCCTTCCAGCGCAGCACGGGCTTGCGCGCCGCCATCGTCTCGTCCAGGCGCGAGATACGTGTCGAGTGCGGAGCTGAGATCACGACCTCTGGATTCTCCTCCGCCTCGCGCGCGATCTGGCGCATCGCGTCGATGAACAGGTCCAGCTCTTCACGCGATTCACTCTCCGTCGGCTCGATCATAAGCGCACCGGGTACGATCAGAGGAAACGATGTTGTGTAGGGATGAAACCCGTAGTCGATCAGCCGCTTCGCAATATCGCCGGTCTTGATGCCGTTCTTTACCTGCCTCTTATCGCTGAAGACGACCTCGTGCATCGACGGCGTATCGTAGGGCAGCTCGTAAACGTCTTCGAGATTCTTGCGGATGTAGTTCGCGTTCAGCACCGCATCTTCCGTCGTCTGCCGCAGTCCATCCGGACCATTCGCCAGAATGTACGCCAGCGCACGCACGAACATTCCGAAATTGCCATAAAACATACGCACGCGTCCTATCGAATGCGGACGGTCCGAACTCCAATGCAGTAACCCATCTTCGCCCAGCGTCACAAATGGGATTGGCAAAAACGGCTCTAGAAATTGTTTGCATGCCACTGGCCCGCATCCCGGACCACCGCCACCATGCGGTGTCGAAAACGTCTTGTGGAGATTCAGGTGCATCACATCCACGCCGAAGTCCCCGGGCCGCGTCTTGCCGACCAGCGCATTCATGTTGGCGCCGTCCATATAAAGCAGCGCACCCTTGTCGTGCAGCACATCGGCAATCTTGTGGATCTCGCTCTCGAAGACTCCGATCGTCGACGGATTGGTCAGCATCAACGCCGCTGTGTCTTCGTTGACGATCTTGGCCAGGGCCTCCACATCCACGCCGCCCTGCGCATTCGATTTCAGATTCACCACCTGGTAGCCGACGCTCGCAGCCGTCGCAGGATTGGTTCCATGCGCCGAGTCGGGAATGATGACATTCTTGCGCGGATTGCCCTTCGACTGGTGATATGCCCGCGTCATCAGCATGCCTGTAAATTCGCCGTGCGCGCCTGCCGCGGGGTGCAGCGCGATCGCATCCATTCCGGTGATCTCCATCAGGCAATCCTTCAGGAGCTTGATAATCACCATTGCGCCCCGCGACAGGCGCTCGGGCTGATACGGATGGGCCTCGGCGATGCCTTCCAGTCGCGATACAAACTCGTTTACCCGCGGGTTGTACTTCATCGTGCAGCTACCCAGTGGATACATCCCCAGATCAATCGCGTAGTTCCACGTCGAAAGCCGCGTGAAGTGCCGGATGATTTCAATCTCGCTCAACTCCGGCAGCCCCGGCTTATCTTCCCGCGCCGCTGCGCCCAGCAGGGCGGCCGGGTCCACTTCGGGCACATCCAGCGGAGCCAGCTTATAGCCCTTCTTGCCCGGTGCAGATTTCTCAAAGCTCAGTGGTTCGTTCTGCGTCAGGTGAGCCGTCACCTTGCGCGTCGTACCTACAAATCCATTCGTCGTCGTCGCCATTCCTAAAATTCCTTATCGTGCCGCTGAAGCAACTGAAATCTCGGCCACTATCGCGACTGCAGCATCAATCTGTTCTTTGGTCGTCAGCTCTGTCGCGCACCACAATGTCGCGTTTTTCAATTCCGGATACCACTTGCACAGATCGAGGCCGCCGATAATCTTCTTTTCCATCAGCCGCGCGTTCAATCGCTTCGGAGGCTCTTCCGTCTGCAACACAAACTCATGGAATCGCGGCGACTGCCCAAACAGCAGTTTGTCGTGTGCTCCCAGCCTGTCTGCTGCATACTTTGCCTTGGCCAGATTCTGCACCGCCAGTTCCTTGATGCCTTCCTTGCCGTAGACGGTCATAAAGATCGTCGCCATCAGTGCCACCAGCGCCTGGTTCGTGCAGATATTCGAAGTCGCCTTCTCGCGCCGTATATGCTGCTCTCTCGTCGACAGTGTCAGCACAAAGCCGCGCCGGCCGTCCCTGTCTTTGGTTTCGCCCACCAGGCGTCCCGGCATCTGGCGCAAATACTTCTCCTTCGCTGCCAGCACACCGCAATACGGACCGCCATAGCTCAGCGCAACTCCGAACGACTGTGCTTCCATCGAAACGATGTCCGCCTCCACTGGCGGCCGCACAATCCCCAGTGACACAGCTTCAGCAATGGACACAATCAGCAGCGCGCCTTTTTTGTGCGCGATCTCCGCAATCACCGGAATGTCTTCGACCACGCCGAAGAAATTCGGCGACTGCACCAGCACGCAGGCCGTCTCCTCGTTCACAGCCTGTTCCAGCGCTTCGAGGTCGATACGGCCCGCCTGTGCGTGGCCGTCGGGATAGTACGCAACCTCGCGCGCCTCGTGCCCCTGATGCTGCGCGTAGGTGTGCATCACCTCGCGATACTCCGGATGCACCGTCTTCGCCACCAGCACGCCATCGCGGCCGGTCACGCGCACGGCCATCATCACCGCCTCTGCTGCGCCGGTTGAGCCGTCATACATTGAGGCATTGGCGATGTCCATGCCGGTCAGCTCGCAGATCATGGTCTGGAACTCGAAGATAGCCTGCAAGGTACCTTGCGTAATCTCAGCCTGGTAAGGCGTATACGAAGTAAGAAACTCGCCGCGCTGAACTAATGAATCAATGATGACGGGGCGATAGTGCCGGTACGCGCCCGCGCCCAGAAAGCTCGTGTAGGCCTGGGCATTCTTCTCCGCCGCTGCCTTGAAGTAGTCAATGATTTCTGACTCACCCATTTGGCGCGGCACCTTAAGGTCGCGCGTCAGCCTGTACTCTTCCGGGATGGCGGTGAAAAGATCATCGATGGATGAAGCGCCGATCTCGCGTAGCATGGCTGCGCGCTCGGCATCGGACTTAGGCAGGTAGCGCATCGTTATCCTAGCTCCCGGTCTCTTCAGCGACGAACTTCTCGTAATCTTCAGCGTTCAGAAGCGAATCAACTTCTGATGGATCGCTCAACTCGACTTTCATGATCCACGACGCGTGCGCATCTGTATTGATCTTTTCCGGAGCGGAGGCCAGCTCTTCGTTCACCTCGATCACAGTTCCGGTGATGGGCGAATAGAGGTCGGAGACGGCCTTGACCGACTCGACGGTGCCGAAAACTTCGCCCTTTTTCACGGCTGCGCCCACCTTCGGCGATTCGACGAATACGATGTCGCCTAGCGAGTTCTGGGCGTAATCGGTGATGCCGATCTTGCCGGTTTTGCCGTCAACCTCAATCCACTCATGTTCGCGCGTATAGCGGTAGTTCTGGGGGTATGCCATAGGTGATGTTCTCTTTCTATTGTAAGGTCTGTTGAGGCAGGCAGCCCTGGGCTACGACTGCTTTTTGGGACGACGGTAAAACGGGATCGGCACCATTTTTGCTTTGACCATGCTGTGGCGCACCTGCACAAATAGCTGGCGATCGAGCGCCGAATAGTCCTGCGGAATAAATGCGAGAGCAATGTTCTTCTTGAGGAACGGCGCGGGCGATCCGCTGACAACCGTGCCGATCGGCCTGGCATTTTCATCAAAGACGCCATAGCCGTCGCGGGCAATGCCCCGGTCGACCATCTCAAGGCCAACCAGCTTGCGCGTTGGCCCCCCTTCGGCCAGGACGCGCTCCAATGCTTCTGAGCCGATAAATGGGCCTTTTTCCAACTTGCAGAAGCGGTCGAGTCCGGCTTCAAAGACGTTGATCGTCTCAGAGATTTCGTGGCCGTAGAGCGACAGTGCCGATTCAAGCCGCAGCGTATTGCGTGCGCCCAGCCCGCAAGGCACAATGCCGAACTCCTTGCCTGCTTCGAGCACTTCTTCCCAGACGCGCTTGCTTGTGGCCTCATCGGAGGGGATATAAATCTCAAAGCCGTCTTCCCCGGTATAGCCAGTGCGCGCGATCAGCGTGTTGGGCAGTCCGCAGACGGTCCCCCACTTGAACCAGTAAAACTTGATCGTCGAAAGATCGACCTTGGTGAGCTTTTGCAGCGTTTCAGCGGCTTTGGGCCCCTGAATGGCGAGCTGGGTATAGTAGTCGCTGTAGTCGCTGACGTGGCAGTGAAATTTCTGCGCGTTGGTTTTAACCCAGCTGAAGTCCTTTTCGCGCGTGCCGGCGTTGATCACGATGAGGTAGTCGTTATCGGAGAGTTTATGAACGATGACATCGTCGACAAACGTGCCCTGCGGATAGAGCATCGCCGAATAGTGCGCCTGACCTACCTGCAGTTTAGAAGCATCGTTCATGCAGATATGCTGAATGGCATCAAGCGATTCCGGACCGCGCAACTGGATATCGCCCATGTGGCTCACATCAAAGAGTCCCACGCCCGTGCGCACGGCCATGTGTTCGGCAATGAGGCCGGAATATTCGACGGGCATATCCCAGCCGCCGAAGTCGACCATCTTGGCGCCCATCTGGCGGTGGACGGCATTCAGAGGGGTCTTGCGAAGCGCGGGCGTAACGGTAGGAGTGGACACAGTCGTATCCTTCATTGGGAGATGCGGAACCTTTTAAGTTACCACGGTACCGCGCGCACGGCGACCCGCGCCTTCGGCGGCGCAGAGAGCCCCCTGGGGGCAACTCCTTTTTACAGTGTGCTATATTGGCCTTCCTCATCGGGACTCAAGCAGAACTGCCTGCAAGAAAGGCCACCCGTGGCGGAAGAGAGAAAAGAAACCGCATCTTTAGCCAGGCCTGCAGAATTCTTCATCGGGCTTGTGGACTTCTTTGCTATCCTGCTGCCCGGCGGTCTGGCTGCGGCCATCTGCCTGCAATTAGCTGCGGATAATGGCTATCTAATAAAAGACCAAAGCAAATCGATCTTCTATTGGCTGAACACCGATCTACACTGGCCAGTTTGGGTCGCTTTCGTCGTAGCCTCCTATCTTCTGGGCCATTTCATTTTTCTACTGGGCAGCGCGAGCCTGGACAATCTCTATGACCTCACCTACAAGGTGGTCCTGAAAGACGAATCAACCATCCTGCAGGAAGCATCAGAAAGGCTGCTAAAGACCACACTCGGTATACCGATACAGTCAACCTTTCAATGGGCACGCATGTTTGCGAGGCTTCGCAGTCCAGCGACTGCGTTGGAAATTGATCGACTTGAGGCCGACTCAAAATTTTTCCGCAGCCTTACCATTCTCCTGTTTCTTACCGGCTACCTGATTCCGGCGGTTCTCTGCCAAAAAACCGGGTGGCGGATCGCGGCGGTGGTTGTGGTTGCCCTCTGTTTTGCTGGAGCGGTAGTTTTGGGCAACTGGCAGAGGCTGCACAAGCTAACGGTAAAGCAGCAAGTTCGGGATAAAGCATACGCAAGGTATATGGATCGTATTCATCCAGATAAAAGTTCCAACGATTCTGATATTGACGACTGGTTGGAGGCGGAGAAGCAAATTCTGTTACCGAGGAAATACTGCGCCTGGGGGATCATGACAGCCGCTGTTTTCTTGCAGTTTTCCTTCTACCGCTGCTTCGGAACGTGGCACTGGTTTTGGCTGCAATCTGCGTCCATCGTTTGTCTGCTGCTATCGGGATGGCGCTTCATGGAGCGGCGATTCAAAAGCGTTGCTTTTACCTACCGGCTACTGCTGGCTTCCAGTTCTACGACGAGTGGATAACAAGCTAACATCGACTTCGAACGTGAACCCGGATGAAGTAGAGGTCGCAAAATCCTTTCTCATTTGTCTGCATAGTACCCATCGCGCGTCTGCACGAAGAGGTCTTTCTTTGGCGTCGTCAAGGCGATCTTGTGATAGCTCGCATCGGCGCTGGATTTGTCCGGTGTATAGCCGAGCATATATTGCGAACGAAGCTCTTCGGCGATGCTCGCGTAAATCTGGTCGAAGTTTTCTTTTTTCTTCGCTTCGAACATGCGTCCACCGGTCTGTTGCGCGATCTGGATCATGATTTTCTTACCGTCTACATGCGGCTCCTGCGAGGGACGTTGACCACCTCTGCCGCCGCCGGGATATCCGCCGCCACCGCCGGGCCATCCGCCGCCGCCCATGCCGATGTGGGGACGCCCATAGCCGCCGCTCCGGTTATTGTCATCATGCTGCTGTTCGCCCTGAAAATAAATGGTATAGACCACGGTATTCGCGCGCTGCGCAGCTTCGATGGCAGAGTTGAGCGTTTCCCTGCTGCCGCGGTCTTCTCCATCGCTTAACACGACCAGCGCTTTGCGCCCCTGCTGCTTCTTCATCAGCTCGTCAGCTGCCAGAAAGATCGCGTCATACAGTTGCGTTCCACCTCCGCGACGGGTGTGCTGCTGGCTGGAATCGGAGTCTGTTGTTGGAGAATATGAGACCTGCGTAGGGCCAAGTTCCTCGAGCGCCGATGAAAGTTTGTCCTTCGATGCCGTCAGGTCCTGCAGCAGCTCGACCTCGTGGTCGAAGTGAATCAGGAAGGCTTTGTCTTCAGGCTTGGTCAGCATCTGATTCAGAAAGGTTTTGCTCGACGTCTTTTCCTGATCCAGCGCATTGCGCACACTCATGCTGGTGTCGACCAGCAAGCCCAGTGTCAACGGCAGGTTCGTATCCAGGTTGAAATATTTGATCGTCTGCGGACGGCCGTCCTCTTGCAGGACGAAATCGTCTTTCGTGAGAGTGGTGACGATCTGGCCTTTCTTGTCGCGGACGGTGACGGGAAGCGTAACCACTTTTACATCGACGGAGAGTGTCGTCGGAGTGGATTTCGGAGCTTCCTGTGAGGCGGTTTGCTGACCATAAACCGCGAGTGCAGAACTGCATAAACAGACAATCAACGCGAAATATCGGGACATAGAATTCGTAGATAACATGGGTTGTCGTTTGTTAGACGAAGGAATACGAAGAACAGTTGACGGCTGATTTCACCTCCTCAGACAGCTGAAAACAGTGCATTTGCGAATTTTTTCTCTTCCTTAAAACAGAGACGGGTCGCTTTCTGGGAAAATGTTGATAGCAAGCTGGCTCGACCTTACTCTCCCGCATCGAGGTCAACTATGGAACGCCGCGACTTTCTGAAGCAGAGCGCCCTTACCGCTGCTGCCGCCGCCACAACCAAAATGTCTTCTGCTGCTGCGACACCGGCCAATTCGATCGCGCGACGTCCGCTGGGCAAGACCGGCGAGCATCTCTCGATCATCGGCTTTGGCGGCATCGTTGTGATGAACGAGGAAACCGGCGCAGCCGGCAATATCGTTGCCGAAGCCGTGGACCGCGGCGTCAACTACTTCGATGTTGCACCGAGCTATGGCAATGCGCAGGAACGGCTGGGCCCGGCGCTCGCGCCGTATCGCAAAAACTGCTTTCTCGCCTGCAAAACCGAAGGGCGCATGAAGGATGATTCACGCAAACAATTGGAAGAGTCGCTACGACTGCTGAAGACGGACCACGTCGACCTGTATCAGTTCCACGCACTGACCAAGATGACTGATCTCGACACAGTGCTGGGGCCGGGCGGCGCGATGGAGACGATGGAAGCAGCGAAGAGAGAAGGCAAGATTCGCTACATCGGCTTCTCAGTGCACTCAGCGGAGACAGCGGTTGCAGCGATGAATCGCTACAACTTCGACACAGTCCTCTTTCCCGTCAACTTTGTGCTTTTTTCGCAGGCGAATTTTGGCCCGCAGATTTTAAAGCGCGCGCAGGAAAAAGGCATGGGCATTCTGGCGCTGAAGGCGATGGCGAAAACGGTATGGTCCACCGACCAGAAGCAGAATCACCCCGAGCCGAAGTGCTGGTATCAGCCAGCAGCTTTTCCCGATGAGGCTTCGCTGGGGTTGCGCTGGACGCTCGGACATCCGATCACTGCCGCTCTGCCGCCAGGCGAAGAAAAATACTTCCGTCTGGCCATGGACGTCGCACAGAACTACAAGCCGCTGGAGCCGCACGAAGAGCAGGCACTGATCGCGCGAGCGACCGGCGTCGAGCCGATCTTCCATCTGGGAAATGATGTGTAGTTCTAACGAAGACGAACTTGATTGAAACTTGAAGTCAACGAGCGCGGCTTTACTCAGAACTCTTGACCATCTTTGTCCCTTCGTTCACGTTGATTGGATACACGTAGCGAAGATACAGATAGAAAAAGCACATCGAAAGCACGAGGATCACCACGCCCAGCGTGGATGAGGTAATTTTGACCCCCTTCATCGATGCGTCCAACTCTTCTGACTCCCCCGTGTAAGCTGCCGCCTTGAACTGGAGCCAGGAAAAGAGTACGCCGACCAGCACCAGAAAAATCACAACGTAAAAAATGATGATGGATGAGACGTGCTGCCATGCATAGACCTTGCGCGTTTGTTCGATGGCGTCGCGCTGATATTTCCAATAGGCTTCGTTGTAATCGGCCTGGGCCTTGCTTGCGGGCCCATTGCTTGCAGCTGGCTGAGTTGGAATATTGACCTGGTCCTGCGCTGCCGCCAGGGCATCCGCGAGCGTGCCTGAATCAGTCTGGCGCACATCTCCGGCGCGGGATTTCCCGGAATGAGATGCAGGAACACTTCGATCAGGAGTTTGCGCTCGGCTGGCAGTCCCGAGAACGGTGATGAAAATTGCGGCGGCGATGGCGAGAGCTTTCATTGGCAATCGGATGGACGGTTTTCAATGAGGCGGGTCAGGAGCGCTATCCGGTATTTCAGATTCCAGGTCTCATCATGGCCCGCACCTTTCTTGCGCGCACCTATGTCAGCGCCATCACAGACTTCCCCGATGAGCTTAAGCAGGTTGGCATTTTCCTCGGCAAGCGAGGAGGTCGGCGCTAGCGTGTCTTGCACAGCCGCGTCGAGATGGACGCTGCTCGTAGTACGGGGCTGAGTGGACAAGGCATGTTTGCATCCCGCTTTATATCCATCACTAAAGCCTGCGTTGTATCTCTCGGAGTCTGTATCAGCGTCAGGCACGTGAGAGCACACCGACGCAGCCGGCGAACCCTGTGGAGCGGGCAGGGGCTCTGTATTTTCTTGCGCATACACGGCACCAGCTGAGACACACACTACGATCAGCAGGAAAGCAAATCGGTAAGGCATTTCACTTCTCCGGGGTTCGTGGCGCAACTATACCTGAAGCGAACCCCGATACAGAAGATTTTTATGGCCGTGTGCGGTCCTTCGTTATATCTGCGAAAAAGCAGTCGGCGTCAAAATCAGATTCGAGATATTGCTCACGATCTGCTCGAAGGCATACCGCGGCGATGTGGACAGCTTCTTCCAGTTCGGATCGTTGCGGAAGGCATCCCACTTGGCGTCCATCTCGCCGAGATCACTGAAGCTGAGCATGTAGGTCAAGTTGGGCAGGCGCTGTCCGATCAACGTATCGCCGTAGAAGACCTGTCCAAAGCCAGCCTTCTGAAAAATTTCAAACTCGCCGCTGTGGAACATCTCCACTTTGCGCACGTGATCCTGATTGCTGGCGCTTTCATAGGTGCGAAGCTGAAAGACTCTCTTGCTGTGTTGCGCCGTTGAAGCGGGAGGGGTCAGCCTGGGCCATCCTTCAAAAGCGATGAGCAATGAGCTTTCGATGCGAAGAAACGCAGGTGCGGTAGGTGGAGCATTCCAGAAAGGCTCAGCTGTTTTCAAAAATGCTTCGTCCTGCGCGAGGTGCAGTTCGGCAGTGACCAACGATTCGAGTGAAGGGCTGGGAATGAGCACGTAGAGCACAGGCGTCTCCGGCCCAATGGTGAGGTTGAACACGCCTACCGGTGACATACCGAGGCGGTTGAGAGCCGGAATGAAAGCTTCAGACAAGTAGCTCTCAGTGAGCTTCGTTTGCGGGCCTGTCTGCATGTGGTATTTGCGAAGCTCATAGTACTCACGCGGTTTACTGGCGGATGTTTGTGCTTTGCCTCTCTGATTCGCAAGGGCGAGGGCAGATGCGGCCAGGGATGAGGTCAGAAATCGCCGTCTTTCCAAAGTTTCCTCCGATGATTTCGGATTGTATCGGACGCGCGATGCAACTCATACCGGACTGCGCTGTTTGAGCCTTTACGCGGCGTCACCACATCCAAAGAGGAAAAGCTAAGAGAGCAGGTACGTCTGATGAGCCAAAGAAGTGCGTTAGTCGTAGGCGCAACCGGAATCGCGGGGGGCAATCTTGCACAGCATTTAGTCCACAAGGGATGGGATGTGTATGGACTTGCCCGAAAGCCGCAGCCAGGGCCGGGTATCCAACCGATAGCAGCCGATCTGCTCGACGAGAACTCGCTGAAACAGGCCGTGTCGGGACTGGATGTCACCGATGTATTCATCTGCGCATGGCTCCGGCAGCCGACGGAAAAGGAAAACGTTCGCGTGAACGGAGCAATGGTCGAGCACTTGTTTGAAGCCCTTGAAGGCGCGAAGAAGCTGAAGCATGCGGCGCTGGTGACCGGAACGAAGCACTATCTGGGTCCGTTTGAGTCTTATGGAAAGACGATGGCGGAGACGCCGTTCCGTGAAGACCAGCCACGTCTGCCCGGTGAGAATTTTTACTACACGCAGGAAGACATTCTGTTCGCAGCGGCAAAGCGCATGGGCTTTACCTGGAGTGTACATCGCGCGCATACGGTGATTGGCTACGCGCTGGGCAATGCCATGAACATGGGCGTCACGCTGGCCGTATACGCCACAATTTGCCGCGAAACTGGACGGCCTTTTGTTTTTCCCGGTTCGCAGGAGCAATGGAATTTTTTGACCGACATATGCGATGCGCGCGTGCTGGCGAAGCAGATGGAGTGGGCGGCGACGACTCCGGAAGCCCACAATCAGGCATTCAACACGGTGAATGGCGATATCTTCCGCTGGCGCTGGCTCTGGCCGCAGCTGGCTGCTTACTTCGGAGTGGAGGCTGCGGGACCGCATGCGGAGTCGGCTCCGCTGGAAAAGCAGATGAAAGATGTTGCTCCGCTGTGGACGGAGGTTGCAACCAAGTATGGACTTGTTGAAAGCAACGTGGACAAGCTGGCTTCCTGGTGGCACACGGACGCCGATCTTGGACGAAAGATCGAGTGCGTAAACGACATGACGAAGAGCCGGCTGCTCGGGTTCAAGGAATATCAGGAAACGCCTGCTTCGTTCTTTGAACTGTTTGAGCAGTTGAAGAAGTCGCGAGTGATTCCTTAAGCGACAGTTACAAATGAAGCTGCCCCACCTTGGCTGAGCGAAGGGTGGGGCAGTATGTGGAATAAAGACCCTGGTACAGGATCTATTTCAATTACTGATCATTTCCTTTGATCAGCTCTGCAGAAACTGCCGTCAGATAGCCGAACAGTCCGCCTGAGCCATGGTTGGGACCAGCGGTGAAGTAGAGTTCCGCGGCCGGGGCTTTTGCGGGATCGCTATTGCCTGGGCTTACGTTTCCCGGGCTGATTGCCCAGATACCGTTGATCGAGAGCGTCTTTCCGGTCGCATCCTCCAGCAATCCATCGAGCTTGCCGGTGGACAGGTCATAGGCTGCGATAAAGCCGCTGGACTGCGTAGTGCCGCCGCCAGCAAACTGAGCGATCAGCAGATCGTGGCTGAAGCGTCCGAAATCGAGTGGAGCCAGTGCCACACCCCACGGAGCATTGAGCCAATCGCCATGCTCGAGGCGCCGCAGAAGCTGCCCGGAGGAGCTGTAAATATCGACATAGCCCAGCCCCGGGCCGTCGGTTTCAAAAGGCTGTCCTTCCTGATGGAGCGCATAGGTAACGACAATGTCGTTGCCGATAGACTGCACGTTAAAAGGCACGAAGTTGCGCGGTAAACGATCATCGACGAAGGGTTGGTCGCCATCATTGTGACGGCCCTCATCGAAGGCAAAATCATCGGAATGATTGTCGCCGCCGTGCACAGGCGGCAGGTGCACCCGCTGAAATGCGTTGTTGTAAACATCCACACGGCCTTTGGTGAAGTTCGCGGTGTACAGATAGCGATTGCCGTTGATGAAAGCGCTGGTCAGGCCCGTGTAGCTGGAACCGTCGGTGGTTCTGACTACCGTCATGGCATGGGTCGAAGGAGGCATCGCTCCTTGCGCAACGCCGATGGTCGCATTCCAGCCGACGATGGTTCCATCAATCGTAGAGAAGAGGAAAGATGCGGGAGCATTGGGCGCCAGCAGGAAATCGGTGGTGCTGCCGTTGAAGATGGTGCCGGTTGGAGTACCGGTCGGCGTCTGCTTGTTGTTGGGATTGGACGGGGGGATGGTGACGATCAGGCCTTGCTTGGCTCCGGGGCCGTTGTAGAGGGTGCTGAACCCGGTTGCGTTATCGGAGACCCACCAGGGACTGCCGGAGCCGCGAGACAGGCCCCAGGGGTTGACCAGCTGTGGATCGGTGACAGGAGCGACTCCTGAGGTGTTGGCAACAAGATTGGTTTGGGTATAGTGCTGTCCGAAAGAGAGGCCACCCGTCGACAGAGCCAATGCGGCACTGACGGTAAGGCGTACTAGCGTTTTCATTACGAGACTCCTGGTGCTGTCAGCCCCGCTGTACTCGTGCTGCCTCTTTAGAACGACGCGGCGTCGGTAAAGGGCTGGAAACAAACCGCAGGCGGGGGCGTCTGGGTTCTGAAGTCCGAAGCCAGCCTACTCCGCACCGCCCCTAAGGAGTGTCATTGCATTGTCATTACATTGTGACTGCTGGCGCAGTCCACCGGCTCGGGTTCGCTTTCTGAATTTGCGAACCGCCACTACGGCGAAGCCAAGCTTCTCCGCAGGATTTCTGATTCGAATAAATTTTCTACTCGCCCAATCTTCTCTAAAATATTATCCTTATTTTAACAATCTATCTATTACTGTACCGAATGATTTCCGTTCACCCCTTCCGGCTTTCATTCCGCAATTTAATACAAGTGCAAGAGAGGAAAGAATGCAAGCTCTTCTGCGACTGCCACAATTCAAAATTGGGGCAGCGTCTGTTTTACTTTTTCTGGCTGGTTGTGGCGTTCAAGCAAATCAAGTCACCCTGACATCTTCCAGCAGCGCTATTACGCTGACTCCCGGATCTTCGCAAACAGTAACGGTCCAGGTAGCTTCCCCGGCAGACCTTGGCGAGGGAGCGTTGATCACCGTAACTGGATTGCCCTCCGGAGTGACCGTATCGCCGTCTCAGCTGAAATTGAATCGAAACGTATCGGCGACCTTGACCTTCAGCGCGGCATCGAACGCAGCAGCAAGCTCGTTTCCAGCTACAGGCGCCGGGAACCCTGATTCGATGGCAGCAACCGCTGCAATTTCTGCTAATTTTGGGCCGTTCACCAGCAGCTCGCCTTTGAACTTGACTGTTTCACTCGAAAACCCATCTTTTGTGCCAACGACGATGAACCTGCCTGTGCTTCGAATGACAACGCAGGACGGCGCGCCGATCCTGAATAAGACAGACTATGTAAACGGCAACATCTCGATCACTCCGGGCACAGCGGACCCGACCGACTCACCGTATACGGGCACCATGGAGGTGCATTTACACGGCAACAGTACAATTCTCATGCCGAAAAAGCCTTACAAGGTCAAGCTGGCCTCAAAAGCACCCCTGCTGGGCATGCCATCCAACAAGAACTGGATTCTGCTGGCCAATTATGACGACAAAGCGCTCATGCGCAATTATGTAGCTCTTGAACTGAGCCAGCGCCTGGGCATGCCCTGGACGCCTAGTTCCGTGTTTGTGGAGCTTTTCCTGAATGGCCAGTATGAGGGCAATTATGAACTCACACAGGAAGTGGACATTGGCAAAACCCAGGTAAATATCAATGAGATGGATGACACAGACAATTCCGGAAAAGCTCTGACGGGAGGGTATCTCCTGGAGATCGATCAACATCAGGATGAAGACTTTGTCTTCACTACGGCGCATGACGTGGAATTCGGGCTGCAGGATCCTGATCCCGCTACGCCAGAGCAATCTTCCTACATTCAAAACTACGTGCAACAGGCCGAGAATGCTCTCTACTCGGATACCTTTACCAATTCCACAACCGGCTGGCCTGCTTACTTCGATAAAAACACGCTCATTAACTGGTATCTGACAAATGAAATCATGGGAAATGTCGATGCTGATTTCTTTAGCAGCGATTACCTTTATAAGGACAAAAACAACCCCCTGCTTTATATGGGACCGGTGTGGGATTTCGACATCAGTTCCGGTAATGTGAACTATGCTCCAATCGTCAATCCCGATCTGTGGTGGGTAGGCAATGCGTCGTGGTATGCCAGATTGTTCCAAGACCCAGCTTTCACCAAAGCCGTAATTGCCCGGTGGAAGCAGGTCAAAGCATCGCAGCTGGATACTCTGCCCGCCTTCATCGATCAGACGGCAGCCTACCTGAACCAATCCCAGCAGAATAACTTCCAGCGCTGGCCCGTTCTCGGAGAAGCTGTCTGGCCGAATTCCGAAGTGGCCGGTTCCTATCAGGGTGAGGTGGATTTCCTGAAAAGCTGGCTCACGCAGCGCATCGCATGGATGGACTCGCAATTCAGCCAGGGCATCGGTCCCAGCGGATCGAACGGTGGTGGTTATGGATCAGGTCCGGGATCGGGCAGCGCCAGCCGCGGATCGGGGACGGTAGTACAGCACTGAAGCGAGTCGGGCTGTTCAGATGAATTTGGAACTACCCCGGGTTAGCTTCGCGAACCCGGGGCACCCGTCCACCGGCCAGGCGATCGTCGACAAATCCCCGAGGTCAGACACTCAGAACTGGAAAAGGTGAATCGCGAATCATCGCGTATGTCAGGTCTCGTATGCGGCCGTGAGCGCCTGATTGAGGACTTCTTCCGACAATCAGCACATCGGCATCCGATCGCCTGGCCGCTTCAAGCAGAGCCTGTTTTACTGTCCCTGCAGCGATGTGAACCGGCAAGTTGGCGCCCACTGTTTTTTGCAGATCGGCAATGCGCTGATGCGCCTCTTTCCGTTCCGCAGACTGTACCATCTCTTCGAGATCCAGTTGCGTCGGCAATAAGGGGTCTTCGGACTGAATGGCATGAATGATGGTCAGATTGGCCTTTTCTTCTTTAGACATCCGATGGGCGAAGCGAAGCACTCGTTCCGAGTCATGCCCCAAACCAATCGCACATAACCACTCCCTGTGCTCTTGTGGCCGGGGAGCAATCGTCTCAGAATGCATGCTGGTCAACACCGGGCAATCTGCATCATTGAGCACCTTGGCGGTTGTCGAACCAAGCAGCATTCGCCGGAAAAATCCGGAGTGCGTGGGCATGATGATGAGATCGAAGCCGTTTCTGGCAGTCTGAGCGATCTGCGTCGCTGCATCTCCAGAGACGAGGATTCTCGGGCATTCTGCGGCTGGAAATTCGGCTGCCAAGAACGAATCGAGCCTGTCCCGGGCAATATTCTGATGCTCTGTTGCAATCTCTGGGATAGCTCTCAGGTAGAGCTCAAAACCGTTGTAGCTGGCCGGATCGAAAACATGGATTAGCGACACTTTGGCTCCCGACAGAGTCGCTGCTCGTTTCACATACGGGGCCATAGCAAAGCTGGATGGAGAAAAAATCCACCGGGAAGAGGATGTTTGGGATCAAGGCCACGTGCGCCTCCTCGAACTAACCGCGGAACGGTTTATCTCTCAAAACTGTGCGATGCATCACAAATGACTCTGCGTGAACAACCCAGGTTACCCTTCGGCGTTGCTCATAGAACCTGGGGCACCCAGCATAAAGCTGCGGCGCGAGTGGCGCAGTGATACCCTGTGGCCTATGTTGCAATGGCTGAATTCTAACTCGGGTGCACTTCAAACCCTTAGTGCTTTAGTCAGCGCCATACTCGCGATGGTCACCATCGTC